>CAZMFX010000016.1:0-32871 GCA_964565625.1 uncultured bacterium
GTAGCGGTGGTACTCGCCGGTCGTCGTGGCGCCGATCACCTGAATCTCGCCGCGGGAGAGCGGCGGCTTGAGGATGTTCGCGGCGTCGAGCGTGCCCTCTGCGCCGCCCGCGCCGACAAGCGTGTGGAGCTCGTCAATGAACGCGACGACGCGGGCGCTGCGGAGCTCCTCGATTATCTGCCTGAGGCGCTCCTCGAACTCGCCGCGGTACTTGGTGCCGGCGACCACGTTGGAGAGGTCTATGGAGAGGACCCTGACGCCGCCGAGGTTGGGCGGGACGCGGCCCTCGATTATCGCCTGCGCCAGCCCCTCGACGATGGCCGTCTTGCCGACGCCGGGCTCGCCGATGAGCACAGGGTTGTTCTTGGTGCGGCGGCTGAGGATCTGGATGACGCGCCTTATCTCCTCCGTGCGCCCGATGACGGGGTCGAGCTTGCCGTCCTGAGCGGCCTTGGTCAGGTCGCGGGCGTACTCGTCAAGGAACGGCGTGTTGACCGACTCCGCCTGGTTCTTGGGGTCGGCGGCCGCCAGGATGCGCCACCTGACGGTGTCGACGTCGCGCGTCAGCTCCTGCAGTATGCGGTAGGCGACCCCGTCGCCCTCACGGATGATCCCGAGCAGTATGTGCTCGGTCGCGATCACGTTGGACCCGAGGCTGCGCGCCTCGCTGCCGGCCAGCTCCATCACGCGCCTCGCGCGCGGGGTTATGGAAGCGGCCTCGTTGCGGGGCAGGCCGTCGCCACGACCAACCATGCTCTCGACCTGGGTGCGGAAGCCGTCGAGGGTGCCGCCGAACTCGGCGAGCACCTTGCTGGCCGTGCCGCCCTCGCGCATGAGCCCGAGAAGGAGGTGCTCAGGGCCGATCATCGCGTGGCCCAGCTTGCTCCCCTCTTCGCGTGCGAAGTGGAACACCAGGCGGGCTCTGTCGTCGTAACGGTTCAAGCTATCCTCCGCGCTGCTGGCGCGATCCGTTGGCGAAGACTCGTTCTCGGCGCTAAAAGCGCCTTCCGGGCCTGGTGCTATAGTACCCGTCTGCCCGTGAGCCGGGCACGACATTCATTACGATTGCGCGTTCCGGCTTTAAGCGAGAGCTAATCATCGGGCGCCACGTACAGGGGCTGGGCATGCTGTTACAGGAGATCGTCTTCACCCTGGACCGCTTCTGGTCCGGCAGGGGATGCGTAATCGCGCCGCCACACGACACCGAGGTAGGAGCGGGGACCTTCTACCCGACGACGTTCCTCAGGTCGCTTGGGCCCGAGCCCTGGAGCGTCGCCGGTCTGGCGCCTAGCCGCAGGCCCGTCGACGGTCGCTACGGCGACAACCCCTACAGGTTCCAGTACTTCTACCAGTACCAGGTGGTCCTCAAGCCCTCTCCCAAGGACGTGCAGCAGATCTACCTCGACTCGCTGGGCGAGCTGGGCATCGACTTCCGGGCGCACGACATGCGGTTCGTCGAGGACAACTGGGAATCGCCGACGCTGGGCGCATGGGGTCTCGGCTGGGAGGTGTGGATGGACGGGATGGAGATCACCCAGTTCACGTACTTCCAGCAGGTCGCCGGCCTCGACTGCCGGCCGGTCTCCGTCGAGCTCACCTACGGGCTGGAGCGGATAGGAATGTACCTGCAGGGCGCTTCGCACGCTTTCGACCTGCGCATGTCGCGCGACGTGACGGTAGGCGACCTGCGGCGCGAGTTCGAGGTGCAACACAGCCGCTACAACTTCGAAGCCTCCGACCCCGACCTGCAGCGGGAGCTCTTCGATCGGTTCGAGGGCGAAGCGAGGCGGCTGCTGGAGGATGGGCTCTACTACCCTGCATACGAGTTCGTGATGAAGTGCTCCCACGCCTTCAACCTGCTGGACGCGCGGGGTGTGCTCTCGCACGCCGAGCGGCAGGCGTACGTGCAGAGGGTGAGGCGTCTGGCGGAGGCCGTGGCCCGCGCGTACGTCGCACCGGCTCCTCGATCCGGGGAGGCGGCGTGAGCCGCGACCTGCTCTTCGAGATTGGCACTGAGGAGCTCCCGGCTTGGTACGTGACGGAGGGTTCGAGGGCGCTGGGGGCGCTGCTGGAGGAGCGCCTCCGAGCGGCCGGACTGGCGCCGGCATCGGTCTCGGTGTACGCGACGCCGCGACGCCTCGCTGCGATCGCCGAGGGAGTCCCAGATAGCAGCGAGAAGCGGCAGAGCGAGAGGCGGGGCCCTAGCGCGTCCGTCGCCTTCGACGACTCCGGGGCCCCGACACGCGCAGCCGAAGCGTTCGCTAGGTCGTCTGGGGTGCCGGTGGCGGAGCTGACGAGGCGCGATACGGAGCGGGGAGAGTACGTGTACGCCACGGTAATGACGGGCGGCGAGCCAGCGGCCGATGTGCTGCCCGACCTGCTGGGAGGCGTCGTGCGTGACCTGCCGGCGCAGCGCAAGATGCGCTGGGCAGACGTCGAGACGCCTTTCGTCCGGCCGGTGGCCTGGCTGACGGCCATCTTCGGTGACGAGCCCGTCGCCGTTAGCGCGGCCGGGGTGGAGGCGGGGGCCGTCACGTACGGCCACAGGTTCCTCGCGCCTGGCCCTCAGAGCGTCACCTCGCCAGACGACTACGCCGAGGTCTTGCGTGCGGCCCGGGTGATGGCGGGTGAGGCCGAGAGGCGCGACGCGACACGAGCGGAAGTGGCGCGGCTCGCGGCATCCGAGGACCTGACGGCGGTAGACGACCAGGCGCTGCTGTCCGAGGTCGCCAACCTCATAGAGTGGCCCTTCCCGATCCTCGGCCGCTTCTCGGACGATTACCTGGAGCTGCCAGACGAGGTCCTCCTCGCCGTGATGGTCAGGCATCAGCGCTTCTTCCCCCTGCGGAGGCCCGACGGGGCCCTCGCCGCGCGCTTCGTCGGCGTTTCCAACAACCACGTTGCCGACGAGGCAGTGGTGAGGCGAGGTTACGAGGACGTGCTTGCCGGGCGCCTCTACGACGCTCGCTTCTTCTGGCAGGCCGACAGGGAACGCTCGCTGTCCCAGCATGCATGGTCGCTCTCCGGCATAGCCTTCCAGCGCGACCTCGGGTCGATGGCCGACAAGACTGCCCGCGTCGCCGCCGCGGCCGGCGCGGTGGCGGACGCTGTGGACCTCGGCGCTGAAGCCCGAGAGGCCCTGGCGGGCGCGACGCCGCTGTTCAGAGCCGACCTGGCGACGCAGATGGTCTACGAGTTCCCCGAGCTCGAGGGCGTCATGGCCCGCGCGTACGCGCTGGCCGAGGGGCAGCCGGAACCGGTGGCCGACGCGCTGATGGGCGGGGTGATGCCAAAGGGGCCGGACTCCGAGCTGCCGCCGACGGAGGCGGGCGCCGTGCTGGCCGTCGCGGACCGCCTCGACAAGCTCGTCGGGTTCTTCGCGCTCGACAAGAGGCCGACCGGGTCCGCCGACCCCTTCGGCCTGCGTCGTGACGCCCATGCCCTCGTGAGGGTGCTCGCGGCACGCGGGTGGCGCGCCGCGGTCGCGACGCTCGTGGAGGCCGCGGCCGCCGCGTACCGCGGCGGGTCGGTGGAGGTCGACGCCGGCACGCTCGAAGAGGTGTCGGGTTTCGTGTGGGACCGCGTCGCCGCGCAGCTCGACGAGCACGGCACGAGGACGCAGGTTATACGGGCGGCGGTCGAGGGCAGCCACACCGTGCTCGGCTCGATACGCAGGGCGGTACTGCTGACGCGGCTCATGGAGGCCCCCGAGTTCGCAGACCTGATGACCCTGTACAAACGCGCCGCGAACCTGGCAGAGCGGTACGAGCCGGCCGAACTAGACGAGGACCCGCGCGAGGTCGTCGACCCGGCGCTGTTCACAGAGGAGCAGGAGAACGCGCTTTACGCCGCTCTCCCCTCGGGCGCGGAGGGAGCAGCAACGCTGTTGGCGTCTGCCGTGGCCGCTGTACCGCCGCACGATCCGGGCGAGCACGAGATCGTCGTGTCCCGGGTCGAGGTCGAACTGGAGCCCGGCCTGTCCGGTCTCCTTGGGCTCAAGGCGCCGCTCGACGCGTTCCTCGACGGGGTCCTCGTCATGGCGGAAGACGAGCGGGTGAGGCGCAACAGGCTGGCGCTCCTCGCCGCCGTCGTTCACCCGCTCAGACGCCTCGGAGCGCTGGAGCGCCTCAGCTGATGGGCCCCCGGGCAGTACCCGGGGGCCCATCTACTGGTGCCGAAGGTGGGACTTGAACCCACACGTCCTCGCGGACATACGACCCTGAATCGTACGCGTCTACCAGTTCCGCCACTTCGGCCCGGACGTTGACGCTCAGGTCCTGCACCGGTCGTCGGCTGCCGCTGGGCCCGCGCGGGGCCCAGGCGGTTCGCGCCGGCAAGTTGGGAGTGTACCACGGCGCCTCGGGGGTGCAGCAAGCCCGCATGCCGGGCGTATCCTCGCCCACATGAGGAGAAGAGGTTGAGCGGCCGCGGCAGCGAGACGGAAGGCGCCCCGGTGGCGCTCGTAACCGGCGGAGCCAGCGGCATAGGGTTGGGGATAGCGACGCGGCTGGTGGCCGACGGGTTCGTCGTGGTCGCTGCCGACATGTCGGCGGACAAGGGCGCGGCTGCCGCGGCCGAGGTCGGCGCAACGTACGTCGACGCCGACCTGACCAGGCAGGGAGCGTGCGCACACGTGGTGGGGGAGACGGTGTCGGCGCATGGCCGCATCGACGTGCTCGTCTGCTGCGCCGGGTACCAGCACATCGACCCGCTCCCGGAGTTCCCAGAGGACCGCTGGCGGCACATGCTGGAGCTGATGCTCACGGCGCCGTTCCTGCTGACGAAGCACGCATGGCCATACCTGATCGCGAGCGACAGGGGTCGCATCGTCCACATAGGCAGCGCTCACAGCCTCACGGCGAGCCCGTACAAGGCGGCGTACGTTAGCGCCAAGCACGGTCTCGTCGGGCTGGCGCGCACGACGGCCCTGGAAGGCGGCCCCCACGGCCTCACGTGCAACGTCGTCGCGCCCGCCTACACGCGCACTCCGCTCGTCGTTGCGCAGGTCGCCGACCAGGCACGGACGAGGGGCATCTCCGAGGCCGAGGTGGAGGAGCAGGTGTTCCTCGGCGGCGTGGCGATAAAGCGCATGCTCGAGCCCGCGGACGTTGCGGGCCTCGTCTCCTACCTTGTGAGCAGAGAGGCGTGGGGCGTTACGGGCACCGTCCACTCGATAGACCTGGGCTGGACGGCCAGCTGAGAAGGGGTAGTCAACCCAGCCACAGCAGCCGTCCTCCCTCGAGGAAGGGCTCGTCGTCAACGGTGACGAGGCCGTCGTCTCTCAGGTCGCACACGAGGTCCCAATGGATCGCGCTCTCGTTGACCCCGCCGGTCGTCGCGTAAGAACGGCCGAGGGCCAGGTGCACGGTGCCGAGGATCTTCTCGTCGTAGAGCGTCTTCAGTGTAGGCACGCGTATGTGGGGGTTGGTACCTATGCCGATCTCGCCCAGGTACCTTGCGCCCCGGTCGGTCGCGAGTTGGGCGTCAAGCACCTCCTGCCCACGGGTGGCGGTCGCCTCGACCACCCGGCCTGCCTCGAAGCGCAGGCGCACGCCCTCGACGACAGACCCCTTTACGCCGCTGGGCACGTCGAACGTGATCACGCCATCGGCGCTGTCCTCGAGAGGCGACGTGAACACCTCGCCGGACGGCATGTTCCGGCGACCGTCCGAGTTCGCCCACGGCCTGCCCTTCACGCGCAGCATCAGGTCGGTGCCCGGCCCCGTTATCCTCACTACGTCGGCCGAGGCGAGCCTGTCCACGAGGGTCTGCTGGTGTTCGCCCAACTCCGACCACCGCGCGGCCGGGTCGTCGTCGTAGAGGAACATCGCGTCGTAGACGAAGCGCTCGAAGGCGTCAGTCGACATGCCGGCCTCCTGGGCGGCGGCCGGAGTCGGGTAGAGCGTCGTCACCCAGCGGGTGTGCTCGACGCGCCTGCTGCCGACGGGGGCCATGCGCGTGTCGAGGAGCGTGAGGCGGCGCCTGTCGGCCCCGACCAACTCGCGGGAGTTGGTCTGCGCCGAGACGTTTATGTACGCGTCCATCGCCTCCATCTCGCGCAGCTGCAAGGCGGCTTCCGACGCGAGCAGCTCGTCGGACGCCAGCTCAAGCAGGTCGGAGGTGGCCTGTGGGTAGTGCAGGCGCATGAACGGCTCACCGCCGGCGGCGAGGACGGCACGCGCTAGCGGTCTGGCCAGGTCGACCGCCGCCAGGTCGACGCTGAGCATCACTCTGTCGCCGGGCTCCACCCTCGTGCAGTAGCCGGTGAGCAGCTCGGCGTAGCCGGCCAGCGGCGCGCCGCTGCTCATCTCTTCGCCTCGGGGGAGCGCCCCTGCCCCGCGCCCCTGTCGACGCGGAAGGCGCTAGTGCCGATCGCCACGAGAGTCCCGTCGCGATCGCGGACGTCGGTGCGCACGACGACGACGCGCGCCCCAGCCCTCGCGACCGCGGCCTCGGCGAGAAGCACGTCTCCCTCGGCCGGCTCCAGGAAGTCGACGCGCATGTCGATCGTTGCGACGCTGGAGAGCGCCTCCGGCTCGACCCGGATGGCGGCGGCCGCTCCGGCCGCGGCGTCCACGAGTGACGCCACGACACCGCCGTGGGGCGCCTTGCGCACCACGTTGCCGACGTGGTCGCCACCAAGCGGCAGCGCCAACGTCACGCTGCCCTCCTCCGGGTCGTAGGCGCGCAGCTCGACGCCCAGCATGCGGTTGAACGGGATGACGTCCTCGACCAGCCGCTTCAGGTCGAAGGCGCTCGTGTCTTGGCTCACGGGATCGATCGTACCCGCCATATCATGCCGCCGTGGAGGGACCTGAGCGCCTGCAGAAGCTGATCGCCCGCGCGGGCGTCGCCAGCCGCCGCAAGGCGGAGGAGCTCATCGAGGCGGGGCGCGTGACGGTGAACGGGCGGGTCGCGAGGCTGGGCGACAGGGCCGGTTCGGGAGACGACGTGCGCCTGGACGGGCGACCGGTCGCCGGCCCAGACGAGCACGTGACCTACGTCCTCCACAAGCCTCGAGGGTACGTGACGACGGTAAGCGACGACAGGGGGAGGCCGACCGTCATGCAGCTCGTGCCATCGCATCCGGGCCTGCACCCTGCCGGCCGCCTCGACATGGACTCGGAAGGCCTCCTCGTGCTGACGACAGACGGCGAGCTGACGCTCGCGCTCACCCACCCGAGGTACGGGCACGAGAAGGAGTACCGCGTCTACACCCGGCCGCCCCAGGTCGCGGAAGCCGACCTCGCGAGGTTGACATCTGGCGTTGCGCTCGAGGACGGGCAGGCGACGGCGGTCGCGGCGAGAGCCTCCCCGGGCGGCGCCGTGCTCGTGCTGCGCGAGGGCCGCAAGAGGCAGGTGAGGCGCATGTTGGCAGCTGTCGGTTACGAGGTGGACCGTCTCGTGAGGACGCGCATCGGCGCGTTCGGCCTCGGCGACCTCGAGCCGGGGCGTTACAGGCGGCTGCGCTCTGACGAGCTGGCGAGCCTGACAACAGACCCGCCCCTGGTATGATCGGCGCGGCCCGATCGTGGTCGGGCCGAGAGAACCCCGGAGCGACAGATGACAGACGGCAGCCACTTCCGGCCGGGACCCGGCCTAGTCCAGATATCCCGAGACGACATCGGGAAACGCGTTCAGGAGATCGGCGCCGAGATACGGCGCGACCACCAGGGCGAGGCGCTCCACCTCATATGCGTGCTGAACGGCGCCTTCATCTTCATGGCCGACCTCGTGAGGGCCATAGACATGCCGCTCTCGGTCGACTTCCTCTCCGTGTCGAGCTACGGCTCCAACACCAAGACGTCCGGCCGCGTGAAGCTGATAAAAGACCTCGACATACCCATCGCCGGCAAGCACGTGATACTGGTCGAGGACATCGTCGATACGGGCATAACGATGGACTACCTTCTCAGATACCTGCAGAACCACAGGCCGGCGAGCGTGAAGGTGGCGGCCCTGCTCTCTAAGCCGTCGAGGCGGCAGGTCGACGTTCCCGTCGACTACCTCGGGTTCACCATCGACGACGCGTTCGTCTACGGTTACGGGCTCGACGTCGACCACAAGTTCCGCAACCTGCCGTTCGTCACGAGCCAGGAGGGCTGATGGGGCGAACAGGGCAGGCGTGAGGTACAGGACGCGCAGGCTCGCCTTGATGTTCCTGGCTCTGCTGGCTGGGGCGCTCGCCACCCTGTCCCTGTCCTCCGCCCTGCGTGACATCGAGGCCCCGCGGCTCTACTACGAGGTGAAGGATCGTCACCCGGCAGGGGCAAGCGCGCTGCTGTTCGTGAGCGCGAACGAGCCCGTGACGTACGTCGTCGCGTACGCCCGCGAGGAGCATACGCAGGTCGACCAGGACCACACCTTCGCCCTTGAAGTCGCGGCCGGCGTGAACGACGCTGTCGTGACAGCTACGGACGCCGCGGGCAACGAGACGGTCGTCACCGTGCAGATAACCGGCGTCCCGGCCGTTGACCTCCAGCTGGAAGTGGCTCACCGGGCCCGGGCAGGCGACCCTCTGGGAGTCAGCCTGGGGATCAGCGACAACGGCGCGGCGATCACGTCCTTGTCCGTGACCGCAGGCGGCGAGCCGGTGCGCCTGCACGAGACGGCCGACGGGTACAAGGCGGTCGTCGCCACGCCGTTCGGCGTCGAGGAGAGCCGGCTTGACGTCAGCGCCGACATCGTAGACGAGTTCGGACGCCACGTGACGAGCACAGCAGGCATCGTCCTTGATCCGCTGCCCGTTAGCGTCGAGCAGCTGCGCATCCCGTCCAGCGTGCTCGCTGCCGTGACGCCGGAAGCCCAGGCTTTCGAGCGACAGCTGATGTCGGAAGCCGTGGCGGTCGGAGGCGGGCCTCCCCGCTGGGAAGAGCCCTTCGTCATGCCGGTTACCGGCACGGAGACGAGCGGGTTCGCAGACGCCAGGCGCTACGTCGAGGGCGGGCCGGTCTCGTACCACAACGGCCTGGACCTGGCGGCGCCCGCCGGCACGCCGGTCCACGCGACCAACGACGGCGTCGTGGCGGTAGCCGGCCAGTACGCCGTGAAGGGCGGCTGGGTGATGATCGACCACGGGTTCGGCGTCTACAGCCACTACTTCCACATGAGCCGCGTCGACGTGGAGCCCGGACAGTCGGTGAAGAGGGGCGACGTCCTCGGCCTGGTGGGCAGCACAGGCCTTTCCACGGGGCCGCACCTGCACTGGGAGATGAGGCTCGACCTCTCCCCGACGAACCCTCTGCTCTGGGCGGACAAGGTCTGGCCGTGACCCCGTCGGCGAGGGCGGTAGTCGCGACGTGCCTGCTCTGGCTCGGCTCCCTGCTCGCCGTTCCCGGCGTCAGCGCCGGAGCGCCCCCTGCCGCGACGCCCGACATGCCGGCGCCGGAGCACGTCGTCTGGTACGAGGTGTTCGTGAGGAGCTTCCAGGACTCGGACGGCGACGGCGTCGGTGACCTGCGCGGCGTCACGCAGAGGCTCGACTACCTGGAGGACCTGGGCGTCGGAGGCATCTGGCTCATGCCCATCTACCCGAGCCCCAGCTACCACGGCTACGACGTCACCGACTACCGTGCGGTCAACCCGGAGTACGGAGACCTCGATGATTTGGTCCAGCTGATAGAGGAAGCTCACGCCCGCGGCATCCGCGTCATCCTCGACTTCGTGCCCAACCACACGTCCGACCGTCACCCGTGGTTCCGGGCGGCGTCGGCGGGCGACCCCGCGTACCGCGACTACTACGTCTGGTCCGACGACCCGCCGGACTGGAGCGGCACCCTCGGCGGCTCGGCCTGGCACGAAGCAGGAGACTCTCACTACCTGGGCCTCTTCTCGCCGAGCATGCCCGACCTGAACCACAGGAACGACGCGGTCGTCGAGGAGGTGTTCAGCGCGGCGGCCTACTGGTTGGGCCTGGGGGTAGACGGTTTCAGGGTCGACGCGATCCAGCACATCGTCGAGTCCGAAGACGGCGTCACGGCGAACTCTCGGGAGAACTACGCGTGGGTGGAGCGCTTCCAGAACTTCGTGCGCGAGGCTGCGCCGCATGCCGTCGTCATGGGGGAGACGTTGACGGGCATGCCAGCGATAGTGCGGTACCACCGCGACTCCGGCCTACACATGTCGCTCGACTACCCGCTGTGGCGGGAGCTGACAGCCGCCATACAGCGACGCAGCGCTCACGACCTGGCCTTCGCGCTCCAGCAGGAGCTCTCGCTCTACCCTGAAGGGGCAGCCAGGGCCACGTTCACCGGCAACCACGACGTGACGCGCCTCGCCACTCAGCTCTCCATCCCACGCAGGGACGAGCGGCGCATGGCGTTGGCCGCGGGTCTCCTGCTCACGCTTCCTGGCACCCCGTTCATCTACTACGGCGAGGAGATCGGCATGCCGGACGGTCCGGGCAGCCTCGATGTCGAGAAGAGGACCCCGATGCGCTGGGACCCCGGACCGGGCAGGGGGTTCACGACGGGCAAGCCGTGGACGGATCCCGGCGAAGCTCTGGCCGGCGTCAGCGTCGCCGAGCAGGCAGGAGAAGCGGGCTCGCTGCTCGAGAAGTACAGGCGGCTCATCCATCTCCGTAACGATCACCCGGCTCTGCATGGCGGCGAGACGCGCGTGCTCGCGGTCGCTGACGGCGCCCTGCTGGCGCTCCAGCGCGACGGGGGCGGCGAGACGCTGTTCGTGCTCGCGAACCTGGGAGCGCGCGACGTCGAAGTCGACGGCGCTGCGTTGCCGGTCGGGGCGGCCACCGACCTGCTCAGCGCGACGAGGTTCACCGGCACCGTGCCAGGGCTGACGGTGATGGTGCTACGGCCGGACTAGACGCATGCCGCGGGCGCGGGGTCACGCTTATACTTGCCCCTCATGGAAGGACACTCCGCTAGGGAACGCGTCTTCTCGGGGATCCAGCCGACGGGCGTGCTCCACCTTGGCAACTACGTAGGTGCGCTGCGGCAGTGGGTCGCGCGGCAAGACGCGAGGGAGAACGTGTTCTGCGTCGTCGACCTGCACGCGCTCACGATCCCGGAGTCCATCGACCCGAAGGAGCTGCGGGAGAGGGTGCGGTCCACGGCCGCGCAGTTCCTCGCAGCCGGTGTTGACCCCGAACGCAGCATCGTCTTCGTCCAGTCGCACGTCAGGGCGCACTCCGAGCTCTCGTGGCTGCTCTCGTGCGTTACGCCCCTCGGATGGCTGAACAGGATGACGCAGTTCAAGTCGAAGGCTGAGGGCAGGGAGAGCGTCGGTTCCGGCCTGCTCGTCTACCCGGTGCTCCAGGCGGCTGACATCCTGCTATACGACACCACGCTCGTCCCTGTGGGAGAGGACCAGGTCCAGCACGTCGAGCTGACTAGGGACATCGCGGAACGTTTCAACCACCTGTTCGGCGAGACCTTCGTCCTCCCGAAGGCGGAGCTGCCGACGGCCGGGGCGAGGCTCATGGGCCTGGACGACCCGGACGTGAAGATGTCCAAGAGCCTCGAGGCCGACAGGCCCGGTCACCTGATAAACCTGCTGGACGACGAGGCGAGCGTGAAGAAGAAGGTCATGGCGGCCGTGACGGACTCCGGCAGGGAGCTGCGCTTCGAGCACGCTTCGCCCGGCGTCAGGAACCTGATGACGATCGCCCACGTGACCTCCGGCAGGCCCATGGACGAGATAGAGGCGGAGCTGGAGGGAGGCGGATACGGGACGCTGAAGCGGCTGGCGGTCGAGGCCGTCAACGACATGCTGAGGCCGTTCCAGGAGCGTTACCGTGACTACATGAGCGACAGGGCGTCCCTGGACGCCTTGCTCGACCGTGGCGCAGACCGCGCCCGTGAGATAGCTTCCGGCACGCTGGAGCGGGCCCAGGAAGCCATGGGGGTCGGCTGACGGGCCGGGTACTCTTCCTGTTCCTCGACGGGTTCGGCGTGCCTGCCACGGGTGGAGCCGAAGACGGCACCGACCCCATAACAACGGCCCACACGCCCACGCTAGACAGGTTACGGGAGGAGGGCAGCCAGGCGCCGCGCGGCGCAACCGGCGAGGTCGTCTACCGGGAGCTCGACGCCACGCTCGGCCATCCCGGCCTTCCGCAGTCCGCCACAGGGCAGGCGACGATCCTCACAGGCAGCAACGGCGCCGACGCGATGGACGGCCACTACGGGCCGTGGCCCGGCCCGACGCTGCAGCGGCTCCTCGACGCTGGCAACCTGTTCCACGACGGCGTGAGGGCGGGCGGAGCATGCCTGGCGAACGCATACCCTCAGGCTTACTTCGAGGCTCGTCGCGGCAGGCGCTTCCGGCTCAACTCCATTGCGTACGCTGCGGTGACGGCGGGCGTGCCGCAGCTCGGCGCCAAGGAGTACGCGGCCGACGAGGCCGTGCCATCCGACCTCCTCGGAGAGCACATGCCAAGGCCCGGCGGCGCCATGGGACCCACGGGTTCCGCACGCGTGCTCAGCGCGCTCTCGAACCGCTACCACTTCACGATGCTCGACGTGTGGCTGACGGACTCGCTCGGCCACATGCGGAAGGTCGATGAGGCGAGGAGCCTTGTCGAGCGCATCGACCAGGTCGTTGGCTACCTGGTGGATGACGACGACGGTGCAGTGGCGCTGGGGGCGACGCTCGTCATCACGTCCGACCACGGCAACCTGGAGGACGCCGGCGCCCCGACCCACACGCGGAACCCGGTGCCTCTCTACGCTGCCGGCAAGGGCGCGATGGCGTTCTCGGGAGCAGCCGGCCTGCAGGACGTCGCACCGGCCGTGAGGGGCGTCCTCGACGGCTCGTACGCGACCGGCTAGAACCCCAGGATCAGAGCGGTGGCCTCGAACCACGCGCCGATCATCAGCAGCAGCATCGCCACCGGCAGTGTGGAAAGAAGCTTCCTGAAGCCGTCTGGCAGCCGACCGAAGCCGCCGCGCCATATCGTCGAGAGCAGCATCCCGCCACCCGAGACGACGAAGAAGTACGACGTCAGCTCGAGGATGAGGACGACGAACAGCGCGAGGATCTGGGCGGCGTCTCCACCGCCCAGGAGCCCGAACGGGACGCCCTGCACGAAGAAGGAGAACGCCGCGTAGATGTAGGCCGGCACGCCGAGCACCGCCGCCAGGGTGAAGGTCACGGATAGCGTGACGACGACGAAGTTCTGGTAGAAGGTCACGGCCGCCGCCCTCGGCACGTCGCCGCTGCCGTACGCTGCCGTGGCGCCGAGGGAGGTTATCGCTCCCTCCACGATCTGCACGACGGCGACGTCGCAGGACTCCGGCAGCGTCGAGGTGAGGCTGCGCCCGGCGGACCAGGGGTGGGAGCCCAGCCCGAACACGCCATATAGCGCCAGGATGGTGATTATCACGAGCCGCCTGTGCTCCGCCACCGCCTGGCGTGTGCGCTTCAGCCATGCGCGCAGCGGTGAGCCCCTTACGAAGAGCATCGCGACCGTCAGGACGCTGAGGGCTATGAAGGTCCAGGACGCGGCCGGGGTCTGCAGCCAGGCGCGCACTCCGGTCAGGGTGGAGTCGGTGCGGAAGCCGACCCTCACGACCTCCCACCCCTGGTCCGCCGGGCGCAGCCTCACCTCGACGACGTCTAGCTGGCCCCCCTGCAACGAAGCTGCGTATGTGAAGACGCGTTCCTCGCCGTCGTCCGGCGTCGTCCGCTCGACGCGGTCGTCGAGGTTGACGTCGGTGCCGGCGGGTGGCGGCGGTTGGGTGACGATCCCCGGCAGCTCCCTGCAGAGCTGCGCAGCGTCCAGGCCAGAAAGACGGTCGAACGAGAGCGGTTGCCTCGCGAGCCAGTCGCGCACGGCCGCGTCCGCGGCCTCCTCGGCGCCTGCCGGCGCGGGGTCCGCCTGGTCCAGTCCCGCCCGTTCTTCATCCTGCTGCAGCGACTGCGCCTCGGGGGTGTCGCTCCCGCCTGGCGGCTGGCCGGCAAGAGCGTGGCCAGGCTGGCCCAGCAGAGCTCCAAGGGTCAGCAGCGTCAACAGGATCGCCGCGCGTACGTGGCTTGTGAGACGGATGGGGATCATGCTGCCAGGCGGTCCTCCGCGGCGGAGGTCCGCCGTCGGCAAGCATACAAGGCTGCCCGCCGTTGACTCCAAGGCGTCAAGCGAGCCGCGCTAGACTACCCGGCCATGAGGAGGATCGGCGCATGGATAGCGAACGCGGCCGCCAGGACGGCGCAGACGGCCTTCCCACGACTCGCCGCTCCCGACGACGAGTGGGCGAGGCTCGTGCTGGACGCGGCCGAGTACGAGCTCTACATGTCGCTGCCGCCTGCCGAGCGGGTGCACGCGGTGAAGGTCGCGCGCTGCGCCGAGAGGCGTGGGCGCGACGTGCCGCATGAGGTGCTGCGCGCCGCCCTGCTGCACGACGTCGGGAAGGCCGGAAGCAGCGGGCACGTGCTCCACAGGGTGATCGCGCACCTGCTGCCAGCGCCGGACGTGCCGCCGGAACCGCGGTTGCGAGGCCTCGCCGGCACGCGGCAGGCGAAACGCCACCACCCGGCGTACGGAGCCCTCAAGGTCTTGGAGACGTCCGGCGACCCCAAGGTCGCGTGGCTGATAAGGCACCACCACCAACCGGGCGACGACGGCTGGGCCAGGCTCATCCAGTCATGCGACGAAGCCACATGAGGGGCGCAGACGAAGGCGGCGGGCAGACGCCGGCCCTCGACTGGCTCTTCGGGCTGCAACGCTTCGGGGTGAAGCCGGGGCTGGAGCGCGCGAGGGCGCTGCTCGAAGCCATGGGTCTACCGGCCGATGGCACACGGGTCGTGCTCGTCGCCGGCACGAACGGCAAGGGCACGGTCACCCGCCTCGTCTCAGCCGCGCTCACGGCCGCCGGTAACGTGACAGGGTCCTTCTTCAGCCCGCACCTCGAGCGCGTCGGGGAGCGGGCGCGCATAGACGGCGAAGACTCGGCAACGTCGGAGATGGAGAGAGCGGTCGCCCACGTGCGTCCGGCTGCCGAGGAGCTCGGCTGCACGTTCTTCGAGGTGGCGGTAGCTGCCGCTCTGCGCCGGTTCGAGGAGGCCGGCGCCTCGTGGGTTGTCATGGAGTGCGGCCTCGGCGGCCGCTACGACGCGACCAACGCCCTCGAGCCCGCGCTGTCAGCGATAACCGGCGTCGCGTTCGATCACCAGGCGGTGCTCGGGCCAACTATCGCCGCGATCGCCGAGGACAAGGCAGGCGTGCTGAGGCCAGGCGTGCCGGCCGTCACGGGGGCGGACGGAGAGGCGCTGGAGGTGATAGAGCGCACGGCCAGGAACCTCTCCGCCCCCCTCGTCGCCCTTGGCAGGGACTTCGTCTCCGACGTCCATCACTCCGGCTGGGACGGCCTGCGCCTCGGCGTCAAGGAGGTGTCCGGACCGGTCGCGGGTCTGCCCGTCACGCTCTCATCGCCGCTGGTCGGCCGTCACCAGGCGGCCAACGTCGCGGTAGCCGCCGTCAGCGCCTTGCGGCTAGGGGTGCCAGAAGTACGTGTCGTAGAGGCCTTCGCTACGACCAGCTGGCCGGGGCGCCTCGAGCGCTTCGAGCTCGACAGGGCATGGGTGCTCGACGGTGCGCACAACCGTCAGGCCTCCATCGCCCTCGCCGGGTCCGTCACCGACCTCGGCACGACACCCGCCGCTGTGGTGCTCGGGGTCTCTGCCGACAAGGACATCGCGGGCGTCCTCGCACCGCTAGTTGGGCTGAGCCGGACGGTGATCGCCACGCGCGCGTCCAACTCGCCGCGGGCGCTGGAGCCGGGCGTCATCGCGGACGTCGCAAGGGCGCTCGGCGCGGTCGACGTGCACGAGGCCGCAGAGCCGGCCTCTGCACTTGGCGTCGCTCGCAGACTCACCGAGGATGGCGAACTGGTGCTCGTCGCGGGCTCTCTGTTCCTCGTCGGTGAGGTGCGCGGCCTGCTGCGCGGCGCTCCGCCGGAAGGACGCCAGCGCTGGCAGTGAGCAGCTGTGCTCAGGCGCCTCCCGGTTCATCTGCCGTCGGCCTCTGCGCGGGAGGCCCCTTCCGCCGGTTGGCCAGCTGCCTGGCGAGCCCGATAAGGCACATGACGACGACTACCGTCGTCACGAGGAAGGTCGCCTCTCGTGGCCATCCGTGCCTGTCGAGCGCCAGAAGGGTGACGACAGGGTAGAGCGCGAGCGTTAGGAGTATCGCGACGCCGCTCCTGCGCGTGATCAGCACGAGGGCGACGATGAGCACGACAGCGTAGAGCGCGGGGTACGGGTACAGCGGCAAGGCGGCGCCCAGGGCGGTGGCGAGGCCCTGTCCGCCCCTGAACCTCACGTATGCGGAGAAGCAGTGCCCCGTGACGGCTCCCATGCCGGCCATTAGCGGCGGCAACAGCGCGGGCAGGGCGAGAGGATCCGCCGCCACGCCGTCGACACGCGCCATGAGCATGCCGGCGTACGTGGCGAGCGCGCCCTTGCCGACGTCGCCTGCCAGCACGAGCAGCCCTGGCCAGAGCCCCATGTTGCGTGCGGCGTTCATCGCCCCCATCGACCCCGACCCGAGCTCGAAGATGTCGAGCCCCCGCGCTCTCGCGACGAGTTGGGCCGTCGGGACGGCTCCCAGCAGGTAGCCGGCGGCCAGCGCCACGAGCGCGACGCTCACGCTGTCCTTCTGTCCCTTCCGTCCTCGGCGGTCGGTGCCGGACCGGGTGGCAGGCAAGCCAGGCTGTTCAGCTCGCGGACGTGGTAGTTCACGTGCGCCGTGAGGACGCGCCACTGCAGCTCGCGCTGATCTGGGGGCCGCAGCAACGCCTCGCGCACGGGCGTATCGACGAGGTCGACCAGCTCCGCGGCCCCGTTGGCGCCGGTGAGTATCGTCCCCCAGCCCGGCACTCCTCCGGAGGGTTCCGAGCTGCACGACTCGCACACGAGGCCGCCAGCCGCGGCGTCGAAGGCGATGAGGCCGGCGTGCGAGCCGCACGTAGCACACGACCTGACCGTCGGAGAGAGGCCCGCCAGGCGCAGGAAGCGCCAACCGTAGATCAGCGCGACGTGCTCCGGGTCGTCGTGGGCCGAGAGGCCGCGCAACCCGCTCGTCAGGTACTCGTATAGCTGCTCGCCCATGTGGACGTCGACGGTCAGCGCGTCGACGAGCTCGGCCAGCAGGTTCGCGAACGGGTAAACGTCCGGCCGACTGAGGCGCGGCAGGGCGCCGGAGAGCTGCACCTGGGTGATCAGCGCGAGGTCCTCCTCACGCCTGCGGTAGTGCTGGACGGTGACGTCGTGGAACAGGCTCAGCTTCCCCATGTTGCCGCCCGGCAGCCTGCCCTTGCGGGCAACGGCGCGCCACTTCCCGTCGACGCCCAGCAGCGTCACGACCAGGTCGCCGCTGGGGAGCGGCTTCCTGCGGATGACGATGCCCTCGCTTACGGTGTACCTGCGCACGGACAAGAGTGTAAGGCGGCGGCCTGCCGATCAGCCCTTCGCGCTGCTGTCCTCGCCTGCCGCCTTCTTCTTGGCAGCGGGCTTCTTGGAGGCCTTCTTCGCCGTCTTCTTCTTGGCGGCGGGCTTCCTGGCAGCCGACTTGCCGGCGCCCGCTCTGCCAGAGCGCTTCGCGCCGGTCCCGCCCTTGGCGGCGACCTGAGCCGCGCGGGCGTCGAGCAACGCCACGGCCTGCTCGAGCGTGACGTCTTCTGGCGACATGTCCTTGGGGAGTGAGGCGTTCAGCTTGCCGCGCTTCACGTACGGCCCGAACCTGCCCTCCCTGACGTCGACGGTCTCGCCCGTGCTCTCGTCGGTGCCCAGCTCGCGCAGGGCGCCTCCGCCGCGCGCGGACTTCTTGCGCAGCAGGTCGAGGGCCTGCTCGGGCGTCACGTCGAGCACGAACGTGTCCTTCGGGATAGAGGCGTACGTGCGCCCGTGCCGCACGTACGGCCCGTAGCGGCCGATGCCGAGGTCGACGCTGCCGCCCTCGGGGTGCTCGCCTATGGGCCTGGGAAGGGATATGAGGTCCAGGGCGATGCGCTCCGTCACGTCGTGTGGCGAGAGGCCCGGCGGCAACGAGACGCGCTTGGGCTTCTCCGTGCCCTCCGCCTCGCCCAGCTGTAGGTATGGCCCGAACGGCCCGCTCTTGAGGTAGACAGGCTTCTCGGACTCCGGGTCTGTGGCGACCTCGACGTCGCCCATGTTGCCATCACGGAGGTAGCGTTCGAGGTCATCGCGCGTGAGGTCGGCCGGAGCGGCGTCCGCCGGCAGCGATGCGGTCTTCAGCTCGCCCTCGAGGGGGCCCTCGACGTACGGTCCGTAGCGCCCGACCCTGACGAGGTACGGATCCCACTTCTCGGCCGTGATCGTCGATATCGCGCGCGCGTCTATCGCCTCTATGCCCTCCTCGACGCGCCTCACGATGCCGTCGTCCCCGAAGTAGAAGTCCCTGAGGTAGCTGTCGCTCGGGCGTTCCCCTGCGGCAATGTCGTCGAGGACGGTCTCCATGCCGGCGGTGAACTCGGTGTCGACGAGGCGCCTGAACTGCTTCTCCAGCAGCGCGGTGGTGGCGAACGCGGTGAACGTCGGTATCAGCTGCTGTCCCTGCTTGCGCGCGTAGCCGCGGGAGAGGATCGTCTCGATTATCGACGCGTACGTGCTGGGCCTGCCTATGCCTTCGGACTCCAGGACCTTCACCAGTGAGGCGTCCGTGAACCGGGCGGGTGGCTTGGTCTCGTGCCCCTGCGGCTCCACGTCGCGGAGCTCTAGCTCCAGGCCGGACTCGAGGGGCGGCAGCGGCTGGTCGCGGTCGTCCAGCGCCGCGTCCGGGTCGTCCGAGCCCTCGACGTACGCCCTGAAGTACCCGGGGAACAGCACGGTGCGCCCGCTGGCGCGGAAGCCGAGAACGCCGTCTTCTGCGTGGCCGATGATCCTGGAGACGGCTGCCGTGTCCCGGAGCGTCGCGTCGATACGCGCCGTCACCGTCTTCAGCCTGGCCTCCTTCATCTGTGTCGCGACCGTACGCTTCCAAATGAGGTCGTAGAGGCGCGCCTCCGCTCCCCTCAGGCCGTGTTCGTCCGCCGTCAGCATCTCGGTGCCGGCCGGACGGATGGCCTCGTGAGCCTCCTGCGCGCCCCGCGAGCGTTGCTTGTAGCGCCTAGGCTCTTCGCGCAGGTAGTCCTTGCCGTAGCGCTTGAGGATCGCGCCGCGCGCGGCCTGCAGCGCCTCGGTCGAGAGGTTCACGGAGTCCGTGCGCATGTAGGTTATGTAGCCGTTCTCGTATAGGGACTGTGCGACCCGCATCGTGTCGCGCGCCGACATGCCGAGCTTGCGGCTCGACTCCTGCTGCATCGTCGACGTCGTGAAGGGCGGAGCTGGCGAGCGCGACTGCTCCTTCTCTTCGACCTGCGTGACGCGCCACTGCGCGTCGCGCGCGGCCCGCGCCAGGGCGGTAGCGCCCTCCTCGTCGATGAGCACAACGTCCTTGGCGCCGTCTTTAAGGCCGCCGGTGTCCGGGTCGAAGTCGCGTCCCTGTGCGACCCTCGACTGCGCGACGTGCGTCAGCTCGGCGTTGAACGGCGCCCCGCCCGACGCCAGGGAGGCCCTGAGGTCCCAGTAGGTGCCGGCTACGAAGTCGAGGCGCTCCCTCTCGCGCAACACGAGCAGCCGCACGGCGACGCTCTGGACACGTCCTGCCGAGAGCCTCGGTGCGATCTTGCGCCACAGCAGAGGGCTTATCTCGTAACCGACGAGCCTGTCCAGCACTCGCCGCGTCTCCTGCGCGTCGACCAGGTCGAGGTCGATCTGACGCGTGTTCTCCAGCGCCTCGCGGATCGCCTGCTCCGTTATCTCGTGGAACACCATCCGGCGGACCGGCACCTTGGGGGAGAGCACCTCTACGAGGTGCCAACCTATCGACTCGCCCTCGCGGTCCTCGTCCGTCGCGATGTAGACCTCGTCCGCACCCTTCAGCGCCGACTTGAGGCGTTTCACGACGTCGCGTTTACCCGGCGCGACTATGTATATCGGCTCGAAGCCGTCATCGACGTTGACGCCGAGGCGCGACCACTTCTCCTTGCGCACCGCGTCTGGGATCTCTGCGGCCGAGGATGGGAGGTCCCTGACGTGACCCATGCTCGCCTCTACCTGGTACTCGGGCGGCAGGAAACGGCTTATGGTGCGCGCCTTCGTGGGTGACTCCACGATGACCAGGCGGGTCTTGGGTCTCTGATCTGACAAGTGGGCTTGGTCCCCCTCCTCGAAAGCGCGGCCATTATACGGGCGGCCTCAGCGGCGTCAAGTGGCGCTCAGGTGAGCTTGATATCGCCCTCGGGAACGGCGCTACGCGTGGTGGAACCCGGCTTCGCCCACGGTTCTGCGAACGGCTTCAGACCTGGCGGCGGTTGCTTATCGCCCTGCCGAGCGTCACCTCGTCCGCGTACTCGAGGTCCCCTCCGACAGGTAGGCCGTACGCTATGCGGCTGACCTTCCTACCCGACTCATGCAGCTGGCGCGCCAGGTAGAGGGCAGTGGCCTCGCCCTCGACGGTTGTCGATGTGGCCAGCACTATCTCGGCGACGCCCGCCAGCCTGTCCTCTAGGGCGTGGATCGTCAGCTGATCCGGCCCGACGCCGTTCATGGGGCTGAGGGCGCCGTGGAGCACGTGGTAGATACCGCGGTACTCTCCGCTGCGCTCGATGGCGAGGACGTCTGCGGGTTGCTCCACGATGCACATGAGCGTGCGGTCGCGCGTCTCGTCGAGGCAGACGGCGCACGCCTCCTCGTCCGAGCCCATGACGTTGAAGCACCGCGGGCACAACGCCAGGCCGGTCTTGGCTCCCATGAGCGCCTCCGCCAGCGCGCGCACGTCCTCCTCCGGGCGGTTGAAGAGGTGGAAGGCCAGCCTCTGAGCGCTCTTCGGCCCGATGCCCGGCAGCCGGCCGAGCTCGCGAATCAGCGTGTTTAGTGGCGCCGGGAACCTCACGTCGTCATCGAAGAGCCCGGCATGAGAAGGTCGGGGAGGCCAACTCTCAGAACAGTCCCCCGAGGCCGCCCATGCCACCCATAGCCGACCCCATCTCTCTCTCCTGGAGCTCCTTCGCCTGTCGCTGCGCCTCCGCCACGGCCGCTGTCACAAGGTCCTCGAGCATCTCGACGTCTTCTGGGTCGACGACGCTCTTGTCTATGCGCACCGAGACGACGCTGCCGTCACCTTTGGCCGTCGCCGTCACCATGCCGGCGCCGGCGCTGCCTTCCACGGTGAGCTCGGCGAGGCGCTCCTGGGCCTCGGCGACCTTGCGCTGGGCCTTCTGGGCCTCTTTCATCAGCTTCTGTATGTTCACGTTCGTCTCCTGGGTTGCCGCGGCGCGTCGATGATGACGGCCGGTGACTGGCTTCTCGTGTTCGGCAAGGGCAGCATCGGCATCAGCCCTCGCGCCTGGTGGCGGCGCCGAAGCCGAGTCGGTCCTGACCGTCGTCATCGTAGCCTTCGCCCTCCTCGTCAGGGGGTAAAGGGGCAGCCTCGTCGTCGACCGCCCTCGCATGTGGGACGAACTCCACGACGCGGCCCGGGAACAGCGACTGCAAGCGAGAGATGGCGTCGTCGTCGCCTCCCGCGTCGCCCCGGTCTCCCTTCTCTGCCGGCTCGTCGGCGCCGGGCACGGCGCCGTCCGGAGCGGCGTCAGCGTCCCAGAAGCCCTCAGGGAGCTCGTCGTGGAGGGAGGACGGATGCGGCTCAGTGGCGCTGTCCGAAGCGTTCGCGTCTGGCCGCCCGGACGGGACAGGCTCTGCAGCGCCGTGCGGCGGCGGCTCGTCGGTCGTCGCGGAGCCCGGCGCGGCGGGTGGAGCACGCGTCGGCTCGGCTCGGCCCTGTCGCGTTGCCCGAGCGCCGTCGTCCTTACGGCCGCGGTTGCCGCGACCGCCTCCCGACGATCCTCTCGGGCCCCGCAGCTCCACGACGTAGCCGGGTCCGGCGACCTTCTCTATCAGCGTCTCCAGCTCCTCGCGTCTCGCGACGACCTGGTCGAAGTGGAAGCGCCAGCTCTCCTCGAACTCGAGGGTCACGACGCCGCCCTCCTCTTGCACCTTCGCGGGTTGCAGGAAGGCCTTTATCTGCGGCGCAGCGGCGGTGCGCACCGCGTGCCACGAGAACGGCTTCCCGTGACCGGTTTCGGACGCAGAGGCCGGAGCCGGCTCTTCTGCGCCCGTCGGCTTCCCGCCGCTGGGATCCTCATCGCGCGGGGGCGCGTCCGCCGTAGGTTCGGCCCCCTGCGCGGTTCCCTTCGCCGTTCGCGACGCGGCCGCGACCGACGCCCTGGGTACAGCGGCCGGCGGAGCGTCAGGAGGCGCTGCCGCAGAAGGCTGCGCTCCGGCGTTCGTGGCCTTGATGAGCGCCACCTCCAGCGCGTAAAGGTCGTCGTTCCTGACGAAACGCTCGTGCTCGTCGTCGAGGGCGTGTATGAGCCTCACGAGGCGGGCGCGGTCGCTGCCGTCCGCGCTGGTTAGCGAGGCGTGCAGCATGTCCCTGAGCGTGCGGCCCAGTTGCTCGGCGACGGTGCGCGGCGCGAACCCGGCCCCGTACAGGTCGCCTGCCGTGCCCAGCGCGGCGCCGAGATCGCTCTCGACCAGCGCGTGAGCAAGGGCGCTGAGGCGGTCGCGTGGCGGCAGCCCGAGCGCGTCCTCCGCATCGGCTGCAGTCACCTTGCCGCCGGCGACCAGCAGCCGCTCGAGAAGCGACTCCGCGTCGCGCATGGCGCCGTCGGCCGCGCGCGCGACGAGGGACAGCGCCCCGTGGTCGGCTTCCACTCCCGCCTCCTGGCACAGGCGCTCGAGCTTCCCGAGGATCTCGGAGTCGGTGAGCCGGCGGAAACGGAAGTGCTGGCAGCGTGACAGGATCGTCGGGGGCAGCTTCTCCGGCTCGGTGGTCGCGAGCAGGAACATGAGGCCGGGCGGCGGCTCCTCCAGGGTCTTGAGGAGGGCGTTGGCCGCAGGCTTGCTCAGCATGTGGGCCTCGTCGAGTATCCAGACGCGCGTGCCACCCCTGAGGCTCGCCAGGCCCACCTGCTCCCTCAGGGCCCGCACGTCGTCCACCGAGTTGTTGGAAGCGGCATCGAGCTCCATGACGTCGGGGTGCGCGCCCTCGCGCACGAGCTGGCACGACTCGCACTTACCACACGGCCTGTCGGCCGGATCCTCCATCTCGCAGTTGACCGCCATCGCCATGAGGCGTGCAGTCGTGGTCTTGCCGACACCGCGCGGCCCGGAGAACAGGTAGGCGTGGCCCGTCATCCCCCTCGCCACGGCCGAACCGAGCACGTCCATGACGTGCCGCTGTCCGACGACCTCGTCGAAGGTCGCCGGACGGGCGCGCTGATAGAGGGCAGACATCGGACGCAAGTCTACCACCGGCACCCGCGCCCGACCCGGGACCGAACTACGTGTCATCGCGTCCTGGTCGGCCTTTTCTCCTCTCCGTACCCGACCGGCACGATGGGGACCGATGTAGCATGGTGATGATGCGAGGCCCTGCCGCAGCCACGTCTGTCGGCATCGCCCTGGGCGGCGGTGCGGCGCGGGGCATAGCGCACGTCGGCGCCCTCAAGGCTGTAGAGGCCGCAGGTCTCGAAGTGGCGGGCATCGCAGGCACCAGCTACGGCGCGGTGATCGCCTCGCTGTACGCGCTTGGCGGCCACGCGCTCGAGCTGGAACGGATCGTCAGGACCCAGGACCTCACGGAGTTGTGGCTGCAGGGCGTCGACTTCGGCCTGCACGAGGGCGCGATGCTCAGCGGCAAGAGGTTGGCGCGGTGGCTCGACCGTAAGTTCTTCATGGGGGCGACATTCGACGACGTGCGACTACCTCTGGCGATCGCATGCACCGACTTGGCGACCGGCAGGCTGCGTGTGATCCGCTCCGGACGCATCGCAGACGCCGTGAGGGCCTCGTGCGCGCTTCCCGGCGTCTTCGCCCCCGTGCGAAGGGGGGAAGAGGTGCTCATAGACGGCGGCCTGGTCGAGACGGTTCCGTTCAAGGCCCTGGCCACGCTCCACACCCCTCTGATGATCGGCGTGCACGCCGGGGTGGACGTGAAAGGCTCAAGGTTCGTCCTCGCGCTGCGCCGCTACGCCGCCTCGAACGCGGGCAGGGCCCACTACCGGCGCACGGGGAGGGTCGCTCCGGCGGGACCGCTCACCCAGCTGGCACGGGGGCTTGCGATCTCTGCCCGGTCGTACAGCCGTCCCGTCCGGGTGCCGCGTGGCGCCCATCTCGTATCCGTAGACCCTGGTGTGGCGTGGTGGGACTTCCACCAGTCGCCGCGCTCTATAGCCGCTGGCGAAGCGGCGATGGGTCGCCTGCTCACCGCGCTCGTCGAACGCGGCGTTCTCGCCTCCCGCGGCGAACCCGGTGGGCTCGGACGCGCCCACGCGCCGCTGGGCTCGAGCCATGCATAGATGACGGACCTCTACCTGCCTTTCGAGTTCCGGCGGTCGCGCTGGTGGCGGGCGTACGCGCGACTGAGGCGTTCTTCTGACGTCGACCGGGGCGTCACGGATGACGACGAACGCGCGTGGGCGCGTCTGGCGCGGGCGCTCGTGTCGGCTGGCGCGGCGTCGTTCGCGGATGCCGTGGCGGAGGCGCTCGTCACGGCCGAAACACCGCTCGGTCGCGTCCAGACAGGCCAGCTAGCCGGCAGTCTTCCATCCGGGTTGCGCGCTCTGCTGCTGCGGGACGCCGACACGCTGGCGTCTGCCGTGCGCTTCGTGAGGGGACGTGAGGCCCCGGGAACCGGGCGAGACCTCCCTCTGCTGGACGCGTTGGGCCCGCCTCATGCAGACGCGGGCGTACGAGCACTGGCCGAAGCTCTCGAGGCTGGCGACGCTGGCGCCGTGCTCGATCTCTACCTGGAAGAGCTTCGCACCAGAGGCGGGGGGCCCGCCGCGCTGAACGCGGCCCTGGCGTGGGACGGCGCTGCGCTAAGGACCGTGCGCCATCCCGACGCCGCGGATTGGGGCGCTCTCTTCGGGCTGGACTCGCAGCTGGACAGGCTCGCGGCCAACACCAGCGCACTCATCGCCGGCCTGCCCGCGCACGACGTCCTGCTGTACGGAGCCCGCGGCAGCGGGAAGTCGACAGCCGTGCGGGGCCTCCTCACGCGCTTCGCCGGCAGTGGGCTGAGGCTCATCGAGGCCCGCGCAGGCGCCTTGGCCGGCATGCCAGAGCTGCTCGAGCGGCTCAGGAACAAGCCCCAGGCGTTCGTCCTATACGTGGACGATCTGTCCTTCGAGGCAGACGACCCTGCGTACAGGCCCCTCAGGACCCTGCTGGAGGGCGGCCTCTCCGCGCGGCCGCCGAACGTGGCTGTCTACGCCACGAGCAACAGGCGTCATCTGCTTAGTGAACGCTTCTCCGATCGCCCCGCGCCTGAAGAGGAGGACGTGAGCCGCTGGGACACGCAGCACGAGAGGCTGGCGCTCGCTGACCGCTTCGGACTCGTGATCACGTTCCCCGACGCCACGCAGCGCCGCTACCTCCAGCTGGTGCGCCGCCTCGCCGAACATCACGGTGTGGCGGGCGCGGCGGACGACGAGTCTGCCTTGCGCTACGCGGAGTGGGGCAACGGCTACTCTGGTCGCACCGCGAGGCAGTTCGTCGACACACTCAAACAGGTAGGTACGCTCAGCGACTAGCCTTACGCGCCAGCCTTGCCGCTAGCTCGTACGCCTGTCCCTGGTTCAGCGTCCCTGCCGGCGGCTCGGGTCGCCACGCCAATCCGGCAGCGTACAGGCCCTGCCACCCCTCCCCGTCCGGGCAGTTCCCCAGGAGGCACGCGGCGCGGCGCAGTATCTCGGCCGCCGCCTCGGGCGACAGGGCTGCGTCGAGAGGAGCCGCGTCCGCGGCAGCGTCGACTATCGGCTGCGCCGCCCCCGGCTGGAAATGGAAGCGGGTCGCGACGTTGGCGAGCAGGTAGGCGAACGAGAGGGTGGTGGTGCCCTTGCCGAGCCGGGGGTCGTTCTCGTACCCGCCTACCGCCAGCCCCCTGCCAACCAACAGGCGGAAGGCGTCGTAGTGCTCGTGTTGGTACGGACCGAGCGGCTGGCGGGGTCGCACGGCAGGCAGGTACGCACCGCGTTCGGCCAAACGCTCCCGCACGTCGGCCACGAGCGAGGCGTCGAGCGCGGCCGTCTGCGCGCTCACCCCGTGGCGGACCGCCAGCGCTGCGGCCACACCGGCCGCTTCGGCCATCGCCATCCCGAAGGGCACGACGCGGGCGCTCGCGAACGCGACAGGGTCGTACCCGGCGCTGCGCCCCACGACCCAGAGCCCGGACGGCCCACCGAGCGGGACGAGCATGCACAGCCGGCCGCCGTACATCTCGGGGTTGCCCCACACGAAGCCTGTGTCTGAGGGGGTCATGGACTGGGCGTCGAGCGGGTAGCCGCCCGCCGCCACGTCCTGCGGCGTGACGCGGTTGTCGAAGACGTCGTCTGCACTCAGCACGCAGCGCGCTCTAAGGTGACGGCTCTCACGTACGTACAGCTCCTCGGCGCCGCCGGCGAAGACGGCAGCCTCGAATCCCGGTACGTGCGCCCTCAGGTACTCGACTATGCGAGGACCTTCCGCCAGCGCGCGCTCGCGCCCTGCCTCTCGGCTGCCTTCGTCGAGCGGATCCAGACCGTATATCAACAGGGCGTTCACGAGGACGGTGCCGTCGTCTTGCCTGCCGAGGTTCAACCCACGCAGTCGCAAGCCCGGTGCGCTCGGCTGGTATGCAGCTGGCACGCCCCCGAAGTGACCCCACACGACGTCGGCCTTGGCGACGGCGTAGTCCCGGCCCCGGGCCCTGACGCCCTCGGTCAGCGCACCCCAGTCGACCCCGGTGACCTGTAGCACCAACGTGTCCGCCTGGCGGATGTCGACGCCGAACGCGCGCCACCCGAAGTCGAAGCCGGCCCCAGCGGCCGCCGCCAGGTCGGCGTCTGCTGTGCCGTCTATCACGTGAGCGGCTCTTACCTCGAAGCGTCGGTCGTCGCCCGCCCCGAACGAGATACCGGAGATGACGCCGGGGGCCTCGATCATCGGTTTCGCGGCCGCGACAGAGCGCACGACCCTGACACCTGCGGCGGAGAGGAGCTCCGAGAAGGCCTCCTCTGCGTCGTCGACGTCGAACGACTCGCCGCGCCCGACCATGCGCCACCAGCGCTCGAAGAGGCCGCGCTGGTAATCGTGCGGCTGAGTCTTCAGGTCGAGCACGTTCAGCTCCCCGAGCACGAACAGGCCGCCGAGCCGGTCGTCCGGCGTGACCAGAAGCGTGGCCGCGCCCTCTTCTGCGGCCGACACTGCCGCCACGATCGCCTCCGGCTCGCTGCCGAAGACGAGCACGTCGACAGAGAGGCGCGTGACGCCGTTCTCACCGGAGACCTGTCCCAGCGCCGCAGGAGACAGGCAGGCGAGGCTGACGATCAGCCAGGCGCAGGCCCGGCGGGCAAGGCGTAGCCCGATCGTCACGTCGCGCCGCGGCTCGCGCCCGCAACGAGCTCGGTCAGCACGGACTCCGCCACGCTCGCGGCCGCGCGGGGACGTGCGAGCCGCGCCGCCGCCGCCCGCATGGCCGCCAGGCGGTCGGGTTCGTCCAGAAGGCGCCTCAGCTTGAAGGTGAAGGTCGAGAGCGGCTCCACGCGGGCCGCGGCACCGTTCTCCAGCAGGAAGTCGGCGTTCGCCTCCTCCTGCAACGGGTACGGGCTTATCAGCAGCAACGGGAGGTTGGCAGCCAGGGCCTCGCTCGTCGTGAGTCCACCGGGCTTGGTGAGCGCCAGGTCGGCAGCTGCCATACGCAGCGGCACGTCGTCGACGGCGCCGTGAACCCTGAAGCGAACGGGACCGGTGTGCTCGCCCGTCGCCCGTCGCGCAGAGTCCGCGAGGCGTTCGCTGCGGCCGGTGACGACCTCGACGTCGAGCGGCCACTTCAGGCCCCGCAGCTGCGTGAGCACGGCGCTCAGGTCCGACTCCGGAAGGCCGCCGGCCATCAGGAGGAGGACGTCCCTGTCCGGGTCGATGGCGAGGCGCCTTCTCGCCTCCGCCTTCGGTGGCAGGCGGTCGAACGCCGGGTCGATGGGTATGCCGGTGACGTGGATCCGTTGCGAGTCGACGCCCGCCGAGACGAGGTGCACCATCACCTCTGGCGCCGCGACGTAGTAGCGCGCGATTCCCGGCTGTAGCCACAGGCTGTGTGCGAAGAAGTCCGTTATCACCTCGCCCTGCGGAAGCGGCGCCCTGCGCCGCATCCGGCCCGCCATCACCTCGGGGCCGAGGAAGTGGGTGTGAAGCAGGGCAGCCGGAGCGAACCTGTCGATTATCCGCGGCATCTCGTAGGAGAGCATCCGCACGACGCGGGCACGCAACCTTCTCTGCACCGACAGCGCTTCCGTCGGGCGCCTGTCCAGGCGCCTGCCGAGCCACTCGACGAGGTCTGGCACGTTTCGCACCAGGTCGAAGTACGCCTGCCTGTACAGCCTCCGAAAGGGGGCTGCGGTGTGTTCAAGGAGGTCGACGTGCAGCGCCTCTGCGCCCAACTCGCCGAACGCGGAGACGAGCGCCTTCGCGGCTGCGACGTGTCCACCTCCGATAGAGGCTGACAGGACCAGGACGCGTTCGGCGGCGCGCGACACCACGCCAGCATAGCTTCAGGTGGCTCTCAGACGGCCGGTGATAGCATTGCTTCCCGGAGGCGGAACATGCGCGCGCTGTACCTGCTCATCACCTTCGTGCTCGTCGCTTTTCTCGCAGGCTGCGAGCCAGAGGCGGAGAGGAGCGCACACGACCTCTACCTGTACGGTGACGATGGCACCTTGGTCACCTACTTCTACGGAGGCCCGGGCACCCTTGCGTACGGGGGCGGGACCGTCGAGCTGGAGGAAGCCCCAGCCGGGGACGAAAGGCGCGGAGGCGAGTTCTCCGTGCCGGGCTCGCTTCTGGTGAACGGCAGACCGTACCTCACGGCACCGCTCGAGCCGCTAGACGGCGTCCCTGCCACGGTGAGCCGCATCCCTCTGACGACCGACATGCAGCTGACGATAAACGCGGACGTTGGCGAGATCGTCTACTACGACGGTGGCAGCTACCTCTCGCTGGTGAAGGACGGCGCTCCGGGCGTTACCCAGAGGGTCGTGCCGCGCCCGCGGCTCAACGAGCTGCGGGGCATTGGTCAGCTCACGAACGACGAGGCGGATGCCCTGTCCGCGACCCTGGAGGAAGGTGGCCCGTTCGTGCTCGTTGAGCTTCCCGACGACGGGCTACCGGCACATCCGATCGACGGCCTGGCCGAGCACCGCCGCACCGGCCTTTACGTGCAGCATGAGATCTCGACGGACGAGGGCGCGTTCCGGCCCTCACCAGAGCAGTTGGCGTGGGAGACGATCGCGTCGGGTAGCCAGGCGACGGGCGTCGAGGCTCCACGATTCGAGCTCATAACAGACCAGCAGCAACTCGTGTCCTTCTGGACGCGGGTGCACGCCACGCAGCTGCAGGCTCCACCGCTCCCGAACGTCACGTTCGAGCGTGAGACGCTGATCGCGATCTTCCAAGGGCAGAAGTCGACGGGCGGCTACTCCGTCCAGGCTCGAAGGGTGGTCGAGGAGCGGGGAGAGCTGTACGTAGACGTCGCGTTCACCGAGCCTGCCCAGGACGCGCTGACGACGCAGGCGCTAACGAGCCCGTGGACGCTCGTCAGGGTCCTGCGTGCCGGCTACGAGGTCGCGTGGATACGCGACGCCGCGGACGGCGCTCTCGTCGGTGTCGCCCGCCGTACGGGGTAGAGACTCGTAGGCGACAGACGGGGTTCGCTCAGGTCAGCTCGTACGGGATGAACAGCTTGCGGTACTCGTCGTTGGCATAGCGGTCGGTCATGCCTGACAAATAGTCGCTCAACGCGCGCTCGATACCCTCTTCTTCCGCCTCGCGCTGCACGTCTGGCGGCAACATGGTGGGCGTCTCGGTGTACGCCTGGTACAGGGCTGCCAGCACCAGGTGCGCCTTGCGGGACATGCGGATCAACCGGTAGTGGAAGTAGAAGTTCTCGTACAGGAACGCCTTGAGGTCCTTGAGCTTCGCCGCCATGGCATCCGACGGCGCCAGCAGCTTGGTGTGGTATGCCCTCACGTCCGCTAGGGTCGCGACGCCGGAGTCGCCTAGCCGCTCGTGGGTCGCGACGACGACGTCGGTTATGACGTCGCCCAGCAGCTCCCTCACCAGCGTGTAGCGGTCGTACTTGTCGAAGTGGTTGGGGTCCATCCCGAGGCGGCGCATCAGCTCGCCGATGAGCGGCACCTCGGCGATCTGCCGCGGGGTGAGATGCCCGGACCGCAGGCCGTCGTCCAGGTCATGAGCGTTGTACGCGACCTCGTCCGCGACGTTGACGACCTGGGCCTCGAGCGACGGCTGGGCGTCCGGCTCCCAGTCAGGGTCGGGCACGTCGTACTCGGTCTCGTGCTTCATGATCCCTTCGAGCGTCTCCCACGTCAGGTTGAGGCCAGGGAAGCTGGGGTAGCGGCGCTCGAGCTGCGTGACGATCCGCAGGCTCTGCCTGTTGTGGTCGAAGCCGCCCACGTGCCTTGTCAGCTCGTCCAGCGCCTTCTCGCCCGAGTGCCCGAAAGGCGGGTGTCCCAGGTCGTGCGCCAGCGCGATCGTCTCTGACAGGTCCTCGTTCAGCCCTAACGCCCGCGCGATGCTGGTGGCGACCTGCGCGACCTCCAGCGTGTGAGTAAGGCGCGTGCGGTAGTAGTCGCCTTCGTAGTTGACGAATACCTGGGTCTTGTACTCCAGACGCCTGAACGCGCTGGTGTGCAGCACGCGGTCGCGGTCCTTCTGGAACGCTGTGCGATGGGCGCTCTCGCTCTCCTCGTGGATGCGGCCGCGGGAGTCTGCGGCCAGGCAGGCGTATGGCGCCAGCGCCTGCCGTTCGTCGCTCTCGAGCTGCTCCCTGGTCTTGAGCATGGCGCTGTATGGTAGCACCGCATGGACTTAGGCAAGGCTCTCGCGGTGTGTCTGGAAGCCGTCCACGACGCAGGTCGCCTCACCCTCGGCTACTTCGGGAGGGCCCTGGACGTGCGCGTGAAAGACGACGCGTCGCCGGTGACGGAGGCGGACGTGCGGGCGGAGGAGCTCATCCGCGCCCGGCTCGAGCAGGCGTTCCCCGATCACGGCATCCAGGGGGAGGAGCATGGCCTCTCGAACGAGAGCTCCGGCGCCCGCTGGTACATAGATCCCATCGACGGCACTAAGAGCTTCATGCGCGGGGTGCCGCTCTACGCCAACCTGCTCGCCCTCGAGGTGGAGGGCGAGGTCGTCGTTGGCGCCGCGAACTTCCCGGCGCTGGGTGAGGTCGTGTACGCGGTGCGCGGCGGCGGCGCGTTTCTCAATGGTCGACCTGTAAGCGTGCGGGACACGGCACAACTGGCACAAGCGATGGTCGCTTTCACGGACGCCGCCTCGTTCGAGAAGGCGGGACTGGGCCCAGGCTGGCGGCGCCTGATGGAAGCCACGTACCACCGCCCCGGCTGGTCGGACGCGTACGGGCATGCCTGCGTGGCGACCGGCCGCGTCGAGGTGATGATCGACCCGTTCCTCGCGCCGCACGACGCCGGACCGTTCGGCGTGATCCTCGAGGAGGCCGGCGGCTGGTTCGGCGACCTACAGGGGAGACCCGGCATCCACGGGGGTTCGGGCATCAGCTGCAACAGGGAGCTGCTGCCTGAGGTGCTGGGCCTGCTCGACGGCGCCTGACGCTCAAGGGTTATTGGGTCCGCTGACGGTCAGCGCGAACCGGTCGGGCCGCGCGGTACGGGTATCCTGCGGCACGTGGAACTTTCGCTTCGGCGCAGCACCCCGACGACCTGGATAGGTGGCGTGCCCGTAGGCAGCGGCCACCCCGTCGTGGTGCAGAGCATGACCAACACCGACACCGCGGACGCGGCCGGCACGGCGCAGCAGGTCTACGAACTATGGGCTGCGGGCAGCGAGATCGTGCGCGTCACCGTCAACAACGATGCGGCCGCGCGTGCCGTGCCCGAGATACGCGAGCGGCTTACGGGCATGGGCGCGAACGTGCCACTGGTGGGCGACTTCCACTTCAACGGCCACAAGCTGCTGGTGGACCACCCGGAGGCGGCGCGGACGCTGGACAAGTACCGCATCAACCCGGGCAACGTGGGCCCGAGGAAGCGGCACGACGAGAACTTCCTGACGATCATCGATGTGGCCATTCAGAACGACAAGCCGGTGCGCATCGGGGTCAACTGGGGCTCGCTCGACCAGGACCTACTGACCGCGTTGATGGACGAGAACGCGCGCCGCGCCGATCCGTTGCCCGCCCGCGAGGTTCTGATCGAGGCCATGCTCAGGAGCGCGCTGGACTCCGCCGAGTTGGCCGAGCAGCGCGGGCTGCCGCACGACCACATCATCATCAGCGCCAAAGTCTCGGGCGTGCGCGACCTATGGGATGTCTACCGGCGCCTGGCTGAGCGCTGCGACTACCCGCTGCACCTCGGCCTCACCGAGGCGGGCATGGGCGTGCGCGGTGCGGTGGCCAGCACCGCCGCGGTGGCGCCCCTGCTCACCGAGGGCATCGGCGACACCATCCGCGTGTCCCTGACTCCGGACCCGGGCGCGCCGCGTGAGCGCGAGGTCGAGATCGCGCAGGAGATCCTCCAGTCGCTCGACCTGAGGCGCTACGCGCCCAGCGTGACGGCCTGCCCCGGCTGTGGCCGCACGACCAGCACGCTGTTCCAAGAGATGGCTCGCGACGTGCAGGCGTACCTCAAGGCGCAGATGCCGGCCTGGCGCGAGCGCTACCCGGGCGTGGAACACCTCAAGGTGGCGGTCATGGGCTGCGTGGTTAACGGGCCGGGCGAGTCCAAGCACGCCGACATCGGCATCAGCCTGCCGGGCACC
>CAZMFX010000017.1:0-24967 GCA_964565625.1 uncultured bacterium
CCGGTCTGGCACGGTATTCGGTTTAGCACGGCCGGCACAGACAGAGTTGGGGCCGCCAATCTGGCGGCCCGTCGCGTCATCGTCCGGTCGCGAGCGACCGGCGTACCCGGTCTCAGTAGCGGTCGCGCCTGGAGCTCACATCGGGCTCGATACGATCCGATCCCGTCGGCCTCGTGGTGGCCGGGCCCGTCCGGTCGTGGGAGCGTCGTTCCTCGCCCACGATGCGATCACGCTCGGCGCCCTCCGTAGACCTATCGGCCGGGTCGTGCCATCCAGCGTCGTGGGCGCCGGCCTCGGCCAGCTCCTTGAAGCGCTGCAGGTCGCCCTTCATGCGGCCGTTCACCATGCCAAGAGCGGTGCCGACGTTCTCGAGGAAGCCCTCGGGGTCGTAGACGATGTGCAGGTTCACGCGTGAGGTGTCGGCGTCGAGCTTGTCGAACGTCACCTCGCCCGCGTTCCTGGCTCCCGCGACGCTCTCCCAAGCGATGCGCGTGTCGGCCTCCTCTGCCGTCACGCGCGCCTCCCACTCCTCCTCGCGGCCGCCTATGTTCGCACGCCAGTAGAGTCGGTTTCCGCCCTCCCGCCTTACCTCCTCGACGCCCTCCATGAAGCTGGGGAAGCGCTCGAACTGGCTGAACAGGCGGTATGCCTCACTGACGGGCACGTCCACATCTATCGATTCGTTGAACTCGGCCATGTCTGTTCTCCTCTCGCGCCAGATGCTAGGTAGCCCCTACATGGGAAAAGTCCGGACTGCCTGAGATTCCCCACTGGGGGCGGCCGACGACGTCGCGAAGCGACACGGCCCTCACGTCCCTCTAACCCTCATCGTTGGTGGGGGCCACATAGTGCCTCATGAACGCAAAACACCGCGGATCGCACAGCGAGCCGCTCTGGGGGGAGCACGCGCCAGGAGACGGTGCTCGCCCGCTGGGTGGCGCGTCGTGAGCCCGACCGACGACGGGGTCGTACCACGCGAGTCTGCTGGGGTCCGACCGACGCACGAGGAGCCGCCCGAGCTTCCGTCGCCGCCGAAGATCGACAGGCGGATCCAGTTCCACCCGCCGATGATCGCGGGCCTCATAGTCGTAGGGCTTCTGCCCGTCCTCGGCCTGTTCGGCGTGTTCGGCATCGGGAGGCTCACGGCCGAGGCCTCAGGCGAGCTCGTCTCGTTCCGAGTCGACTATCCGCGTGTCCAGCGCCTCAAGGTTAGGCAACCCTTCAGGCTCTTTGTCACCAACGAGTCGGACTCGACCCTGCCGACCGTGGAGCTGCTCGTGTCGAGCAGCTACGTGCTTTCGTTCGCCGACGTCGCGTTCACTCCGGGTCCGACGGAGGTGTCGGAAGACGACTACGTGTTCACCGTCGCCGACCTCGCCCCCGGCGAGACGGGCGTGATAGCCGGCGAGATGCAGGCGCTCGACTACTGGAACCAACCCGGCACCGCCGGATGGCGCGTGCTGGACTCGGAAGGCAACCAGTTGGGCTCGGGACGTGTCGAGTTCTCGACGATGGTGTGGCCATGAGACGCGCCTCGCGGAACGCGGCCCGCACGCTCACCGTCGGGAGGTGGCCATGGAGAGTGTGATCCGCGTCGTCATCGTCTACCTCTTCGTCCTGTTCGCACTGAGGCTCCTCGGCAAACGCGAGTTCGGCCAGTTCTCGGCACTCGAGCTCGTGATGCTGATGCTCATCCCCGACATCGTGGCGCAAGGGATCGTGCGCGAGGACTTCTCGCTGACGACGGCGCTGGTCGCCGTCAGCACGGTGATGCTCCTCGTCGTCCTCACGTCCATGCTGGCGCACGTCAGCCACCGGGCGGAGAGGGCGGTGACCCCGATGCCTACCGTGCTGCTCTTCGACGGCAACCTCTACAGCTCTGCGATGAACAAGGAGCGGATCACGGCCGAGGAGATACTGCAGGTGGCTCACCAGGCCGGGCTCGAGACGCTCGACGAGGTCAAGTGGGCGATCCTGCAGTCCGACGGCAGGATCGCGATAATCCCGAAGCGCTCAGAGGCGTAGCCTCGCCGCGCGAACGGCTAAATTCGTTCCATGACCATCCCGGATAGCCAACTTCACGCGTCAGAGGTGAGGGCACAGGTAGGCGCGCCGCTCGAGGAGGCACGCGCCGCGACCGTACTCGTTCACGGCAGGGGCGACAGCGCCCACGGCATCCTCGGCCTCGCGACGGTCGTCAACGCGCCTGGCGTGGCGTTCCTGGCGCCCGAGGCGCGCCACAACGTCTGGTACCCGCACTCGTTCCTCGCCCCGCCAGACCAGAACGAGCCGTGGCTCTCCTCCGCGCTGGCGGCGGTCGACGCCGTGGTGAAAGCCGCGACGTCGACCGGCTTGCCGCCGGAGCGTGTCGTGCTGCTCGGTTTCTCGCAGGGCGCCTGCCTCGTGACGGAGTACGCGGCCAGGCAGGGCGGCAGGCTCGGAGGGGTGGTGGCGCTCTCGGGGGGCCTGATTGGCGACACGGTCGAACGCGAACGGTACGCAGGGTCCCTGGACGGGACGCCGGCGTTCTTCGGCTGCAGCGACGTCGACCCCTACATCCCCGTCGAGAGGGTCCGTGAGAGCGCTGCCCTCTACCGGGAACTGGGCGCCGAGGTGGAGGAGCGCATCTACCCCGGCTTCACGCACAGCGTGAACCAGGACGAGGTCGACTGGTGGCAGGGGCTGCTGGATGACCTAACATCTGGCTGATGAACCAGAGCTTGCGCAGGTATCTATCGACAGTAGCGTTGGTCGCGGCGGCGCCGCTTTCTGCGCTCGCCCAAGACGCCCCCGGAGGAGCAAGCATGCCAGGTGAAGCGCACCTGCCCGTGACCCGAGTCGTGCTGTTCACGAGCGGCGTCGGTTACTTCGAGCACTCGGGCACGGTCACAGGCGATCAGGTCCTCGACCTCTCCGTGCCGCCCTCGGAGATGGACGACATGCTCCAGACGCTGGTCCTGCAGGACTTCGGCGGCGGCACCGTCGACCCCGTTACTTACGACTCCCGCGACCCTCTAGCGCGCATACTCGCCGGCTACTCGATAGACCTCTCGGGAGCGCCGACGCTGGCCCAGATACTCGCGCAACTGCGCGGTGAGGCCGTCCAGTTGGAGGCGTCACGCTCACTCACCGGCACGATCGTTTCCGTCGAGCGCGTCGAGGCGCCGGAGGAGCCGCCACGGACGTTCGTCACGCTCGCAACGGCCGACGGCATGACCCGCGTCGACCTGGCTGAGGTCACGAACGTACGGCTCGAGGACGATGGCCTCCAGGCCGAGCTGAGGGACGCGTTGGCGGCCGTCGCGCGCCACAGGGCAGACGAGGCAACCACCCTCCGCATCTCCTTCACCGGCGAGGGAGAGCGCGAGGTGCGCGTCGGCTACGTGCGCGAGATGCCGGTATGGAAGAGCACCTACCGGCTCGTCGTCGGCGACGACGGCACGGCCGAGCTGCAGGGCTGGGCCATATTCGACAACCCGACAGACACTGATCTCGACGACGTGAGGGTGTCTTTCGTGGCCGGCCAGCCGGCCGCGTTCATCACCTCGCTCTACGACCCGGTGTACGTGACCCGGCAGCACGTCGAGCCTCCTACGGCGGCGTCACTCGACGCCATGGCCGACGAGGCGCCTCTGGGTCGGGCGCTGCAATCAGTCGTCCCGGCCCCCGCCGCCCCGATGGCGGAGGCGCAGGCGTTCGAGGCGCCCTCGCTGGGCGCCGGGGTCGCGGCGATGGCGAGCGGCGAGCGTAGCGGCGCCACCTTCGCGTACAACGTGAGCACGCCCGTGAGCGTCGGACGCCACCAGTCTGTGATGGTGCCCATCGTTCAGACCACCGTCAGCGCTACCCGGCTGTCGCACTACGACGGAAGGGTCATCGGCTCGAACCCGCTCGCGGCGGTGAGGATCGTCAACGACACCGGCCTGCATCTGGCGGGCGGCACCGTCACTGTCTACGATGCCAACGGCTTCGCGGGGAACGCCCTGCTGGCGGACGTCGTGCCGGGAGACTCGCGGCTGCTCTCGTACGCCGTCGACCTTGAGGTGGCGACCGAGACGACCGGCGGTAGCGAGCCGGAGCGCGTCGTGGCCGCCCGCCTCGTTCGCGGCCTGCTCGAGACCGAGATGCGTCAGCGCCTGACCATGCAGGTGCGTCTCTCCCCCCGAACTCAGGAGGAGAGGCTCGTCCTCGTCGACCTGCCGAGGCGTGAAGGCTACGAGGTGGTCTCGCCGACGCCTGCTCCGATACTCACGCCATCGTCGTTGAGGTTCGGTGTCGTGGTGAACGACGGCGCCGGCGGAGCGATTGTTCCGACCGACGTACCCGTGCAGCAGCGCTGCCCGGCCGGGGGCGAGGAAGAGGCCTGCATACTCGAGGTCGTCCTCGAACGCGTAACCAGCCGGACCGTCGCCCTCACGGACCTGTCGCCCGACGTCATCGCCGTCTACCTCGAGGACCTGACGCTCGACGACGCAACGCGCCGAACGCTCGAGGACGTCATGACGCTCCAGCGCGAGGCGGCGGGGCTGCTGACGCAGATCTCGACCCGTGAGGAGCGCATCGAGGCGATCTCTCAGGACCAGTCGCGCATACGGGCGAACATGTCTGGCCTCGACCGCAACTCCTCCCTCTACCGACGCTACGTGTCCGACCTGGAGCAGCAGGAGGAGGAGCTCGACACCCTGGAGACCGAGCTTATCGGCCTGAGGGACCAGCTCGACCAGACACGGAGGCGGCTGCAGGAGGTCATCACCGGCCTCTCCGGTTGAGAGAGGCGACCAAGCCGACCCCGCAGGATCAGCCCAGGCGACGTGGCTTGGCGCGACGGTCGTGCATGGTTATCGGTGCAAGCCCTGCCACTGGAGCCCGACCGAGATAGGGGGCGCCGATGAACCGCCTTTCGACAGCCACGAAGTCAGTCATATGTCTCTCCCTGCTGGCGGCATGCGCCAGCCCGGGTCTACGGAATGACCCACCGGCGGCGCCGACGAACGTCTCGGCGGCCTTGGTAGAGGACGCCGTACAGGTCACGTGGGAGGACGAGAGCGCCTCGGAGACCGGTTTCAACGTCTACCGCGAGACCCTGGCGCCGGAAGGAGCGGCCACCGACGGTTTCGAACTCGTAGGGCAGACGGATGCGAACGAGACCACGTACCTGGACACGGCGATCCAGGGAGGAGCCAGCTACAGGTACGCCGTCTCCGCGTTCGACCTTTCAGGTGAGTCGGCGCTCGTGGAGCAGGGGTCGGACCCGGTCGAGACCCCGCCGGGATCACCGGCGCCAGACCCCGACCCCGACCCCGAGCCCGAGCCGGATCCCGACCCGAACCTGATACTCGTGACGACCGACGACCCGGGGATCGGAGGGCCCGACTGCACGCTACGCGACGCGCTTACGGCCGCCAACACCGACACCGCTACGGGCGGATGCCCGGCTGGTGACGGCGACGACAGGATCGAGCTCGAAGAGGCGTTCACGATCACCTTCGACGCTGCCGACAACGGCGGGAACGCGCTGCCCGTCATCACCTCGGTCGTCACCGTCGCGGGCAACGGCTCCACCCTGCAGCGTGGCGAGGAGGCACCAGAGTTCCGCCTCTTCACCGTCCAGGGCTCTCTCACGCTCGAGGACATGACCGTGCGCAACGGGCATGGAGGCATGGAGGGGGGCGGCGGGATCCTCGTTTCCGGCGGGGCCCTGAGCTTGAACGGGGTAACGGTCGCGGACAACGTCGTCGCGTACGCAGAAGATGTCCGCGGCGGCGGCCTGTACAGCCTCTCGGGCACGGTTGAGATCACGGCAAGCGAGTTCAGGGGCAACGACATCACGGGCGGGGCTCTCGAACCGGACCGGACGGACGGCGCCGCCATCGCCATAGACGGCGGCAGCCTGTCGCTCACCGACACCGATCTCACTCTCAACGTCGGAGGCGCCGCGGCCGTTATCCACGTTTTCGGTGACGATACGCATGTGGCCATGACCGGAGGGAGCATCGTCGACAACGGCGCGTCGATCCTCCGGAACGAGGGACACCTCGAGATGACAGGCGTCCACATCGCGGGGAACGGCTTCAGCGGCGGCCCTCCCGGGGCGAACAACCTGGCCAACTCCGGGGTCGCAGTACTGACGGGCGTAACGGTCACGGGCCACACGGGCACCAACAGCGCGACCGTCGTCAACTCGGGCGACCTGACCCTGAAGGAGAGCTCCGTAACAGACAACTCCAACGGGGAGATGGCGAGCGCCGGCGGCATCGCCAACGGCTCAGGCGCCACGATGACGATCGTCGACTCCGTGATCTCGGGCAACGAAGGGCCGTCTGACTGGGGCGCCGGCGGGATCTTCAACGCTGGCACACTGGACGTTCGGGGTTCGCAGATACAAGGCAACCGCTCGGGCAGCACGGGGGGCGGCATCTGGAACGAGGGCACCTTCGCGCTCACGGACACGGTGGTAGACGACAACAGCGCGGTCTTCGGCGGCGGCATCTGGACCGACTCCGACGCGACGCTCGCGGGCACCACCAGCATCGGGGCTGAAGGGTCCGGCAACCAGGCGACCGTCGACGGCGGCGGCATCTTCGCCGACGGCACGGCCGGCCCCGTCACCATCTACCTCTCCGGCACCGCCCAGGTCGTCGGCAACACCGCCGGCACCGGAGACGCTGGGATACACGAGGTTGGCGACGTGACCTTGGACGACTCCGCCTGCGACCCCGGCTGCACTGTGCAACCGGACTGAGCCTCTCGTCATCTGTCGCTGGGGTGAAGCGGTTACCTCAGCGGCTCTAGCCGACCACCCTCGTGCCCTCGCCGGTCAAACGCATGCGCACCTCGCGTAGACCGACGAGGGCCTCTCTTACCTCCCCCAACTGACCGTCCGGGCAGCAGACCATCGCGTACGCGCCGATCTTGCCGCCCGGGAACTGGACTGCCGCTCCCAGCGACCCGACCCTCTCCCCGACGCTCACGACGAAGTCGTCGACGAACGCTCCGGGCAACAGCTGCTTGAGGCGTTGTTGCTCGCCTATGCATCGCGCGACCGCGCGCAGGTCGCCCGCCTCGAACGCTTCTGCGGTGGCCTCTCCAAGCGCCTTTATGTCGTGCATGACGTCCAGGGCACCTGCCAGGCCGCCGGCCAGGCGCCGCAGCGACGCCTTCGTGCTGGCCCACCTGTCCGTCTCGAAGAAGAGCAATGACCGCTGGAACGTGTCCAGGAAGCCCTCGGGAAGCTCGAGCCGCCTTGCGGTGACCTTCTCGCCCTCGTACGTCAGGTGGAGCAGCCCACCGCGGGCGCAGACGTGCGGGTCGTGATAGCCGGACGCCCCCTCCAGCCTCTCGACCTCGACGTTGGCTGCGTCCGACGCCACCAGCTCCACGCCGGGGTTCTCCCCGCGGGCCGCCCTGAACGCGTGCACGAGGCTCACGCACACCGCGCCAGACGCCCCGAGGCCGCCGTGGTCCTCGGCCTGCACCTCGACCGTCACGTGAAGAGGCGGGCCGTCGTACGCCACCTGGGCGGCGCACTCGCGGACGAGGTCGGCACCCAGCGAGGCGAGGTCGGGCGCCGTCACCTCACGACCTCCCCACGTCACCCGCCACTCGCCGCGCCCGCTCTCGTCCACGCTCACAAGTACCCCACGGTCGACCGTAGAGCTGACCGTCACGCCACCGAAGCGCTCGGCGTACTCCTTGAGGTCGGTAAGGCCGCCGGCGAAGGGCACCCGCAGCGGGGTGTAGACGCTCACCACGGCGTCACCGGGATCGGGCAGCGCCATCCTCTAGCTCCAGCACCCTGCGCGTCACAGCGCGCACGTTGTCCTCCGCCGTCGGCAGCGTGCCGCCCAGGTGTATCCACTCGTCCGTCTCGATGAAGCCAACGACCGCGCCGGCTTCGATCGCACGCTGCAGGTTGATGAGCATGCGAACCTCTCCGGTGTCCGCCTTGACATCGCCGATCCTCGCCATGACCTCGGGGGCGAGCTTCCACAGGCCGACGTCGTAGAGAGGTCCGGCGCCACCCCAGACGCGTGTGACACGGTCGCCGTCGACGGTAGCCTTCAAGACGTCCGCCTCGGCAGCGTCGCCGGGCCCGAGCGTGACGACGCTGGCTGCCGGGTGGTCGAGGATGGCCCTGAACGAATCCGACTTGACGAACAGGTCGGCCTGCCAGGCCACGACGCCGGCAGACGGCGCCAACGCCTCGCCCGCCAGGCTCAGGGCGTGCCCGGTACCGCGCCTCTCCGCCTGGGAGACGTAGACGATGTCGAGACCCTCGTACGCGGCCCCGAAGTACGCCCTCACCTGCTCTTCGAAGTGCCCGACGACCAGCGCCAGCCTGTCGCGGCCCGGCGCGGCGACACCGCTCGCGAGAAGCTGGCGAAGCGTGTGCTCGAGGAACGGCTTGAGGCCGACGGGGTACATGCACTTCTGCATGTACGTGCCGAGCCTGCCAAGCCGTGTCCCGTGGCCCGCCGCGAGACAGACGAAGTCCATCCGCGAAAGGTAACACCCGTCCGCCCCGGGCAGGCGTCGCTGCCGCGTAGAGCGGGAAGCGATAGAGTTACGGTTCGTCGCTCCATGTGGCTTGCTCGCGTTCTCACGAGCACGACGGAGGTCTTCTAGGCATGGTCGCATCCAACCGCAGCACGTCGCCCGCGAGAGGCCGGGCGCTGAGCGGATGGACGCGGCGACGGTGACCGCCTCGGTGGGCACGAAGAGGCGGGCGTTGCGCCCACCACTGGACGACGTCGTCGCCGGCCTCACGGTCGCGCTGGTCCTCATCCCACAGGCGATCGCGTACGCCGCGCTCGCAGGCCTGCCGCCCGCCGTGGGCATAATGGCCGCGATCTTCCCGCCCCTCGCGTCGGCGCTGCTCGGCTCCAGCCCGTACCTGCAGACGGGCCCCACCGCTCTGACGTCGTTGCTCACGTTGGGCGTGCTCGCCGCGTCTTTCGTGCCAGGGAGCCCTGGTTACGTGCAGGCCGCCGCGCTCCTGGCCCTGCTGGTGGGCGCGGCGCGCGTGATAATCGGCCTGGCGCGCTTCGGGTCGCTGGCGTACTTCATGAGCCTGCCCGTGCTCCGCGGCTTCACGAGCGGTGCCGCGGTGATAATCGTCGCCTCTCAGATCCCGGCGGCGCTCGGCAGGGGCTCTGCCGGGTTGGGGCTCTGGGCGGCGGCCTGGCGCGCCGTAAGCGACTTCGCCAACTACAACTTCGTGGCGATCGCGCTCACCGTGCTGACCGTCATCGTCATTCGGGGCCTGCGGCGGGTCTCGCCGCTGATCCCCGGCGTGCTCGTCGCCGTGCTTCTCGGGCTGGCGGCTACCGCCGCGTTCGGGCGCGTCACGCCGGTCGTCGGCCCCATGCCGAGCGCCCTAGCGATGCCGTCGCTCGACCTGCCGTGGGGCCAGTCGGGCGCCCTCGTGCTGGGCGCGCTCGTCATCGCCCTCGTGGGCTTCGCCGAACCCGCCGCCATAGCAAGGACGTTCGCGAGCCGGAGCGCTCCGTGGAGCGCGGACCGCGAGCTCGTCGCCCAGGGCGCCGCCAACCTCGTCTCGGGCTTCATGCACGGCATGCCCGTTGGCGGCAGCTTCTCGCGCTCCGCGCTCAACAAGCAGGCAGGAGCCCGCACGAGGCTGTCTGGCGCCGTGGCCGGCGTCGCCGTGCTCGCGTTCCTTCCCTTCTCGTACGTGCTTCAGGACCTGCCGCGAGCCGTGTTGGCTGCGATAGTCATCGTCTCCGCCAGCTCGCTTCTCCAGATCGGCGCGCTACTGAAGCTGTGGCGCTACGCCAAGTCGCAGGCGAGCACGGCCATCGCCACCTTCGTGCTGACCATCGTGATGGCCCCGAGGGTCGACTACGCCGTCATAATCGGGATCTCGCTGGCGGTCATCACGCACCTCTACAGGGAAGCCCAACTTGGCGTTACCGTTGACCGCGAGGAGGGCACCGTCACGATCCGGTTCGACGGCGTCCTGTGGTTCGGCTCGCTGCAGACGCTGGAGCGGGTGCTCCAGAGCGTAGAGGACGACCTCACGAACGTGGACCGCGTCGTGCTCGACACGAGCCGCCTCGGCCGGGTCGACTTCTCGGCCCTGATGCTTCTCTACGACGCGGAGCGGCGCCTCTCCGACCAGGGCCTCGACGTCTCCGTCACCGGACTGCACGGGCGCGGCGAGATGATAATGGGCCGCATCCGTAGGGGCTGAGGTCCTGGCGCCCGTCGAACTCAGTCCTCGTCGTTGCTCCTGATGAGCAGGAACGGCTTGTCCGCCCGTCTCAGGGCGCCCTCGGCGACCGAGCCGAACATCCACCTGTTGAACCCGCGGCGCCCGTGCGTTCCCATCACGATGATGTCGTGGTCCTTGCTCGCTTCCGTTATCGCTGCGACGGGATCGGCGTCCTCTACCAGACGAGAGGAAGCCGACACGCCCTGTGCCTGCGCCGAATCGACGGCTTCCCGCAGCAGGTTCTCGCCGCTCGTCTTGAGGTCCTGGTAGAGCTGCGCGGCGTACGGCATAGACTCCGGCGTCGCGTAGCCCGCCGTTAGGGGGTTCTCGAGCACGTGTAGGAAAGTGACGCGGCCGCCTGACATCTTGGCGAGAGCCAAGCCCTGCTCGATCGCCTTGTCGGACGTCTTGCTGCCGTCAGTCGGGATCAGGATTGACTGGTACATCGTTGGCCTCCCCTATCGCTTCGCTCATCATGTTACGTCCCGGTGCCGCAGCAACCGCGCACAGGACGCCTCCCTTATCATGAGGAGCAGCCGTGGGCTCGGCCGGGTGAACCCCTGCGGGGCGCGGCCTCGCAGCTGGAGGTTGTATGCGCATACTGCACCCGACCGACTTCTCCAAGACAGCAGACAAGGCACTAGACGTCGCTCTCGACCTCACAGCGCGGCTCGGCGCCTCCCTCCACATAGTCCACGTGCAGTCCCAGTTCAAGGAGGGGCTAGGCGGGGTGCGCATGCGGCCCCACCTTGACAGCATCAACCCACAGCTCGACAGGCGGCTGGAGGAGGACAGGCAGGAAGAGGTGCGCCGGCTCACCGAGATGCTGAAGCACCTCTCGAGCCCCTCCGCCACCCACGAGCTGCGCTGGGGAGAACCGGTGCGGGAGCTCCTCGACATGCAGTCCGAGTTCGACATGGTCGTGATGGGCGCTCACGGCAGCGACCGTATGGACAGGTTCTTCCTCGGCGGCGTGGCCGGCCGGTTCGTCCGCCGGACGCGGGTGCCCGTCGTCACCGTCAGGGAAGAGAGCGAGACGAAGCAGGTGAGACGCGTCCTGGTAGCTACAGATTTCTCAGACGCCTCGAAGGGCGCCGTAGAGGCCGGCAGGGCGCTCAGCGAGCACGACGTGAAGCTCGTGCTGTGCCACGTGGTAGACGACCCGCGCTTCCGCGACGACCCAACTTACATAAATACCGTCACCGACTCGCTCAACCTGCTGGGAGATGGCTACGAGCGCCACGTCATCCGCTACGGCGACCCGGCGACCGAGCTGCCGCGCGCGGCTCACGAGGTGGGCGCCGACATGATCGCCATAGGGCTCAAGCAAAGGCGGGGCGCTGTCGGCCTGCTGTTGGGCAGCCGCGTAGACGCGCTGATACGCTCTAGCGCCGTCCCCGTCTTGAGCGTGCCCACAGAGGTCGACTGACCTCGCGCTGCCCGGTTCCTGCGGCGTCTACCTGATCGACGGTCGGGTCGCCGGCAACCGCGCGCGCGTTCCCCGTGGCCTGGGCATGCGCTGCTGACGGCGGCTCGCCCGGAACGGGTCGAGGCGGCTCGGACCGAGACGGCGGCACCTTGGCGGGTCGTGCCTGCCACACCATCGCGCCACCTACCGCGATCAGCGCGATGGCTATTAGTGTCTCGATCAAGCGGCCGGTGAACATCGAGATGAGCCCGAGGGCGGCAAGCGCGATCGCCAGGTACAGGCTCCACCGGCTGCCGGGGCCGGAGCGCTGGTAGAGCAGGAACAGCGTCGCCGCCAGCCCGAGGAAAAGCACCCAGCCGCTGTCGGCTGCAGGGAAGACGCCTGCGAACAGCCCCATGACGGCAAGCGTGGCAAGGCTCCCGCCCGCGAGCAGCAGCCACCTGCCGCCGCCGCGGCGCAGGAACAGCGCGATGCAGATGGCGCCGGCGAGTCCGAAGAGAAGCGCGCCGCCCCACGCTCCCGCCATGACGGCGGCCGCAAGCGCCACGAAGCCGAAGCCGGGCAGGAGCGCCCACCAGTTCCGGCGGTCGCTGGCGTACAGCCAGATGAACAGGGCGGCTCCCAGACCGAAGAGGAGCGCCCAGAGGACGCCGCGGATGCCGATCGCGACCGCCAGCCTGTCCACGAGGAACAGCACGCCCACCCCGATGAGGAGTGGCCCGAAGACCCCTGGCCCCAAGCCGCCCTGACGTGGCTCGGCCCATCCCGGGTCGCTGCTCGTCGGGGAGCGGCTCACGACGCCACCCCGGCAGACTCGAAGGCTCGGTTCACGAGCTCCTGTGCCTCCTCAACGAGACGGCCAAGGTGCTCCTCGCCGCGCATGCTCTCGGCGTAGATCTTGTAGATGTCCTCCGTACCCGAGGGTCTGGCGGCGAACCATCCGCCCTTGGTGACCACCTTTATCCCGCCGATGGGCGCGTTGTTGCCTGGAGCCCTGTCGAGCACCTGCTGTACCGGCTCGCCCGCCAGCTCGCCTGCTCCGACGTCTGTGGCGCTCAGGCGCTTGAGCACCTCGCGCTGCGCGGCGACTGCCGGGGCGTCAACGCGGGCGTACACGGGCTCGCCGTGCTCGCGCGTTATCTCCTCGTAGATGTCGGCAGGGTCGGTGCCCGTTACGGCCGCTACCTCGGCAGCCAGAAGTCCCATGACTATCCCGTCCTTGTCCGTCGTCCAGGTGCCTCCGTCCCTCCTTAGCAGCGTCGCGCCCGCGCTCTCCTCGCCTGCGAAGCCGAGCTCACCGCTTGACAGGCCGGGCACGAACCATTTGAAGCCGACTGGCACCTCTGTGACGTTCCTCCCTGCGGCCGCTGCCACGCTGCCTAGAAGTGACGTGGAAACGAGCGTCTTGCCAAGGCCAGCCGATGCGGGCCAGCCAGGACGGTGCGAGAAGAGGTAGTTGGCAGCGACGCACAGGAAGTGGTTGGGGTTCAAGAGCCCGCCGGCGCGGGTGACGATGCCGTGGCGGTCGGCATCCGGGTCGTTCCCGAATGCGACGTCGTAGTCGTCCTTCGCCGCGACCAGGCCGGCCATGGCGTAGGGCGACGAGCAGTCCATCCGTATCTTGCCGTCGTGGTCAACGTGCATGAAGGCGAAGGAGGGGTCGATCACGTCAGAGATGAGCTCGAGGTTCAGGCCGTACTTCTCCGCGATCGGCCCGAGGTACGGCAGCGCGGCGCCGCCGAGCGGGTCGGCGCCCAGCTTCAGGCCGGCGGCCGCCACCCGGGCAAGGTCTACCGTCGACTCCAGGTCCTCGACGTAAGGCGAGACCATGTCCCTAGCCTCCACGGCACCGGATGCGAACGCCTTGGCGACGCTGATCCTCCGCACGCCGAGGAGCCCGTCCTGCAGGTGCCGGTTGGCGGCGCGTTGGATCGCGCCGGTCTCCTCCGTGTCGGCCGGCCCGCCGTGTGGCGGGTTGTACTTGAAGCCGCCGTCGGGCGGCGGGTTGTGGGACGGGGTGACGACGATGCCGTCGGCGGCGCCCTCTCCCCGCTCGAGGCCGCGGTTGTGGCTGACTATCGCGTGCGATATCACCGGGGTGGGAACGGGCACCAGGTCGGGTAGCCCCTTGCCGCGGCCCTGGGTGGCGGACACGACCAGCCTCACGCCGTTGGCCGCCAGCACCTCTATGGCCGTGAGGAGGGCGGGCTCGGAGAGGGCGTGCGTGTCCGCCCCGAGGAAGAGAGGGCCCGTGATGCCGTGCCCGGCGCGATGGTCGGCGACGGCCTGACAGATGGCGGCTATGTGGTCCTCGTTGAATGTGCGGTCGGTCGCGGTACCGCGGTGGCCGGAGGTCCCGAACGAGACAGCCTGCGCGGCGTCGCCCGGCTCCGGCGTCAGCACGTAGTAAGCGGACACGAGGCGCGGGACGTCGATCAGGAGGCTGCGCGGCGCCGGCTTCCCGGCCAGAGGATGCGTGCTCATGCGACGTACCTCCTAGCAGTGTCACCACGTTACAACCCGTGGGTGAGCGCACTAAGGACTGCCAAGCGGCCCCCGAACGAGGCAGCGAGCCGGCTCGACCCGAGGGCATGCGGCCGCGCGCACGCTGCGCGGGAGCGGCCGGCCACGCCTCGGTGATAGACTGCTCGCTGCTATCCCGGCCCCAGCGTCGGGAACGCCGCGGTCGCGACCTGGACTCGTAGAGGCCCGCGACCGCGCGTTGTGCTGGGACCGGATGATCACAAGGCAAGCAGTGGAGGAACGATGAACCTGTTGATCACCCTCGTACCGCTGGCTGCCGTGGCCGCACTGATCGCGGCATGGCTGCTCGCGCGTGGCGTCATGGCAGCGCCGACAGGCAACGACCGCATGGTCGCCATCTCGGACGCCATCAAGCAGGGCGCCGCGGCGTACATGAACCGCCAGTACAGCACGATCGCCGTCGTCGCCGTCGTCATCGCCGCGATCTTCGCTGTCGTGGCGCTGACCGCTGGCACCCCTCACGACCGCACGCTGTGGTGGTGGACGACGGGTGGCTTCCTGGTCGGCGCCCTCTTCTCTGCGATAAGCGGCTACGTCGGCATGAACGTCGCCGTGAGGGCGAACGTGCGCGTCGCCCAGGCGGCCCGCTCCGGCCTAGAAGGCGCGCTGAAGATCGCCTTCAACGGCGGCGCTGTCGCCGGCCTGGCCGTCGCCGGCCTCGCGCTCCTGGGCGTCGCTGGCTTCTTCTGGCTGTTCACCGTCGTGATCGGGCTGCCCAACCCCGTCGAACCGCTCGTCGGCTTCGCGTTCGGGGCCTCGCTTATCAGCCTCTTCGCCCGCGTAGGCGGCGGCATATACACGAAGGCCGCAGACGTCGGCGCCGACCTCGTCGGCAAGGTAGAGGCCGGCATCCCGGAGGACGACCCACGCAACCCCGCCGTCATCGCGGACAACGTAGGCGACAACGTCGGCGACTGCGCTGGCATGGGCGCAGACCTGTTCGAGACGTACGCAGTGACCGCGATAGGTGCCGTGTTCCTCGGCTTCCTGTTGCCCGGAACGGGCGTCATAACGAGCCTCGTAACCTACCCGCTCCTGCTCGGCGCCATCGCGATCCTCGCGAGCATCGTCGGGATCCAGTTCGTCAAGCTCGGCAGGAACAACGACATCATGGGCGCCCTCTACAAGGGCGTGTACGCCAGCGCGGTCATCTCGATCGTCGGCTTCATCGTCGCGACATGGGGCCTGTTCCGGAACACCGACCTGCAGGAGCTCCTGGGTCGCGACATCGGCTGGTTCAACCTCTTCCTCGCGAGCCTCGTCGGCATCGTCGTCGTCGTACTGATCATGTACATCACCGAGTACTACACGGCAACCCGCTTCCGCCCAGTCAGGCGCATAGCAGAGGCGTCCGTCACCGGCTCCGCCACGAACATAATCTCCGGCCTCGCCGTCGGGATGCAGTCGACCGCCCTGCCGACGATCGTCCTCGTGCTCGCCACCTTCGTGGCGTTCCAGCTGGCAGGCCTTTACGGCATCGCGGTCGCAGCAGTTGCGATGCTCTCCGTGGCCGGGATGGTCGTGGCCATGGACACGTACGGCCCCATCACGGACAACGCCGGCGGCATCGCCGAGATGGCGGAGCTCGACGACTCCGTCCGGGTGAACACCGACGCCCTGGACGCGGTGGGCAACACGACGAAGGCGGTGACCAAGGGCTACGCAGTCGGCTCCGCCGCGCTTGCCGCGCTCGTGCTCTTCGCCGACTTCGCCGAGCGGCTCGAGATCGTCGATCCCATCCGGTTCGCGGAGGGCGCCTTCAGGCTCAACGACCCCATCGTGCTCGTCGGGCTCCTGGTCGGCGCCATGCTGCCGTTCCTCTTCTCCTCGTACCTCATGGAGTCCGTCGGCAAGGCCGCGGGCGCCGTGATCGAGGAAGTGCGGGGCCAGTTCCGCGAGATCCGCGGGATCATGGAGGGCACCGCGAAACCCGACTACGGCCGCGCCGTCGACATCGTCACCCGCGCTGCGTTGCGCGAGATGGCGCTGCCGGGCGTAATCGCCGTCGTGGCGCCGCTCATCGTCGGGCTCCTCTGGGGACCGCTGGCCCTCGGTGGCCTGCTCATCGGTGTGATCGCATCCGGTCTGATGATGGCGCTCTCGATGTCCAACGGTGGCGGCGCGTGGGACAACGCCAAGAAGTACATCGAGGACGGCAACCACGGCGGCAAGGGCTCGGAAGCCCACGCCGCGGCCGTCGTGGGGGACACGGTCGGCGACCCGTACAAGGACACGGCGGGCCCGTCGATCAACCCGCTGATCAAGGTGATAAACACCGTTGCCCTGATCTTCGCCGCGGTAATCGCGGGCCTGGGCGGCTGGCTGCTGTAGGCCGCTCGACAGTTAGCTGCCCAGTGGGCGACGAGAGGCCCCGATCACACGGTCGGGGCCTCTCATAGTGACCGCCTCGTGGCTCGACGGGCGTGGCCTTGACTAACCGGGCCTGACCCGATAAGCTCGCGTTCGTTGAGTGTTCACTTAACGAACAAATGAAGATGCCCAAGGATCACCACCATCCTCCCCGCACCCGCCGCGACAAGGCAGCGGCCCGCCGGCAGCAGATACTCGAGGCGGCCCTTGACCTCTTCGCCAACCAAGGGTTCTCAGCCACCACGACGAAGCAGATCGCGGAACGCGTAGGCGTGACCGAAGGACTGATCTTCCACTACTTCCCGAGCAAGGCCGAGCTGCTGCGCGCCCTCACTCGTCAGCGCAGCACCATCATGGGCGAAGTGCAGGCTCTTCTCGCGGAGGCCGATGGCAAGCCGGCGAGCCAGGTACTACAGAGCATCGTGCTCGGCTGGGCAGATGTGATACACCGCCAGTCGAACCTCGTCTCGATGCTGCTGGCAGAATCCCAGTCGAACGACGAGCTGGCCAACGCTTTCAGGGACGTCATGGGCGAGACCATCGGCGCCATGGCGGAGTACCTGGAAGGGCGCGTGCGGGCTGGCGAGCTTCGCGCCGACCTGTCCACCGAGACCAGCGCACTGATGTTCTTCTCTTCGCTCATGATGTTCTTCCTCGCCAACCGCCAGCTCGAGGAGAGCGCCTGGTCTCGCGGCGCCGCGGCCTTCACGGCTTCGCTGCTCGATACCTGGTTCCACGGCGCACGAGCTCCTGAGCACCCCGCCCCGACCCACCGTCCACCAGCGAAAACGACGAAGTAGAGGAGGCGCCGTCGCGACCATCGTCTATCCATCTCTCGATGATTGAGTAAGTACGTAGTCAACCGTAACGACGCCCAGCCGCGCCCCGATACCCGAACGGAGATCGAACGCTTGCCTCACCCGACCCGCCAACCACGTGCACAGTCTCACGCAACGTCCCAACTCCATTTGGCGCCATCTGCCGGGTGCCGCCCGTGAGACGTGTCGCCCGCATCGTCCTCAGCCACAGCCGGCTCGTCATCGGCCTGTTCGCCGTCGCGACCTCGTTGCTGGCGCTGAGCGCAACGCGCATCCAAACCGACAACCGGACCGAGGCGCTCTACCCTGATCACTCCCGCATCGACGCGCTGACGAGCGAACTGGAGGCTACGTTCGACCTCCACCAACGGCTGTTGATCGTGGTCCGGCACGATGGCGGCGGCATGTTCACGCCGGCGGCGCTGGAGGACGCGCGCGACCTGCATGGCGCCCTCAGGCAGCTGCCGGGGGTCGTGGACGTCATGTCCGTCGCCAACGCCAGTCGCATGGAGGCCGAAGACGGCTTCCTCATCGTCGAGGACCTCATGCCAGCCGGGACAATCAGCGACTCCCGGGCCCATCAGATCCAGGAGTACCTGGCGACATCGCCGATGTACGAGAACGTCACCCTCGTCACGGAAGACGGGCGCTACGCCAGCCTCATCGTCGAGCTGCGGGAGGGGCTCGATGCCGCGGCCGTCGCCAAGAGCGTCGACCGCCTGCTCCAGGACACGTGGCCGGGCGAATACTCCCTCGCGGGGCAGGCCTTCACCTCGATGGAGCTACAGAACATCATCGGTCGCGACCTCCCCATCCTTGGCGGCCTCGCCGTTGCCCTGATCCTCCTGATGCTCTTCATAAACTTCCGCACCGTCCACGGCACCTTCCTGCCTCTCGTGCAGATCCTGGTCGGCGTCGTGTGGGGGATGGGCCTCTTCCAGCTCCTGGGGCACAAGCTGATGGCGCTGACCGTGATCGGCCCCATAGCCGTCATGGCCGTAGGCAGCTCCTTCGCGCTTCACCTCATGGGGCGCTACTACTTCGAGCTGTCCCGCGGCGCCGATAAGTACACGGCCATCTCCCACATGCTGACCGAGACCGGGCTGGGTGTCGTCCTCTCCGGCCTAGCGATCGCCGCCGCCATGAGCACGTTCCTGCTCTCCGACCTGGCAATGGTGCGCGGCCTCGGGCTGGTGGCGGCGCTGGGCGTGCTGGCAGCACTTCTCGCCTCCATGTTGCTCCTGCCCGCCCTGCTGAACGTCCTGCCGGCGCCCAGACGCGTGGAGGACCCGGACGACCCGGGCCCCATCGGCAAGCTCCTCACCCGCCTCGCCCTGTTCGTCACGACCAAGCGCAAGACCGTCCTGCTGGTGACGGCGCTGTTGGTGGCGCTGGGAATCCTGGGCACCACTCGCATCGTGCCCAACACGTCCATCCTGGCCTTCTTCCCAGAGAGCGGCCCAACCCGCACCAGCGTCGACACCGTCGAGCATGTGCTTGGCGGCTCATCGAACCTTACCGTCTGGCTGGAAGGCGACATAACCGACCCGCTCCTCCTTGAACGGATGCTGCGCTTCCAGTCACAGGCGTCCGAGCTGGACGGGATGGGTCCCGGTCAATCCATCGCCAACGTACTTCACGCTCTCAACCTGACGTTGACCGGTGACGACGCCCTACCCGCCTCTCGCGAAGCGATCGCCCAGGAGCTCCTGCTGTTCCAGTCTGCCGGCGGCATGGAGGACCTCACCCGCTTCACCACGCTCGACTACCAGCAGGCCGTCATCACCTTCGTCGCCGAGTCGATGTCCACCGCACGTGCGGCCGAGCTGGAGGCAGAGCTGCGGCAGCTGGCTGCCTCCACCTTCGGTGACGGCGTGACCGTGCGCCTCACCGGCCAACCGCTGCTCGAGCACGAGATCGAACAGGCCATGCGCCACGACTTCGTCATCAGCCTCACCCTCGCAATCGCGCTCGTCATCCTCATCGACAGCTTCGTGCGCTCATTCAGGGCGGCCGCGGTGACCATCCTGGCGCTGCTTGCCACGGTCGCGCTGCAGTACGGCATCCTCGGTTGGTTCGGCCTGCCGCTGAACCTCGCGACGATGCTCATGGGCGCGCTGGCCATCGGCGTCGGCGACTACGCCATACACCTGACCGTGCGCTACATGGAGGAGAGGCGCAAGGGTCTGGGCCCGGAGGAGGCGATACGGCACTCGCTCTTCACGTCCGGACGACAGGTCCTCTTCACCGCCCTGACCCTGGGAGCCGGCTTCTCAGCCCTTGCCTTCGCCAGCTTCGTGCCGGTAGCGACCCTTGGCGGCCTGATGCTCCTGACGGTCGCGCTGGTCGGCGTAGCCACCCTCACCCTCCTGCCCGCCGCTTCACTCACCGTCCTACGCAACCCACACTCACGCTTCCACGGCACCTCGGAGGTAAGTCAACATGCCTGAACCACGCACCTTCTCACCCGCGAACAGGGCCCGGGCGTTGCCTGCGCTCCTCCTCGCGGCGCTCGCACTGTTCCTCAACCCACCTGCGCTCGCGCAGCAGTACGCCGGCGCCGAGGAGCTGATGGAAGCTGTGAGCGCCCGGCCCGAGCCGGCCACCACCCAGGCGACGCTACGGATGACCATCACCCTTGGCTCGGGGCAAAGCCTGAGCCGCGAGCTGCGGATGTGGGCCGACAGCGACGACCGCCGCCTCATCAAGTTCACTGCCCCTGCCGACATCGCCGGGTCCGGCTTCCTGCAGCTCGATGACGCGGCCGGAACGCAGACACTCGTCTACCTGCCGGCGCTCGGCCGCACGCGGCGCATCGCCGGGGGCCAGCAGGGCGAATCGTTCTTCGGCTCGGACTTCTCTTACGAGGACATCACAGGCATAGAGCCAGAGGACTACACGCATACCCTCGTCGAGGTGAAAGACGGACCCGTTTACGTGGTGGAGGCAGTTCCCACCGCGGCGAGCGGGTCCACATACGAGCGGCTCGTCCTCGAGGTGCCTGAGGACACCCTGGTGCCCCGTCGCGCCGAGTACTACCGCGACGGTCGGCTAGTGAAGATCCTGACCATAGTGTCGACCGACCTCGTAGGCGGCTACGTGGTCCCGACCGAACGGAGGATGGAGACCGTCAGCGACGGCACGGTCACCAGTTATACCGTCCTGAGCCAGACCGACGTGGTGTTCGACGAGGAGCTGCCGGACGAGCTCTTCACCGAACGCTACCTGGTGCGCTGACGTGGGACGCATCCGCAGGTTCTCGACGGCTCTCCTGGCGAGCGCGCTCGCGTCCGGAGCTGCGCTGGCCCAAGTCGACTGGAGCTTGGGCGGCACCGCGCAGGCAACCTTCGGGGTGGCGATCGACGGCTCTCTCCCGGTAGCCGCCGCTCAGCTGGAGCTTCGCGCCGGTGGCGAGGTCGGAGCCGGGCTGTTCCCAGACGCCTCCTTCTCGGCCGCCGCACGTGGCAGCTATGACGGGGCCACCGGCCTGGCAGAGTTCCGCTTGGACGCTGCCCACGGCACCGTCCACCTCGGCGACGTGGACGTCACCCTCGGGAAGCAGCGCGTCACCTGGGGTTCGACTGACGGCGTCAATCCTGTCGACGTACTGAACCCGCGCGACCTGGCTTTCCCACCAGAGAACGAAAAGATCGCGGTACCCATGCTGCACGCGAGCTACTACGCGTCCAGCGAGCTCCGCGTCGAGGCCGCGGTGATACCGGCCTTCACGCCCTCGACCCTCCCCGGAGAAGCCTGGCGGCCAGCACCCCAGCCGGTGCTCACACCCGGCGCCCGTATCGTCGGGCGCTTGACTCCCGAGGAGCACAGGCCGCCTACGGAGCTGGGCAACGTACAGTTCGGCGTGCGCGCTACAGCGCTCCTCGGGGGCTTCGACGTCAGCGCCACTTACTTCCACGGCTTCCGCGACCGGCCGACGCTGACCGCCCGCCTGGAGTCCACGGATGTCCCTGGTGAGTTCACATTCCAACCGGTCCTCGACTACGACCGCATGGACCTGGTCGGCCTGGACTTCTCGGGCGTAATAGGGGACTTCGTCCTGCGGGGTGAGGCCGCTTACACCATCACAGGCGACCCGGAAGGGGTCCACGCCGACGTAGGCAACCACTCCGCGCAGGCCGTGTTGGGGGGCGAGTACCTGATTCCAGGCGGGCCGCGCGCCGTCGTGCAGGGGATCCTCGATTACACCGCACCGGACGCGGGGGACGAGCCCGATCTGAACCTCAAGTTCATGACCGCCCTCTCGTACCAGGTGGACGCTCGCACACAGCTCGACCTCGGTTGGCTGCAGAACGTGGACGGCAGCGGCGCCGTGATGCCCACCGCCTCGTATACCTTCGCCGACGGCGTCATCGGGAAGGCGGCTGCCTACGTCTTCTACGGCGGCGACAAAACGGAGTTCGGCGGCTGGCGCGACAACTCCCAGCTGCGCGTCTCTCTCGAGTACGCCTTCTAGGCCTATTGTGTGCGTCTGCATATCCGACGACCGCGGCCGCCGTTGGCGGCAACCCTACACGGATGCGCCGGGCCCCGGTCGAGTCGGCGGTGTTCTCATTTGTGGCGACCCAAATATCCACCTTAGCGCGCTTCGTTAGCCCGCAATAGGACGCCGCACCATACTTACCGGCCTGCTCCGGCGCTAGGATCCGGGGCGAAGGAGGTTCTGTTATAGACGAAACAGACCACTTCTATAGAGGACGGCCCCAGTCCCACTAGAGGCTCGATCGAGCGTCCCAAGGCATTGCCCGAATCAGATAGGGAGCCGACAGAGCGAGAAAAGGTGACGGGGTCGTTCCTTTTTGCGCCCACGTCGACTGGGCTCGTCCACCCTGGCCGGTTCCGGACCTCCCATGCTGAAGTCGGTTTGACCCCACCGGTCGGAGACGACCTCGCTTCACCGCCACAAACTGCGACCCGCGTATCCCGATTGGTACACGGAGACTTGTTTGGCATGCCCGTGACCTGTAAGACTCTCCCTGAACCCGTCCGCCCCGGCGGTCGCGGTGCTTTGGAGAGGGAACCATGGCTTACGTCATCGCCGAGCCCTGCATCGGCACGAAAGACGCCTCCTGCGTCGATGTCTGTCCCGTCGAGTGCATCTACGAGGCGGACGACCAGTTCTACATCCACCCGGAGGAGTGCATAGACTGCGGCGCGTGCGTCCCGGCATGCCCGGTCGACGCCATCTTCCCCGAGATAGACGTCCCAGGTGAATGGGAGTCGTACATAGAGAAGAACTCCCGTCTGTCGGGCCTCTGACCAGGGTCCCCCTTCTCATCGCCTGACCTACTACCGTGGCCGGACCCTTGTTCAAGGCCACGAGGAGGTCAGATGCTGGCGACAGAGCAACTCACGACGCTAGCCCAAAGCCTGGCGCCCCTGGGCGACCAGGTGATCAGCCTCTATCTAGACGTCAACCCGTCCTCCGCTGACAACCAACGGAAGGCATGGGCCCTCAGGGCGAGGGCCGCGATGGACGAGCTTCCGCTCCCCAACGGCACCTCGCGGCGCATAGCCGAACGGCTCCGAGGTCAGGTCGCGCCCGACTCCCGTACGTTGGCGGTCTTCGCCCACCCGACGGACGACCAAGTCTTCCACACGCTGCCGATCGAGCACTCCCTGCGGTCGGTCTCGGGCCACGACGGCGCCATCGCCCGTTTCGGCGAGCCGTTCCTTGCCCCCATACAGCTCAACCTGCTGAGGCGGAGACCCAGCATCGTGCTCCAGCTGAGCGGGGACAGGGTGCGCCTCTTCGTCGTCAGCCCGGGTGGGACGAAGGAACTCGAGGAGGTCGTGCAGACGTGGGACGAGACCTTCTGGCGCACCGACGAGGCCTCTGGCTCCTTCAAGCCCGGTGAGACCCAGCGCGGGGGCTCGCCCAAAGACGCCTACGACGATCGCACGGGCGACTGGATCGCGCGGCTCTACAAGCGGGTGGGGGCGGAGCTGCCCGGGCTGGCCAGCCGCCACGGCGCCGTAAGGGTGATCCTGTCAGGCACGTCGGAGGACGTCGCCGCCTTCGAAGACGAGCTCGAGCAGCCGGCACAGGCGCTGATCGCGGGCCGGATCCCGCTGCAGGCGAACCCCGAGGCCTCGGCTGGCTCGCTGCACGCGCAGTTCACGAAGGCGGTAAGGGACGCTGAAGCAGCAGAGTCAGCGCAGGCGCTCGCGGAAGCCCGGGAGAACGGCGTACTGGGCGCGGACCGCACGCTTGCCGCTGTCATCGAGAACCGTGTCCACCTGCTGATCGTGCCGGACGTTCCGTATCAGAGCGTGTGGCGTTGCCGCGGCAGCGGGCGCGTGTTCGCCCAACGTGATGCCGCGGCGGCCGAGTGCCGTGACGACGGGCTAGAGCAGGTACCGCTCGCAGACGCGCTGCCGAGGCTGGCGGAGGAGTACGGGATGGACCTGCGCTTCGTCAGCGGGGAGAGCGACGCAAAGCTGCGCGAGGAGCTGGGAGGTCTTGCCGGGCTGTTGCGCTGGTAGTGACCGGCCCCTCCGCCTCTGCGGCGTGCAAGACGGCGTCCTTTGACCTCTCCACCGCGGCTCTCGCCTGGTCGAGCGCCTCGAGCGCCTTCTCGAGGGCAGCCATGGGGCCGCCCTCCTCGAACAGGGCTTGCCTCGCCTTGCGGCGCTCCCGCCAGCGAAGCAGTGCAGCAGGCGCGCCCGCGACGACGCCGGCGAGCGCGAGCGCGGCAAGGCATGCCGCGATCAGGTTGTATGCGGTCGCCGCGCCAGGGCCGCCGCCCAGGTAGAAGTCGAGCACCGGCGTCAGGAACGGCACGCTCTGCACGAAGGCCACGTCGACCACGGCGAGATGAAGCCTGAACGCAGCGGCAGACACGACGCCCGCCATCAGGCCCCACCAGGCGACCGCAGCCAGACGCCGGGCCCTTACCGCACCGCCATCGCGGAGCGCGCGCCTGGCTAGCGGGACGGCGACCTTGGCCAGCACAAGCACGCCGATGACCGTCCCGACGAGCGCCCCTAAGCCGACCCAGCGCCGCAACGTGGCAGACAGCCACGCGGTGGGAGAAACGAACACGACCACGAGCGCTATCGCTGCGGGAACGAGCTGCGCAACCGTGACGGCGGTCCCGTAGACGGTGAGGACCTTGCGCAGCCAACCGTACGCGCGCGAGCCGGCGCCGATGATGGCGTTGGGGTCGGGCGAGCGCCTCGACCCACCACCTCGTGTGGGCTGGTCGCTCATCTGCCTCGGGGCAGGAAGGCAGGCATGTGCACGCGCATCAGCGCCGCGCCCGTTTCCGCATCCCGCAGGACCAGATGGAGAGGGTCAATGTAGGCGACCGGCCCGGTGAGCAGGGTGACGCGTACCGTGTCCCCGTCCCGCTCAGCGCCCACCACCTCGCCCGTTTCGAGCGTACGGAACGGCGAGGCGCCCTCCGGCGCGGGCAACGAGCCGGCGGGCAGCAGATCGAACGCCTCCCATGCCAACGTGAACCGGCTTCCGTCGAGCTGCGACTCGTCGGCAGCGGTTACCTCGTAGATGAGCAAGGCGCCGCCCTCGGCGCGCTCGATACGAGACTTCACGAC
>CAZMFX010000017.1:25067-30996 GCA_964565625.1 uncultured bacterium
GTGTGTTGCGCAGACGGTAGACGGTGCAGGCCCGACCGTCAACGGCCGTGCCGCCGAGCGACTCGAAGACGAAGCGGAAGCCGCCCTGACCGGCTTCTGCCGGCGGTGTCGGCAGGGCCTGCTCGACCTGGCACTTCAGCACCTGCACGGCGCCGCCTGCTTCGCCCTGCTCGTCCGGAGGAGCCTGCGCCGCGGCCGTGATGACAGCTGAGAGGATGAGGACCGCCCTGACCGCACGCCCCGCCGAGCGTCCCTGGTCGGACATGCGCGCATATTAGGGCCACGGAGCGGCCGTCGTGACCGGGTGCCCAGCTAGCGTGGGTTGCCAGTTCAGGCGGTGACCAGCCTGGCGCGCACGGCGAGGAAGAGGGGCACTTCCGGGTTGGACCTCTCCTCGCCTTCCTGAACGGGGTCCGCCAGCTCGACCATCGCGTCTACCAACAGGCCACGGCCTGACAGCGCGTTGACGTAGTCCATCAGCGGCCGATGGAAGCTTATCGTCGCGCCCCGCGGTGCGCCCTTGCGCACCTCTGCGTACTCCTTCATGGGCACGGCGGCGGGGGTCAGGTAGCGCTCGACTCGCCGGTACACGAGCTTGCGCTTGGGGTCGAAGCCCCAGCCGCTTCCCCTCGGCGCGCGGAACGCGGGATGGACCATGAAGATGACGACGCGCCCGCCCGGGCGCAGCACACGCGCCACGGACGCGAACACGTCGTCGAGCGGGTCCATGTCCTGGATGCTCAGCAGGTAGACGGCCACGTCGAACGATGCCGGCTCTGCGGTCGTCGACCCGACGAGGTCGCGGGCGTCGCCGTGCTCGTACGTCCCCAGGTCGCCACGGCGCTTCCGCGCCAGCCGGATCATCGCGAGGCTGGCGTCGACGCCCAGATAGCCGGCCCCTGCCTTGATCACGTGATGCGCCAGCACACCCTGGCCGCATCCGACGTCTATGACCCGCTCGCCCCGCCTCAGTTCGGCTAGGCGCATGACGGTGGGAATCGCCGCCTTCCTGTGGTGCGGGCTGCCTCGTATGCCGACCGTGGCGTCGTACCACCCGGCGACCGGGTCCCAGCTGGAGCGGCTCCCCTTCACGGCGGCGATGATACGCGGCCGCGTCGCCTCTCCCGGTCGACCGCCATGCTGCGGGACCTGCGCAGCCATGTCGTTGTCTCGCTCCCTGGTCACCCGACTTGACGACACGCCGACCGGCTACGTAATCTCGTGGAACCTGACACCTGAATCGCCTGTCAGGTTCCGGCAGCGGCCGGGACCCGAGGTGAGACGAGGAAGAGTTGAACGAACTACCTGTCCCGGTGACCTCACGGGGTGAAGCAACACGGCGCAAGCTGCTCGAGGCAGCGGAGGCCGAGATCGGCGAGAACGGCTTCGCGCGGACCTCGATCGCCTCCATAACGAGGCGGGCAGGCGTCGCGCAGGGGACGTTCTACCTTTACTTCCCGAGCAAGAAGGACGCCCTCGTCGAGCTGGTCAGGCACATGGGTCACAGCCTTCGCGCCGCGCGGGCCAAGGCGATCGTTGGCGCGAGCGACAGGATCGAGGCGGAGAAGCGCGGGTTCGAGGCGTTCGTGCGCTTCTCGCTAGAGCACCAGAACCTCTACAAGGTCGTCATGGAGTCCCAGTTCGTAGACGAGTCGATCTACCGCGAGTACTACCAGACGCTGGCGGACGCCTACACAGAGAACATCGCGCGGGCCCAGGGACGGGGGGAGGTGCGCGGAGGGGACCCTGCGGCGCTCGCATGGGCGCTGATGGGGATCGCGCACTTCCTGGGCCTGCGCTTCCCCATATGGGAGCAGCGCCCGCCACCGCGCCAGGCGCTTGACACCGTTTTCGGGCTCATAGACCGCGGCCTGGCGCCGGAGGCGACGTGACGGCCGCCGCACATGCGAACCTCGCGCCCGCGACCCTGGTCGCGTCGCCCCATGCAAGAGCTCCGAGGTACCTGACATGAACCGGGCCCCGGGCATCACGGGCATCGGCACGTACGTCCCGAGCGGCCGCATCAGCTCCTCCGAGCTGGGGGAGAGGACGGGCCTCCCGGAGTGGGTGGTGCGCGAGAAGCTCGGCATAGCGCAGCGCGTCGTGCCGGGCGAAGGCGACCATCCGACTGCCATGGGCGTGTGGTCCGCCGAACGCGCGCTGCAGGACGCCGGCCTGATGCCCACCGACGTCGACGTGCTCATCTCCATGACGGAGGAGTACAAGGAGTACCCGGTCTGGACAGCGGGCATAAAGCTCGCGTACGACCTGGGCGCGAAGAACGCCTACGCGTACGACGTCGGGCAGAAGTGCGGGACTGCCGTGCTTGCGCTCAAGCAGGCGCACGACCTGATAGTCGCTGACCCGAGCGTCGACACGGTCCTCGTCGCCGGCGGCTACCGGAACGTCGATCTCGTCGACCTCGGCGATCCCAACGTGCGCTTCATGTACAACCTGGGCGCTGGCGGAGCGGCTTTCGTCGTGCAGAGAGACAGGGGGCACGAGCTGCTGGGGTCTGCGTTCCGCACGGACGGCAGCTTCTCGCTCGACGTCATCGTGCCGGTCGGCGGCACCGTAGAGCCCCTCACGGCGGAGAACCTCAAGGACTACAAGCTGCGGGTCACAGACCCACCCGGCATGAAGGAGCGCCTGGAGACGAAGAGCATGGACAACTTCGTCGGCGTCGTCGAGGACGCCGTAGCGCGCTCCGGCGCCGAGCTGTCGGACGTCGCGTACCTGGCGATGCTGCACGTCAAGCGCTCTGCGCACGATGCCCTGTTGGCGCGGCTGGGTCTGAATCCGGACCGCTCGACGTACCTGAGCTCGTACGGCCACATCGGCCAGGTGGACCAGGCGCTCTCGCTCGAGCTGGCCAGGGCAGACGGGAAGCTGCAGCCGGGTGACCTCGTCGTGCTGGTGGCGGCCGGGGTCGGCTACGTGTGGAACGCGATATGCCTGCGCTGGGACGGGAGCGCGAGGTGATCCTCGACATCGCGGCCCAGCGGGCGCGCATGACGCCGGACCGGCGCGCGCTGCTCTGGGACGGACGGTGGCTCACCTACCGCGACCTCGACGACCGCGCCGAGCGTCTGGCGGCGGCGCTGCGAGATGCCGGCGTAACGAAGGGCGACAGGGTGGCCCTCCTGGCGCACAACCACGTCGCACACGTCGACATGCTGCTCGCGACGGCCAAGACGGGCGCGATATACACCCCTCTGAACGTGAGGCTCTCCCAGCGCGAGCAGCGTGAGCTGGCCGGCTACCTGCGGCCCGCGCTCGTGATGCACGACGCGGAGAACGCCGACAAGGCGGACGCAACCGGGCTGCCGGCCTGGGACCTGGCCGACCACGAGGCGCGCCTGGCAGCGGCCTCGCGCTTCGAGCACGGCGACGATGTCGTCGGTCCGGAGGACGTGCAGATGATCCTCCTAACCGGCGGCACGACCGGCCTTCCCAAGGGCGCGATGCTGCCTTACAGGCAAGGCTTCTACAACGCGGTCAACACCGTGATGAGCTGGGGGCTCGAGCAGGACGACTGCGTCATACAGGCCACCCCCTGCTATCACGCTGCCGTCAACGCCTTCACCGTGCCGCTGTTGCACCTGGGAGCTCGCGTCGCGCTGCAGCGCACGTTCGACCCCGGCGAGTACCTGGACCTCGTGGAGGCGGCGGGAGCCACGATCCTCTTCCTCGTGCCGACCATGTACCAGATGCTTGCGGGCCACGAGCGGTTCGCCAAGGCAGACCTCGGCGGCGTCCGCTGGGCGATATCCGGCGGGGCGCCATGCCCGGAGCCGGTGCGCGAGACCCTGCGCAGGCGCGGCATAAAGATGCGTCAGGGCTACGGGCTGACGGAGGCCGGCGTCAACTGCTTCTCCACGACACAGGAAGTCGCGGACCGCAAGCCGGCCTCTGTAGGACGCCCGATGCTTCATGCGAGGGCGGTAGTGCGCCGCCCTGACGGAACGCATGCGGCGCCAGGAGAGACGGGCGAGCTCACGCTGAAAGGCCCCCACGTGTTCCTCGGCTACTTCGAGCGGCCGGACGCCACCCGCGAGGCGCTGCGGGACGGCTGGCTGTGGACGGGCGACCTGGCGGTAGTCGACGAGGACGGCGACTTCACGATCGTGGGCAGGCGCAAGGAGATGTTCATCTCGGGCGGCGAGAACGTCTACCCGGCCGAGGTCGAGGCGGCCATATACGACCATCACGCCGTAGCCGAATGCGCGGTCGCCGGCATCGACGACGAGCGTTGGGGCGAGGTCGGCGTTGCTGGCGTCGTGCTGCGCGAAGGCTTCACGCTCTCAGCAGACGAGCTGCGCGCCTTCTTGAGCGAGAGGCTGGCCCGCTACAAGGTGCCAAAGCACATCGTCTTCCTTGAAGGGCTCCCCAAGAGCGCAGCAGGCAAGATCCTCAAGACGGACCTGCCACGTCTCGCGCGGAACGAGGCCGACCGGTCGACGTCGAGCGGGCAGGCAACGGGCGGCGGCGGCGACCGCGCAGACGAGCGGGGGGCGGGGCCATGAGCTAGGCGACCACCACCCGCGACACCCGCAGAGCACCGATCCCAAGCCTCAAGGAGGGCACATGAAGAGAACGTTGGCAATCGTCGTAATGACCCTGGTCGGGCTGAGCTTCGCTCAGGTCCAGATAGGCGTGCTGTCGCCGCTCACCGGCGGCGCCGCCGGCACGGGCCAGGCGCAACTCAAGGGCTTCCAGCTGGCGCTGGAAGAGATAAACGCAGCGGGCGGCGTGCTCGGTGAGCCGCTCGAGATGATCGTAGAGGACACCAAGGCGGACCCCGCCACTGCCGTTGCATCGTTCGAGAAGCTCATGACAGAAGACGGCGTCAGCTTCATAGCCGGCGGCTACTCCTCCGGCGTGACGCTCGCCCTCGTCGAGTCGTTCCGCACCTTCCAGCCCATCGTGAGCTGGATAGGCGGCGCAGCTTCCGGCATCGGCAACGACGACTTCGTCGGGATCGAAGAGGCCCTGGGTCAGGAAGAGTGGTTCTTCCACGTCCACCCGTGGGACTACCAGAACGTGGAAGCCACGTTCGGCTTCCTCACCGCCCTGGGCGTAGACTCGGCAGCGCTCCTTCACGAGGACGGCGCCTTCGGCACCACCGGGATCGAGACGCTCGAGCAGAACATCGAAGACCTGGGCATCGAGGTGGTCCTCCGCGAGTCCTTCCAGTCCACCCTCACGGGCGGCACCGGCGACTTCCGCGCCACCCTCAGCAAGGTCGACGCCGCGAACCCCGACCTCGTCTACTGGATCGGCTACGACTCGGACGCGCAACCGCTCTCCAGCCAGATGAAGGAACTCGGCGTCACACCGCAGTACGTCTTCGGCGCCCCTCCGGGCTGGCCGACGGGCATCGAGGACGCTCCCGAGATGGAGTGCGTGATGGGTCTCATCGGCTACCTGCCGAACCTGCCCAACCCCGAAGCGAAAGCGTTCGCCGACGCCTACACGGCCATGCACGGCGCCGCGCCAGACAACTACATGGCCGCCCTCGCGTACGCCCAACTCTGGAGCTACGCGGACGCCATAAACGCTGCAGGCACGACCGATCAGGCGGCTGTGATCGAGCAGCTCCAGACCGGCACCTTCAAGTCGCCGATGGGCGACTGGAACTTCAAGCCGTCGGTGGAGGCGCTGCACCAGGGCTTCGGCACCGACCTGTGGCTGGTCTTCCAGTTCCAGAACGGCGTCCGCGAGATCGTCTGGCCCGTCGAGCGCGCGACGGCACCCATGACGGCGTGCCGCTGAAGCCGCTAGAGACCTGAGGATCCCTACTTCGGAGGGGGCGCCGGTGATGGCGCCCCCTCCCCGAGGCCCAGATTGGACCTGACCCTCCTACCCCAAGCCCGGGTCTCCGGCGTGCTCGCGTCCGGCCTCTACGCCCTCGTGGCTGTCGGCCTGG
>CAZMFX010000018.1:0-30626 GCA_964565625.1 uncultured bacterium
CGTTTGCCTTAGTCCCGTGTAGATGACCTCCATGCCTGCGTCGCGCAGGGCGCGGGCTATGACCTTGGCCCCGCGGTCGTGCCCGTCGAGGCCGGGCTTGGCTATCAGTACGCGGATGGGCCGTTCGCTCATATGAGCACCGGCTCCTCGTACACGCCGTACACCTCGCGCAGGACGTCCATCTGTTCGCCCAGCGTGCAGAACGCGTGAGCGGCCTGCATGAAGGCGGGCATGGTGTTGCTGCCCTCCTTGGCGGCTTGGCGCAGCGCCGACAGGGCGTTCTCCACGGCTACCGGGTCGCGCTCGCGGCGCACCCTCTCGAGGCGTTCCCTCTGCACGCGCACGACCTCGGCGTCCACCAGTTGGATGGGCACCTCCGGGTACTCCTGCTCGTAAGCGTTCACGCCCACGATGAAGCGTTTCTTGTCGTCTATGGCGCGTTGCTGCTGCCAGCTGGCGTCGCCGATCTCGCGGGCGAAGTAGCCCTCCTCGATGGCGGCCTCCACGCCGCCCAAGGCGTCGATCTGGCGGAAGTACTCGAGCGTCTGGCGCTCCATCTCGTCGGTGAGGCTCTCTAAGTAGTAAGAGCCCGCCAGGGGGTCGATAGTGTTGGTGACGCCCGTTTCGTGCGCCACCACCTGCTGGGTGCGCAGCGCGAGGGTGGCCGCCTCTTCGGTGGGCACCGACAGCGCCTCGTCGTAAGCGTCGGTGTGGAGGCTGTTGGTGCCGCCCAGCACTCCGGCGAGCGCCTGGATGGCTACGCGCGACATGTTCACAAGGGGTTGCTGCGCGGTGAGGCTGACGCCCGCGGTCTGAGCGTGCGTGCGCAGCATCCAGGAGCGCGGGTTCTTGGCGCCGAACACGTCGCGCATCTGGTGCGCCCAGATGCGCCGCGCAGCGCGGAACTTGGCGATCTCTTCGAAGAAGTCGTTATGCACGTTGAAGAAGAAGGAGATGCGCGGGGCGAAGTCGTCGATATCTAGGCCGCGCTCCAGCGCCTTGCGCACGTAGTGGATGCCGTCGGCGAGGGTGAACGCCAGCTCCTGCACCGACGTGGAACCCGCCTCGCGGATGTGGTAGCCGGACACGGAGATGAAGTTGAAGCGCGGCGCTACCTGCGGGCCCCATTCGAAGGTGTCTATCACCAGCTTCACGCTGGGCGCGGGCGGGTAGATGTACTCCTTCTGAGCTATGAACTCCTTGAGGATGTCGTTCTGGATCGTGCCCCCGACCTTGCCGAGGTCGGCGCCCCGACGCTCTGCCATGGCGAGGTACATGGCCCAGATGGCGTTGGCCGGGCTGTTTATCGTCATGGAGGTCGTTACCTGTTCGGGATCTATGCCGTCGAACAGCACCTCCATGTCGGCCAGGCTGGCGACTGCCACCCCGCACTTGCCCACCTCTCCGAGCGCCATGGGGTGATCGCTGTCGTAACCCATGAGGGTCGGCAGGTCGAACGCAGTAGACAGACCGGTCTGGCCGGCCTCGAGGAGGCGCTTGAAACGCTGGTTGGTCTGCTCGGCGGTGCCGAAGCCTGCGAACATCCGCATGGTCCAGAGCCGGCCACGGTACATGCTCTCGCGCACGCCGCGCGTGTACGGGAACGAACCGGGATAGCCCAGGTCCCGGCCTGGTTCGAACCCGTCGAGGTCGTCCGGGGTGTAGACGGGGTCGACCGGGATCTGCGACAGCGTCTCGAACGGCGCGTCGCGCTCCGGATGCCGCTCCGTGGCATCGGCGTACTCCTCGGCCAACCATTCGCGCTTCGGCTTCATGCCGGCATCATACGCGCGGCCTGCAGGCGCTTCGCGCTCGTCCCCTCGCCCACGGACAGTCCGTCGGCGTCATGCGCGTCCTTGCGCAGCACGGAGAGCGCCGCCAGCCTGCCGTCCGGCAGCATGGCGACGGTCCCGAGCCTGCCAACGACGCGCCCTTCAAGGGTGACGTCCGGCCCGGCGGGCTCCGACGAGAGCTCGAGCGCCGTCAGGGCGCGCCGCATGACGCTGCCGCGGGCCTCGATCCGGGCCATTATCTCCTGCCCTAGGTAACAGCCCTTGCGGAACGAGACGAGCCCCTCGAGCCCGGCTTCCTGCGGGAGGACGCCCTCGCCGCCGTCGCGCCCCGCCGCCGGCACTAGCGCGAGGACGCGGGCGGAATCGATCGCGGCCCCGTCGACACGTGCGGCGCCGCCACCCGCCAGCACGCGCTCGATCTCGGCAGCACGCTCCTTGGCACCGTCACCGAGCAGCAGCACGTCGTAGCCTCCGGCTCCGGAGCGTCTGGTCGGGTAGACATGGCCGGACTCACCGAGCCGGGCCACCTCACCGCCCTCGGGCGCGGCGACCCCGAGCGATGAGACGGCCTCCGGCGCCCGTACGCCCTGAACGGTGATCACGGCGCCGAGAACCGGCGTCAGCTCCACCTCGTCGAAGACGATGTGGCGCGCGAGGGTGTCCTGCACCCAGGCGCCCTTCTCGTCGTCGACGACCATCACGAGCCTGCGGGGGCCGAGCCGAGCGACCTGCGCCTCTGCCATGGCGTGCCCCTTGTGGTTGAGCAGCAGGCTCCTGGTCGTCGCGCCGTCCCGCAGCCCCTTCACGTCGTTCGCCAACTGACCGTGAAGGAACTCGACGGCGTCTGCACCTGTCGCCTCCAGAGCCAGGCACCCGCTCAGCCGCGCGAACACCGGCGCCCCGCCGGTCTCGGCGGCCGCCGCCATGCGTGCCCCTTCTGCCGTGAACGTCCTCTCAGTCATGTCGCGATCATCCCCCTCAGAGATCTATGAGCGTGTAGCCGAAGGCGTTCACTACGCGAACGCCGTGCTCCGTCACGTGCTCGCGTCGACCACCGCCCTCCAGGTGGATGTGACCGTGTATGTGCAGCAGAGGTCTCCACCTCTCGTGGAAGCGGTTGAAGGCGGGAACGCCGCGGTGCGCGTAGTCGCTTCCCGCCGACGGCCCCAGCGGCGGTGCGTGCGTCAGCAGGACGTCTACCGCCCGCCCACGCCTGCGTTCCTCCAGCCAGAGACGCGGGGCAAGTCGGGCGAGCATGGCGGCGAAGGCGCGCTCCGTGTACTGGTACGGCCCGTCGCGATACCTCGCGCTCCCCTGCACGCCAAGCACGTTCAGCCCGCCCGCCCTCACGAGCCTGAGATGGACGTTCACGCAGCCGCCTGGCGGCTGGGTCGGCGCGCCGCCATCCTGGTCGCGCAGGAGGCCGTACCCGTGGTTCCCGAAGACGTATTGCGGCTCCAGCCGCGATTTCGTGGCGACGAACTCGAGCACCTCGCCCGGCATGTCGCCGGCCGACATGATCAGGTCGAACGGCGGCAGGTTGCCAGGGAAGTTGGCGGAGTGGATGACGGGCGATACCTCATCGGCTATCGCCAGGATCCGCACTCCCAGGCCGCCTGTGCGGTCGTCACGGTCATGAAGGTCCTCTCGCCGGCCCCCTTCGCCGACCGGCTGGGTTACGCGACCGCCTCCTTCGCTTGCCACTCGAGCCCGGCCCATATGAGGTCCTCTATGTCCCCGTCGAGCACGGCGTCGGGGTCGTGTCGCATGGCGGCGGTCCTGTGGTCCTTCACGTAGCGCTTGTCGAGGACGTAGCTGCGGATCTGGGAGCCCCACTCTATGGCCTTCTGTTGGCCCCGCGCCTTCATCTGCTCTTCCAGTCGCCTGCGTTCCTCGCGCTCGTAGAGGCGTGAGCGGAGCACGGTCATCGCCTTCTCGCGGTTCTTTATCTGCGACTTCCCGTCCTGGCATGTGACGACGATCTCGTCTGGCGTCCCCGGCATGTAAGTGACCCTGACGGCCGAGTCCGTCGTGTTGACCGACTGGCCACCAGGGCCGCTGGAGCGGTAGACGTCCACCCTGACGTCCTTCGGGTCGATCTCGATGTCGATGTCGTCGTCGATCTCTGGCATCACCTCGACGGAAGCGAACGACGTGTGACGCCGGCCCTGCGAATCGAACGGACTGACCCTGACCAGCCGGTGCACGCCGCCCTCGACGCGCAGGCGGCCGAAGGCGCGCTCGCCGCGCACGATCATCTGGGCGTACTCGATGCCGTTGGGCGCGTCGTGGTTCGGCACGACGTCGAGGATCTCGACGTCGTAACCGTTGCGCTCGGCGTAGCGCCTGTACATGCGGAACAGCATGCCGGCCCAGTCGGCGGACTCTGTGCCGCCGGCGCCCGGCTTGATGGTGATGATGGCCGCGCTGTCGTCGTGCGGCCCGTTGAAGAGCGTCTCGCGGAACAGGACGTCGAGGTCACGCTCGACGCGCTCGCGCTCCGGCTCCAGCTCCTCAAGCTCGTCCTCAGTTGCGATCTCGAGCAGCTCCTCGAGGCCCGTCACGTCGCCCTCGAGAGTGTCGAACTGCTCGATGACGCGCCGCAGACGGGACGCTTCCTGAGTCAGTTGCTTCGCCTTGTCGGGGTCGCTCCACAGACCGGGCTCGTTCAGTTGTGGCTCCAACTGCTCCAACCTGGCACGCTTGGTGCCCAGGTCAAAGATACCCCCGTAGGTGCTCGATTCTCTCCTTCAGCTCGTAGACCATGCTGGCCGCCTCTCCGTTCAGTCCCAGAAGTGTAACGTCTCGTGCCGGACACGTTCTCCCGTCCGAGGCACAGGGCGGCCGATGATATCGTTGTCACATCTGTGGTACACCCCGCGGTTCGTCAGAGCGCGCCGCAGGGCGAAGCGGGTCGGGGATGACCGTCACCGGCCGCTCCGGCAGCTCGCGGGCCGGACAGCGCCAGGGTAGCCACCGCCGGAGGCGCACGACTTGCCTGTAATCCAAGGGTTCCGGCTCCAGGACGCGCTGGACATCCTCATCATCTCAGTGTTGCTGTACCAGGCGTACGCGCTCCTGGTCGGGTCGCGTGCCTGGAACGTGCTGAGGGGCCTCATAGGCCTTGCGGCGCTGTGGTTCCTTGCCGCCCAGTTCAACATGGAGGCGACGGAGTGGCTCTTCGACGCCGTCGCGCCCGTCGGGTTCATAGCCCTCGTCGTCGTCTTCCAGCCGGAGCTGAGGGCCGTGCTCGAGCGGTTCGGCCGCGGCCGGTTCCGATCCGCCGTCAGAGGCGATCCCGTACAGGAGATCATGAGCGCCGTCAGGGAGCTGGCGACCCAGCGGCGCGGTGCCCTCATCGCGATCGAGCAGCGCACACCGCTCAAGGAGTACAGCGAGACGGGAACGGCCATAGGGGCTCCTGTCACGGCGGCGCTCCTGCAGACGATATTCGCCTCGAAAGGCCCGCTTCACGACGGTGGCGTCGTGGTGAAGGAGGACCTGATCTCGCACGCGGGCGCGATCTTCCCCCTGTCAGACAAGCACGAGGGTTGGTCCGTGAAGCACGGCACCCGCCACAGGGCGGCGCTCGGCCTCAGCGAGGTGACCGACGCGATCGTGATCGTCGTGAGTGAGGAGCGCGGCACCGTGAGCGTCGCGCAGGGTGGCGTGCTCCGCAGCGACATCGCTCCCGCCGAGGTGCTGACGACGCTGCAGGAGGCATACGCGTGAGCGGGTCCCGGGCGAGACGTCCGGCGGGGAGAGAGTGGTGACCGGGCTCGTGGCTACCATCCGGGCGCTGCTCGGCCGGCTGGCGCGCAACTGGGTCCCCAAGCTCATCTCGGTCGTCATAGCCAGCCTCATATGGCTCTTCGTCACGAACTCGAGCGCGACGCTCACCCAGCGCAGCCTCCTCGTCCCACTACAGGTGGACGGCGTGGCAGAGGACATGGTGCCGGTAGGGCTGCCCGCCTCCGTTGCCGTGTCGGTTACCGGTCCCAGCCTGCGTGTCGACAGGCTGAGCCCGGACATGCTCAGGGCGTCGATAGACCTGGCAGCGGTGAACGGCGAGTTCGAGCGACCGATCGTCGTCCAGTCGCCACAGGAGGTTAGGGTCCTACGTGTCGAGCCCGCCGAGGTGATCGGGTTCCTCGAGTCGATCACCAGCTCGACGATGGCGGTCACGGTAGCGCTCACCGGTCAGCATCCGGCTGACGCGATCGTGCAGGCGACAGCAGAGCCGACGTCCGTGACCCTCACCGGGCGCAGCCAGGTGCTGGCCCGCGTCACGCGGGTGCTGGCCGTCGCACCGGTCGTAGGCGGCGGCGTTGCGCGGCTCGTTGCCCTAGACGACAGCGGCTCGCCCGTTACCGACGTCGAGTTCGCGCCGGCGTCCGTCACGGTATCTGTAGGGACGCGCAGCGCGCTCGTCACCAAGGACGTCGACATAGACCTGGAGAGCCCGACGAGCCCCAACCTCGCGAGCGTCACGCTCTCCTCCGATACGGTCACCGTCGCCGGTCCACCCGACGTGCTTGCCGACCTGACCAGCGTGTCGGGGACGGTAGACGCGCCTACCGGGGCTGTCGACGCCGGTCGGTATACTTTGCGGGTTCGGCTGGCCCTGCCAAACGGCGTGGCCGCCATGACCACGCCAACGGCCACCCTGCTCTACGTCCGCGACCCCCTGCAGCCGTAGGCGTACGGAGGGAACGCTTGATCCACCCGATAGTTCTGTACGGCGATCCCATCCTGCGGCAGCCCGCTAGGCCCGTGAGGGACTTCGGCCCCCGGCTTGCGACGCTGGCGCAGGAGATGATCGAGACGATGTACGCCGCGGACGGCGTCGGGTTGGCGGCGCCCCAGATCGGCGTGCCGCTGCGCATGTTCGTCGCGCTGGAGATCTCGGGCGAGGCGGACGAAGAGGCCGAGGTCGACGCTCGCGAGGGCCAGGTGATGGACGAGCCGGACGGCGAGTCGCTGACGCCGGAGCAGAAGCGCAGGGCGTGGGGCGTCGTGGCCGAGCACGTGATGGTGAACCCTCAGATCACCCTTTCCACCTCGAAGCAGTACGGGCGCGACGGCTGCCTGAGCCTGCCTGGCCTGTCCGTCGAGGACGTGCCGCGCGCCAGGAGCGTCGTCATCGAGTATCAGGACGTCATGGGCGAGTCGCGGCGGCTCGAGGCGGAGGGCTACTTCGCCCACGTTCTGCAGCACGAGTACGACCACTTAGAAGGCGTCCTCTTCTTCGACCGCCTGCCCGCAGACAGGCGGGAGCGCTTCCTAAGCGAGAACCGGCCAACGCTCGCCGCCTGGCAGCGTGAGGCGCGGACGCTCGCCAAGGAGCGGGCCGCTGCTGCGGCCGGGCGCGCGGCGTCAACGGGCCGGAGCTGAGGTTGAGGCCCCTGAGGGTCGTCTTCTTCGGCTCGCCGGACTTCGCGCTGCCCAGCCTGGACGCGCTGCTCCAACGCCATGAGGTCGTGATGATCGTCGCGCAGCCAGACAAGCCTGCAGGGCGCGGCATGCGCGTCACGGCTCCGCCAGTCGCGGAGCGGGCCCGCGAGTCGGGAAGTGAGCTGTGGCAGCCGACGCGGCTGCGAAGCGACGAGTCGTTCCTCTACCGCCTCGCGGAGCTGGAGCCCGACGTCGGCGTCACGGCTGCATATGGGCGGATACTGCCGCCGCGCGTGCTAGCCACGCCGCGGCACGGCGTGCTCAACGTTCATGCCAGCCTCCTGCCCGCGTACCGCGGTGCGGCACCTATCCAATGGGCCCTCATAAGGGGCGAGCCGGAGACCGGCGTGACGATAATGCAGACGGAGGAAGGGCTCGACACGGGCCCTATTCGGCTCCAGAGGCGCACTCCCATAGCCGCGGACGAGGACGCCGGCGCCCTCTCCGCGCGGCTCTCGCGCCTCGGCGCAGAGGCGCTGACGGAGGCGCTCGACCTCCTGGCCGAGGGAACGCTGCCGCTCACTCCGCAGGACGACGCGGCTGCAACGCTCGCACCACTGCTAACGCCGGAGGACGGGCACATCAGGTGGCAGGACGACGCCGAAAAGATCCACGACCGCTTCCGCGGCGTGAGCGTCTGGCCAGGCAGCTCGTTCCTGCACGGAGGCGAACGTGTGAAGGCGACGTCCCTCTCCCCCCTTCCTCCCGACGGGCCAACAGGCGAAGTGCCCGGGACCGTGCTCGACGTACAGGCCGACGGTGTGCTGGTCGCCAGCGGGTCCGGCTCTGTGCTCCTCGAGGCCGTGAAGCCGCCCGGCGGGCGTGAGATGAGCGCGCGGGACTGGGCGAACGGGAGAGGGATAGGCAGGTCCGCGCGCCTTGGCTAGGGTCGCGATCGTCGGCAGGCCCAACGTCGGCAAGTCGAGCCTCTTCAACCGCCTCGTCGGGTCGAAGGACGCGATAGTCGCCGACCAGCCGGGCGTGACGCGCGACGTCAAGGAGGGCGTCGTCGTGACGGACGAGGGCCGCGCGTTCGCGCTCATGGACACTGGTGGGCTCTGGTCGGGCGACAGGTGGGAGAGGCCGATACAGGAGCGCGTCGAGGCCGCCGTCGCGGACGCCGACCTCGTCCTGTTCTGCGTCGACGGCCGCGAGGGTCTCACCGCGGGGGACGAACAGGTCGCGCGATGGCTCAGGCAGCTGGACAAGCCCGTGCTGCTCGTGGCCACCAAACTCGACGACCCGCGTCACGAGGAGACGGCAGAGTACTTCGAGCTCTACGGCCTGGGCTTCGGCGAGCCCTTCCCGACGGCGGCGGAGCACGCACGCGGCACCTTCGAACTGCGCTCACGGATCGCTGAGATGCTGCCGGAAGACGAGGAAGAGCCGGAGGAGGAGGCTGTCAGGGTGGCGATAATCGGCCGCCCGAACGTCGGCAAGTCGAGCCTGCTCAACGCTCTCGTCGGCGACGAGCGTGTGATCGTCTCGGATGAGCCGGGTACCACGAGGGACGCGGTCGACGTCGCCTTCACGTTCGCCGGCAGGCCCTTCGTCCTCGTCGACACGGCCGGCATGCGCCGCAAGGACGCGAGCGACCTGGAGTACTACATGCGGATACGCTCGGAGGCCGCGCTGCGCCGGTCGGACGTCGGGATACTCGTCGTCGACCCGTTCGAGCTCGGCGACCACGAGCTGCGGCTCGCCAACCTCGCTTTGGACTGGGGCAAGCCCGTCGTCATCGCCATAAACAAGTGGGACCTCGTGACGGACGAGCAGCTGCAACCGTTCACGAGGATGCTGGACGAGAGGCTCGAGCCCATCTCGTTCGCCCCGCGCGTCTACACCAGCGCCGAGACAGACTTCGGCCTGCACGAGCTGCTGGCCACCGCGATCCGGCTGTACGACACGGCGCGGAGGCGGGTGGCGACCGGTGAACTGAACGCCTGGCTGGAGGCGTGGACGCTGAGGCAGGCGCCACCGAACTTCAAGGGCCGGCCGCTGAAGCTCCTCTACGCCTCGCAGGTCGACGTGGCTCCGCCCACCTTCGTGCTCTCGATAAACCACGAGGAGTTCCTGACCAGACCGTACGAGCACTACCTGCGCAACCGGATCCGCGAGGACCTTGGCTTCGCAGAGGTGCCGTTCAGGCTCGTGTTCAAGGAGCGCGGCGGCGCGGGCAAGCGGGTCCGGACCTGAGCCGCGCACGAAGCGCGGCGCCACCTGCCGGCGTCGGCGCCCTCCGGCTTGTCAGTCGAGCGAGACGCTGATCGTGACCTTTAGGTTGTCCCGCCGGGTCGTCCCGTCGACGCTCGCCAGCCTGAACCGCCCGAGGCCAACGGCCTCGACCTCCTGGCCCTCCTCCACGCTGGCGGACTTGCCGGCCCTCTCCCCACCGATAAGCACGTTGCCGGCAGCGACGCCCTTCGCGAAGTAGGCGCGTGAGACCTTGAAGGCGCGCGCGCCGAGTACGTCGACGCGCAGCGATGGCACGATCGCCGTCAGCGAGCGGGCCTCGCCGCCCATCGCCTAGCGGTCGTCCACGACGTCGACGCCGTTGTCCCTGAGGCGCTGGGCGTAGCTCTCGGCCCCTTCGCCAGTGACCCTCAGCACCATGCGCCTGCGGTGACCAGGCTGGATGCCGGTCGTGACGGCAGCGACGATGTTCGAGGGCGGGCCGGCCTGAGCGACGCGCGCCAGGACGCCAGGTTCGTCCGGCATGTCCACGGTGACGCGCTTGCCGCCCTCGCGCAACGCGAGGAACGAGACGAGGGCGCGCATGAGGTCGGTGATCGTGAGGATCCCGACGAGGTTGCCGCCGTCCAGGACGGGGAGCCCCGACACGCGGTGCTCCTCCATGAGGAGCGCGGCTTGCTCGATGGTGTCGGAACTGCGCACGGTTATCACCGGCGTGCGCATGACGTCCTTGACCTTGAGCTTGGAGAGCAGGTAGTTGAGCTCGTATATGGAGAGCGTCGTCGCCCGCGACGGCGTCGCCTCCTTCAGGTCCCTGTCCGTGACGATGCCCACGAGCACGCCGTCGCGCGTGACGGGCAGACGCCGGTAACCTCCCTCACGCAGGTACTGCATCGCCTCCATGACAGGCGTGTCCGGCGAGACGGTCCTCGGCCCTTGCGTCATCCACTCGCTGACAAGCATCTTCGCCTCCTGATCGTGTCCCGATGCTACCACCGGCGGGCTTTGCCCCCAGGGACGTAGCTCCCTGGGGCGGGCCCCATGACATGATTCCGGTGTGGGCTCGATCGCCGTCCTCGGCTCGACCGGTTCTATCGGCACCCAGACGCTCGAGGTGGCGCGCCACCTCGGGTTGCGGGTGGTCGGGCTCGCCGCCGGACGGAACGCCGAGACGCTCGTCGCGCAGGCGAACGAGTTCAGGCCACGCATCGTCAGCTGCTCGGAGGACGTGGCGGACGCGGTCAGGCCTCACCTTCCGGCAGGCACGCGCATGGCCAGCGGGCCCATGGGCGCGGAGGACGTCGCGGTCCTCGAGGTCGACGCTGTCGTGGCGGCAATAACCGGCATGGCAGGGCTGTCCTCGACCGCGGCTGCGCTCGGCGCCGGACGTCACGTGGCCCTCGCCAACAAGGAATCGATGGTCGTGGCAGGCCCGCTGATGCTGGAGCTCGCCGCGAGCGCCGGGGCGCGAATAACGCCCGTAGACTCCGAGCACTCCGCCATCTACCAGTGCCTCGTAGGCGAGCCGAAGGAGGCCGTCGCGTCCCTCGTCCTGACGGCCTCCGGCGGCCCGTTCCGCAGCGGCCCGGCAGACCTGACCAAGGTGACGCCCGAGCAGGCGTTGGACCACCCGAACTGGTCGATGGGACCCAAGGTGACCGTCGACTCCGCTACGCTCTTCAACAAGGGGCTCGAGGTGCTGGAGGCGCACTTCCTCTTCGACGTGCCGCTCCACGACATAGAGGTCGTCATCCACCCGCAGTCGCTCGTGCACGGCATGGTGAGGTTCCGTGACGGCAGCATCAAGGCGCAGGTCGGGCCGCACGACATGCGGCTGCCGATAATGTACGCGCTCGACCCCGGCAGACCGGGCTCTGGCCTCGGGCCGCTCCCGCTACGCGGCGAGTGGCGGTTCGAGGAGCCGGACCACGCGCGCTTCCCCAGCCTTGGTCTCGCCTACCTGGCCGGCGAGATGGGCGGGTTGGCGCCCGCGTACCTGAACGCCGCGGACGAGGTGGCCGTAGACGCGTTCCTCTCCGGACGCCTTCCGTTCACGGGCATACCCGACGTCCTGCGAGGGGTCCTCGAAGCTGCGAGGCCGGGAGAGCTGACCTGGGACTCGGTAGCCGCCGCCGACGAGAGGGCAAGGGCGCTCGCCGACGAGATGGTCGAGCGCCTGGCCCGCAAGCGGACGCGGGGAGACTGAGTGGAGCCGGCTCCCGAGGGACAGCGGCGCATAGGCAGGGGCGGCATCCTGCTGCCGTTCAAGCTACTCGGCATACCCGTGCGCCTCGATCTGAGCTTCCTGCTGGTCCTGCCCCTCCTCGCCTACCTGATCGGAAGCCAGCTTCCCGAGTTCAACGCCCAGCTGAGGGAGCTCGCGAGGGCGATGGACCCGGAACTCGCGCGGCGGTTGGACCCGGGGCCCTCCGGAGGCGCGCCCGGCTGGATCCTCGGCCTCGTCGCCGCGCTCGGCCTCTTCGCGAGCGTCGTGCTGCACGAGCTGGGCCACGCCGTCGTGGCACGGCTCTACGGGGTAGAGACGCTCGAGATCCGCCTCTGGTTCCTCGGCGGGGTCGCGCAGTTCAAGGACATGCCGAGGCGCCGGGGGGCGGAGGCCCTGGTCGCCATCGCGGGCCCGGTGACAAGCCTCGTGCTCGCTTTGCTGCTGGGGCTGTCTCTGCCCCGCGTCGAGCTCGGCGCCACCGCGACGACGATAATCGCGTACCTGGCGGCAACGAACGCGATGCTGGCCGTCTTCAACCTGCTGCCAGCGATACCGCTCGACGGTGGCAGGGTCCTGCGGAGCCTACTCGCGCTGGCGATGCCGCGGCTGCGAGCGACGCACGTCGCCGTAGCGATAAGCGCGGGGTTGGCCGCGGTGATGGGCTTCTACGGCGTCGTATCGGGTCAGCTCTTCCTCATACTGCTCGCCTTCTTCGTCTACGAGGCGGGGCGGTCGGAAGCTCGAGCTGCCGTGCTCGAGCACGCCCTCGCCGGCCAGACGGCGGAGGACCTAATGACGCCTGAGCCGCAGGCTGTTGACCCCGACATGGCTCTCGGACAGTTCGTCCGCCTCAGGCACTTCGGCAGGCACGCGGGGTACCCGGTCACCGACGGCGCCGGTCACCTGCTTGGCTTCGCCTTCATGGCTGACGCGCTGTCGGCCGTGGAGGAAGGGCGGGACGACGCGACCGTAAGCGAGGTGATGCGCGACGCCGACGTCATAAGGCCGGGCGCGAGCGGTGTCGAGGTGCTGACGGCCCTCGCCAACAGCGAACTGGGGCGGCTATGCGTCACCGACCCGGCGGGCAGGCTCATCGGGATCGTTGGCAAGACCGACGTGATATCAGCGTTGCGACGGGGATGACCGGTCATGCCGCACGGGTCTGACATACTGCCTGAGGCGCCGCACCAGGCGCCGGAGAACAGATGCTGACTGCTATCACCTTCGCACTGATCCTGACGAGCGCCGTCGTCGTGCACGAGCTGGCGCACTACCTCAACGCCCGCTCCGTCGGGGTCGAGGTAAGGGCGTTCAGCGTCGGACTCGGGCCCGTGCTCTGGCGCCGCCGTTGGCGCGGCACGGAGTGGCGGCTCTCGCTGCTGCCGTTGGGCGGCTACGTCGACCTGCCTGGCATGGCGCCGAAGGTAGGCGAGGACGGCGAGCTCACTCACAGCGACGAGGGCATGGCGAAGAAGGGTCTCGGCGCCAAGCTCTGGGTGCTCGTGGGCGGCGTCATAGCCAACTACGTGCTCGGATCGCTCCTGCTCGCGTGGGCCATAAGCATGCAGCCCGCTTACCAGGAGATCGTGTCCGGCGCGCCCGTGCCGGCAGAAGGATCCGTCGTCGAGGTGGTGACGGAAGGGTCGGCTGCGCAGTCGCTCGGCCTGCTCAAAGGCGACGTCATCGTCGCGATGAACGGCGTCCAGCACCCGGGCCCCGACGTCGTCGTCGAGCAGGTACGCACGGCTGACGCGTTGAACCTCACCGTCGAGCGCGGCGGTGAAACGCTCTCCCTCGCGACCGAGTGGCCCTTGCCAGGCTCCTCCGACCCTCCCATGCTAGGCATCCAGATCACCGCGCTCGTCGAGCCCGTTGGTTTCCTCGAGATGGTGCCGCAGACCGCCGCATTCGGCGTACGCGTGATCCCCAGGATGGTAGGCGGCTTCGTAAGCGGTTTCGCTGCCGCCTTGACTGGCGCCGAGAACCAGGACGTCGCGGGTCCCATCGGGATGGTCGGGATGGTGAACCAGGCCACTCGCGTCGGCCTCGCGCCGGTGGTACTCCTTGCAGCCGTGATCAACTTCTCGCTCGCCGTCTTCAACCTCCTGCCGATCCCCGGTCTCGACGGTGGCCGCATGCTGCTCGCGACGGTGGTTGCCCTCAGGGGCCGCCCCTTCCGCCCCGGCCAGGAAGAGGCGCTTCACTTCTTCGGGGTAATGGCGGTCCTCGCGCTGATCGTGCTCATCACGTTCCGTGAGCTCGGAGCGCTTCTCACAGGCTGACGCCACGGCCGGCCTCGACCGGGCGTGCGTCATCGTCCCCGCGTACAACGAGGAGTCGACAGTCGCCGCTGTCGTCAAGGTGGCGCTCGCCGCCGGGATGGGAAGCGTGCTGGTCGTCGACGACGGCTCGACCGACGGCACTGCCGAGGCGGCCAAGGAGGCGGGGGCCGGCGTCGTGCGGCTCGGCGTCAACCGCGGCAAGGGCGGAGCGTTGCAGGCGGGGGCCCTCGCCGCCGACGAGGACGTCGTCGTCCTGCTCGACGCCGACCTCGTCGGCCTTACGCCGAAGAACGTGCGCGACCTGGCGCAGCCGGTCCTCTCTGGCGAGGTCGACATGACGAGAGGGATCTTCACGGGGGGCAGGTGGCGCACGAGCGTCGCGCAGCGCGTGACGCCCCAGCTCTCGGGCCAGCGGGCGCTCAGGCGCCTCGCCCTGCTGGGGGTGCCGGGGCTGGGAGCCTCACGCTACGGCGTCGAGGTCGCGATAACGCGGCACGCCATCCGCAACGACTGGCGCTTCGTCGATGTCCCGATGCCCGGCGTCTCGCAGGTGATGAAGGAGGAGAAGCGCGGCTTCTGGCGCGGGCTAGCCGTGCGCGGCCGGATGTACCTCGACATACTGAGGACCCTGCTCGGCCTCAAGACGAAAGACTAGCCGCGCCGCCCATCCTCCTGGCCCTGGCCGAGCCTCGACTCTATGGCCCGTGCGTGGCCTTCGAGCCCTTCGGCGCGCGCCATCGAAGCAGCCTGCGCGCCGACGCGCTCCAGCAGTCCGGCGGTCGAGCTCACGTACGGGATCAGCTTCTGGAAGTGCACCTGGTTCACGAAGCTCGCGAAGCGGGCGGTGCTCCCTGTCGGCATGACGTGACTGGGCCCGGCGATGTAATCGCCGAGCGCCTCCATGCTCTCATGCCCGAGGAAGACGCCGCCGGCGTTCTGGACGCGCCCGAGCAACCTCCACGGGTCGTCGACCAGCAGGCAGGCGTGCTCCGGCGCGAAGGCGTTGAGCACGCTGACGCCCTCCTCCAGGTCGGCGACGAGCACGGCCGTCCCGCGCTCCTCCAGCGACTCGACCGCAGCTGCGGACGTCGGAAGATCGGTAGCCAGCGCGCTGGCCAACCGGGTGGCACGTTCGAGCAGGGGCTCGCTGTCGGTCACCAGTACCGGTTCCGCGCCCCCGTGCTCGGCCTGCGCGACGAGGTCAGACGCCACGTGTCGGGGGTCCGCGGTCGCGTCCGCCAGGACGAGGGTCTCGGTGGGGCCGGCGAGGATGTCGATGCCGACCGCACCGTAAAGCTGCCTCTTCGCCTCAACGACGTACGCGTTCCCCGGCCCGACGACAACGTCGACGGGTGCCACGTCGCCGACGCCGAATGCGAGGGCCGCGATCGCCTGCGCCCCACCAACTGCTAGCACGGCATCCGCGTCCACCACGCTCGCGACGTACGCGACCTCTGGCGGCACGCTGCCGTCGGGGCGCGGCGGTGTCGCGACGACGATACGTGCGACCCCTGCGACGCGTGCCGGTACGGCTGTCATGACGAGGCTCGAGAAGAGGGGCGCGGTCCCGCCCGGCACGTAGCAGCCGACGGAGGCCACCGGCCTGACGAGCATGCCGAGGCGCGCGTCTCCGTCCTCGACCTCGAAGCCGCTTGCTGACTGGGCCCGGTAGTAGGTGCTGACGCGTTCGATCGCGAGGTCTATCGCGTCCCGCAGGTCTGGCTGCACCAGCCCCGCGCTCGCCGCGACTGCCTCAGGAGGAACGGCGACGGCGTCGAGCTTCACGCCGTCGAACCGCTCCGTGAGGGACAGGATCGCCTGCTCCCCTCCCCTCGCCACGGCGCCTACAAGCTCCGCGACCGTAGCTGCCAGTTCCGCCCGGAGCGCAGGCCGGGTCAGACGCTCCCGCCTGCGTGCGCACCAGGCGAGAGCGGCATCGATTCCTCTGATCTCGCGCATGGCGGACAAGGATACCCGGGGCGCGGCCACACGGGACCGATACCGCGATAGCATCCCATGATGGCTCTCAAGGTCCTCTGGACGCATCAGATCTCAGGCGACGCCGCCCGCGAGCTGGCCCCTCCCGACGGCGTCGAGGTCAGGGTCGAGACCGACAGCGACCGGGCGCTGGAGCTGCGCGACTGGCCGCAGGTCATCGTCGACGGGGGCCCGCCCGAGAGCCTGCTGGACGGCGAGGCCCTCGAGCGCGTGATAGTGCCATACGCCGGCCTGGGGGGTCGACTGCGCGGGTACCTGCTGGATCGCCCGCATCTGAAGGTCCAGAACTCGCACTTCAACGATGGCATGGTCGCCCAGCACGCGGTCGCCCTCGTGCTCTCCGTGGCGAGCCGGGTGGCTGCCACGGATGCCGCGCTGCGCCGCGGAGACTGGGGTCCGGGCGAGAAGGATACCCAGGGCCTGGGGATCTACCTTCGCGGGAAGTCGTGCCTGCTGCTCGGTTACGGGTCCATCGCCAAGGCCGCTGCGCCGGCGCTTGAGGCCCTCGGGCTCTCGATCACGGCGTTCCGTCGTCACCCCAAGGTTGGCGGTCGGGTGCCGCAGGTCGGTCCGGACGGTCTCATGGTGGCGCTTGGCGCGGCTGACGTCGTGCTCTGCTCCCTGCCGCTCACGGACGACACCCGTGGCCTCATCGGCTCCGACCAACTGCGCGCGATGAAGGAGACGGCGATCCTCGTCAACGTGGGACGCGGCGCCGTGGTAGACGAGGCCGCGCTGTACGAAGCGCTGGCGCACCGCCGCATCTTCGGCGCCGGCATCGACGTCTGGTACGTCTACCCGGACGACGACTCAGCGCGTGGGCAGACGCTGCCTGCGAACCTCCCCTTCTGGGAACTGGACAACGTTGTCATGACGCCCCACAGCGCCAACGACATGAGCGGCTGGCGCACGGAGGCGGCGAAGGACGTGATGGCGACGTTGGCGGCGCTAGTGAAGGGCGAGGAGCGCAACGTCGTCGACCCGCATCGCGGCTACTGATCCCGCACCGGGCGCCCCATGTGAAGGCGCGCCCGGATAGCCTCCTGGCGCGCCCATGATCTCAGTTGTGAAGCGAGATGCGCCCTACGCGCTCTTCGCCTTCTCGACAAGCGCCTTGAAGGCCGAAGGCTCGTTGACGGCGAGGTCAGCGATCACCTTGCGGTCGAGGGTGACCCCAGCCTTGCGGAGGCCTGCGACGAAGCGCGAGTAGCTCACGCCTTCCTGCCTGGCGGCGGCGTTGATGCGGGCGATCCACAGGCGGCGGAAGTCTGCCTTCTTGTCGCGGCGGTCGCGGTACTCGTAGTCGGCCGCGTTGAGCAGGGTCTGGGTGGCGATGCGAACGCTCTTGGATCGCAACCCCCAGTAGCCCTTGGCGCGCTTGAGGATCTTGGCGTGACGGCGACGGCGAACGGTGCCGGTCTTGGCGCGTGGCATCTAGCGCCCTCTCAATCGTACGGAAGAAGCGCCTTGATGCGCTTGACTTCCGAGTCGTCGAGAACCAGGTCGGTGCGCCCCTGCCGGATCTGCGTGCCTGACTTCTTGTAGTTCAGGTGTCGCTTGCCGGAGCGCATCGCCTTGACCTTACCTCGCCCAGTGATCTTGACACGGGCTTTGGTGCCCTTATGGGTCTTCAGCTTAGGCATGCCTTCTCTCTCCTGTTTGCCCTACTCGGCGGTCGTGGCGTTCTGCGATGAGCCGACCAAGGATTCCGAGCGAACCTTCTCGGGGACCGCGGCCAGTGGCCTGAGGATCATGTTCATGTCCATGCCCGCGATCATCGGCGCCGAGTCGACGGCCGCGATCTCGGAGACGTCGGCGGCGACACGGTTCAGGATCCCTTGACCAAGCTCTGGGTGTGTCCTCTCGCGTCCGCGGAACATGATGGTGACCTTCACCTTGTGTCCCGCCTTGAGGAACCGGCGAATGTGGTTGACCTTCGTCTCGTAGTCGTGGTCATCGATCTTGACGCGGAACTTGATCGACTTCATCTCCTGCTGGCGGGAGCGCTTGCGCGCCTCCTTCACCTGCTGCTGCTGTTCGAAGCGGTAGCGTCCGTAGTCGAGCAGCTTGGCGACAGGCGGCTGCGCCTGTTCTCCGACCAGTACGAGATCTAGGTCCTCCTCCCGTGCACGCTTCAGCGCGTCTCTGGTCTCGACGATGCCGACCTGCTCACCGTCTGCCCCGATGAGACGCACTTGACGAACCCGGATCTGTTCATTCACCTTCAGTTCTTTCGCTATGAACTCCACCTCCGTGAGTCTTGGGCGCGTCGCGGCCCCCGGCCCTTACAGCGCGGGTAGGCGCGTACGCGGCGTACCACTTTAGCAGATGGGAGCGGGACTCGTGTGCGCTGGCCGGCCCCCCTCGGGACGTGCGCGCGATGCCTGCGGTAGTGGGGCGCACACGGCGGCAGGGCCACCGCTGCTAGGTTCCGCGCCTATGCCCGGTTACCTGTACTTCACCATGTTGACCGGCTTCATCGTGATCCTGATGCTGGTCGGGCCCAGGCGCCCGCGACTCCTGCGCGACGTCTCCTACCTCGTGGCACCCGCGTACAACGAGCTACCGTTCGTCTTCCTCTTCCTCCTGGCGATCTCAGTCGTGCCGGAGTACGTCGGCGGAGCAGCCATCACCACTTGGGACCTCATCGGTATCGTTCTGGCTGCCCTGCTGGCATCGGGGTTCGCAGTCATCGCATGGCGGGGATACGCCGCGCGTGGCGCTGTGAGGGACGCCCTCGACGACGGCCTGGGTGCCGGATGGCGGGACCGCGCCCGACCCGAGCGGCTGGCTCACATAGACGGCGGACCACGTTGGCTCAAGGTGCTCTTCGCGCCCATCGTGCTGTGGCGCAGCGGCGTGGAGAGGACGGGCAACGTGAGCTACGGCCCGCATCGCCGCAACCGCCTCGACATCTACCGCTCCAGCCGGCGGCCGGAAGGCGCGCCGGTGCTCGTCTACTTCCACAGCGGCGGCTACTACTCTGGCAACAAGCGACTGGGGTCGGCCGAACTCCTGTACCGCCTCGCCGACCAGGGCTGGGTGACGATCAGCGCCAACTACCGCCTGAGGCCGCAGGCCGGGTTCTTCGATCACCTTGGCGACGCCAAGAGGGTCATCGCCTGGGTGCGCGCGCACGCACACGAGTACGGCGCCGACCCAAGCACGCTGGTCCTGGCCGGCGGATCTGCGGGAGCGCACCTCTCCACCATCGCGGCGCTGACCCAGAACGACCCGCGATATCAGGAGGGCTTCGAGGAGGCCGATACGTCGGTATCGGCGGTCGTCGGCCTCTACGGCTGGTACGGCGGGTACTGGGGCATGGGCGGGTCGGACTCGGAGTTCGGCCCGTTGGGCCACGAGGCCGGCCAGGCGCCACCGTTCTTCATCGCCCACGGCGAGCTCGACACGCTCGCCACCGTCGAGACGGCCAGGGCGCTGGTGGCGCACCTCCGCCGTGGCTCCAGCAACCCGGTTGTCTATGCGGAGCTGCCTGGCGGGCATCACGGCTACGACCTCTTCTACTCGTTGCGTTACGAGGCCGTCGTGGACGGCATAGAGGCGTTCACCTCGTGGCTACGTCAGGGCGCGAGAACGGACGAAGAGTCGGGCGGGAACGTGGGAAGCGAACTCCGACCCGAGCGACCGGAGCCTCGGGTCGGACACCGCGGTATCGTCGTCCACGACGCTGCTGAGCACGAAGCAGACGACCTCGCGGGTCGCGCCGCAGGAGCGGGACCGTCGGCGAGCAAGGAGACGGCAGACGATGGCAACAGATCCCGAGCGCCCACCGGCCGAGACCTATGAACCGGCCGCCCGTACGCCGAAGGACAACCTGGTCGTAACGCATCACGAGACGACGATCCGAGGAAGGAAGGTCTCGTACACGGCTACCGCCGGCACGGTCGTGCTCAACCACGAGAAGGTCGGGGAGGGCGAGAAGGAGGGGACGTTCGAGGGCGTCAAGCCCCGTGCCGAGGTGTTCTTCGTCGCGTACGAGCTCGACGGCGTTGCAGACAGGAGCGCTCGGCCGCTGACGTTCAGCTTCAACGGCGGTCCCGGGTCGTCTTCCGTGTGGATGCACCTTGGGCTGTTCGGTCCCAAGCGAGTGGAGCTGGACGACGATGGGCTGCCTTCCGCCCCGCCATACCGTCTCGTCACGAACGAGGAGTCTCTCCTCGACGTTACAGACCTCGTGTTCATCGACCCCGTCAGCACCGGTTACAGCAGGCCCGTCGAGGGCGTGAAGGCCAAGGATTTCCACAGCGTCACGGCCGACGTCGAGAGCGTCGGAGAGTTCATCCGGCTGTACACGGGCCGCTACGGGCGCTGGCGCAGTCCCAAGTTCCTGGCGGGCGAGAGCTACGGCACGACGAGGGCCGCCGGGCTGGCGGGTCACCTGCAGGAGCGCCACGGCATGTACCTGAACGGCCTGATGCTCGTCTCGGCGATCCTCGAGTTCGGGACGGCGCGCTTCGGGCCGGGGAACGACCTTCCGCCGCTGCTCTTCCTGCCGACATACGCCGCGACAGCCCACTACCACGGGAGGCTCGACGATGAGCTCCAGGCGCTTGGCCTAGCAGAACTCCTCGAACGCGTCGAGGAGTTCGCGCTGTCGCGCTACTCTCACGCCTTGCTGCTCGGAGACCGCCTCGATGACGAGGAGCGCGCGGCCGTCGCTGCCGAGCTTGCCAGGTACACTGGCCTCAGCGAGGCGTACGTGCTCTCCACGGACCTTCGCATCGAGATCTTCCGCTTCACGAAGGAGCTCCTGCGCTCAGAGGCCCGCACCGTCGGCCGCATAGACAGCCGTTACACGGGCGTGGACAGGGACTCGGCTGGCGAGCGCTTCGAGTTCGACCCGAGCATGTCGGCTACTCAGGGCCCGTACACGGCGACGCTCAACGACTACGTGAGAGGTGAGCTCCGCTACCAGTCGGACCTCCCGTACGAGATCCTCGCCAACCTCTACAAGAGCTGGAGCTACAAGGACGTCGAGAACAAGTACCTGAACGTCGCGGAGACGCTGCGCAGGGCGATGAGCGTCAACTCACACCTCAAGGTACACGTGGCCAACGGCTACTACGACCTCGCGACGCCGTACTACGCCACGCTGCACACGTTCGCCCACATGGGCCTCACGCCGGAGCAGCGTGAGAACGTCAGCATGAGCTTCTACGAGGCCGGGCACATGATGTACGTGCACCGCCCGTCACTGCTGAGACTGCGCGAGGAGCTGGAGACCTTCATAGCCGGCGCGTCCGGTACCTGACGCCCGCGGCTCGTGGTCACGTGACCCGGTGAGGACCCCGGCCCGAGCACGCTCCAGAGGCTAATCTGGAGGTCGACATGCGCCTCAGGCTCGGCTACTCCCCATGCCCGAACGACACGTTCATCTTCCACGCGCTCGTGAGCGGTCTGCTCGAGAGCTCGCCGGACAAGTCGGGGCGAGACGGGGAGGAGGGCCTGGAGCTCGACGTACAGCTGCTCGACATAGACGCCTTGAACGAGGCGGCACGACGAGGCTCGCTCGACGTCGCCAAGGTCAGCTACCACGCCTACGGGTACCTGTCTGACGAGTGGGCGCTGCTACGCTCCGGCGGAGCGCTGGGGCGCGGCGTCGGCCCGCTAGTCGTCGCGCGTGATCCGGACCTCGAGCTCGCAGGCAAGCGCGTCGCCGTGCCGGGCGGGACGACGACGGCGAAGCTGCTCCTCTCGCTGTGGCGCGACGACCTACATACAGAGGTCTTGCGCTACGACGAGATAATGCCGGCAGTCGCCGCCGGGCGCTACGACGCAGGCCTGATAATCCACGAGAGCCGCTTCACCTACATGGACCACGGGTTGCACTCCCTGGTCGACCTCGGGACATGGTGGGAGGATGTGGTCGGGCACCTCGTGCCGTTGGGAGCGATCGCGGTGCGCAGGTCTCTCGGCGCCGCGACCCGGCGGCGCCTCGACCGCCTCGTCCGCGCGAGCCTCGAACTCGCGTTCGCACACCCCGATGCCTCCCGCGCGTACGTCGCCGGCCACGCCCAGGAGATGGACGAGACGGTTAGGCAACGGCACATCGACCTCTACGTCAACGAGCACTCGCTAGACGTTGGCCCCGAAGGAGAGGCGGCGGTGGTCGAGCTGTTGAAGCGCGGAGCGGACCGCGGCCTGTTCCCCATGCCGCAGGAACCCATCTTCCTGGATGCCGAGGGAGAGAAGTCCCTCGCCACCGCGACCGGCCGGAGGTAACCTCATCGACATGGCGACATTCACGATCGGCGAAGAGGTGCTCCTGGACGGGGAACGCTTCGTCATCACCCTCAGGCAGCCGCTGCCGCCGTACCGCTACCGGCTCGTGAGGACCACGCCGTACGGACCCGAGATCGCGTGGGCAGAGCCCGGTGAGCTCGGGAAGATCGAGCGCTACACGACGCCGCGTCAGGACACGCCGCCCGTATAGGGCTTCACCGGCAGGGCGACTCTAGTCGGAGCCGAGCCCCGCCAAGATCGTGCCGAGCCGCGCGCCTTCGGAAACGCATTCCTCGACTCCCGGGGGGCCATCCGCCCGCGCGACGCACGCACCGGCAGCGTACATCCCTGTGACGCGCTGCAGCGAAAGGGTTGGTTCCGACCACTCGCCAGGAGAGAACGCGACCGACCGCACGACGTGTGGGAGCGACCCGGCCTCCGCCTCGGATGCGATGTGTATATCCTCGAACTCGAACCCGTGCCCCAGCAGGTCGAGGTGGAGGTCGTCGTACGCCATCTCGGAGAGCCTGCCCTGGTGCTCGACGACGGAGCCGATCTCCAGACGACCCTTGAGGAACGTGCCGACGCAGAGGGCGACGGACGCCGACATGCGAGGTACGCCCTCCCACGTCTGCACGCCCAGTACCTCACCGCCTCCGATGAGGACACCGGAGACGGTCGACTGAAGAAGGTGAACGCGATCCTTGCCTTCGAGCGCGTACTTGGCGAGCCGGTGCACGTCCCAGCGGGTTCCTGCGCCCAGGTCCAAGACCTCCCGCAGGAGGCTGCCAGCGGGCGGCGCCAGCATGCCGGGCTCGACGTCGATGGAGTAGACGGTGTCGAGGCTCGTCGTCACCAGCGTCACGTTCGCGCCTGCGAGCGCCGCTCGCCACGCGGCCTCACAACCGGTGGCCCCTCCCCCCACTATCACGGCTGAGGCTCCGCCGGTCAGCTGCTGAGGCCCCCTACGAGGAGCGGCGCCCTGCGGCCGGTGGCCCGTAGCAGGACGTGCTGACCGGACCGGGTCCTCTGATAGACCAGCACCCCGCTGCGGGCGCCGATCAGCGGAACTACCTCCTCCGCGGAGAAGATCACGCGCATGTGAACAGGCAGGTCGGCCTTGAGGACGCCGTACTCGTACTCGACGTCCGCCCTAGCCTTGTAGCCGAGGAAGACATCGTCCGGATCGTCGGCAGAGTAGACGCAGACGAGCGACTGGGCCTCGTCTGCGCGGTAGTGCGCTACGGCCTCCCACACGACGGACCGCGCCTCGGCCTCGTCGACAACGCGCACGTCCGGCCGCGCCGAGTCGCCGAAGAACGCGAGCGGGAAGCGCTTCGACTGGGTGTAGTAGCCGCCCCTGCCGACGCGGAGCGTCACCGACTCGTTGTCGTACGCGCGCCCTCTGACAGCGTTCTTGAAGTGACTGATCGCCAGCCCGAAGCGGCGGTCGTGTGCGTCGAAGACCTCGCTGCTGCCACCGAGCCCGAGCAGCGCGCCGTCCGTGTTGATCTCGATGTCCTGGGGCGCTTCCAGCTGCCCCGCCTTGCGTGTCATGCCTCAAAGACCTCCAGCCACAGCAGAGTCGTCCCTGCTACCAACGTGCAACGCCGAGACGCCCAGCGTCTGCATCCGATACCTCACCTGGGTGAAACCCGCCGCTCGCATGCGTTCGGCGAGTCGCTCCGGATCGAGGAACGCGTTCACCGAGCGCGGCAGGTAGGCGTACGCTCCGCGCCTGCCGGAGACGAGCCCGCCGACCAAAGGGAGCAGACGCTCGAAGTACAGGCGGAACGCCGCGCCCAACACACCCCCCGGCGGGGGTGGGAACTCGAGCACCACCGCAGTGCCACCCGGGGCCAGCACGCGGTGGAACTCGGTAAGGCCGGCGTCGACGTCCTCGAAGTTGTGCAGGCCGTACGCGATCGTCACCGCATCGAACGTGCCGTCAGCGAAGGGCAGCGCGGTGCCGTCCGCGACGGCGAAGCGCACGTCGTGACCGGCCCGCTCGGCCTCACGCCGCGCCACCTCCAGCATCTCCGCGCTGAAGTCGACACCCGTCACCTCGGACGCCTGACTAGCACGCTTCACGGCGAAGGCGAGCTTGCCCGTGCCCGTCGCGACGTCGAGCACTCTTCCCGGCCCGCGCGCGACGGCCTCGGCCGCCGCCTCGTGGCGCCAACGCGAGTCGAGCCCCAGGCTCAAAGCGGTGTTGAGCAGGTCGTAAGTCGGGGCTATCTCGGAGAACATGCGCCGTACGTCGCCGGCATGCACAGCGGGTCTCTCACGTCTCTCGTTGCTCGCATCGTCGCCCACGGCCGGGCCAGCCACCGCACGCGACATCGGCGGACGTTACCACGGGTGCGCGCTTCGTACCGCTATACTCCCCTGTTGCGCCGGCGGCCGGGAGACAGTGCCGCGGCCACACAGGAGTCAGATGGATTACCGCAACATCGCCATAATCGCGCACGTCGACCACGGCAAGACGACGCTGGTCGACGGGCTGCTGCGCCAGTCGAACGTGTTCCGCGCCAACCAGCAGGTGCCGGACCGCGTCATGGACTCGGTCGGGCTCGAGCGCGAGAGGGGCATAACGATCCTCGCGAAGAACACGGCCGTCGTGTGGCACGGGTCGAAGATCAACATCGTAGACACCCCTGGGCACGCGGACTTCGGGGGCGAGGTCGAGCGGGCGCTGACGATGGTAGACGGCGCGCTGCTCCTGGTAGACGCAGCCGAGGGCCCCATGCCCCAGACGCGCTTCGTGCTGAGGAAGGCCCTGGCGAAGGGGCTGAGGCCCATCGTCGTCGTCAACAAGATCGACAGGCAGGACGCCAGACCCGACGAGGTCGTGAACATGACCTTCGACCTCATGGTCGAGCTCGGCGCAGACGACGAGCAGCTCGACTTCCCCATACTCCACGCGGTAGCTCGTGAAGGGCGGGCGTGGCTCGAGGGGAAGGCGCCCGAAGACGACCTGACGGCGCTGTTCGAGACGATCGTGGCGCGTGTGCCGCCTGCTGGCGGCGACGAAGGCGCCCCTTTCCTGTTCCAGGTGGCCAACCTCGACTACTCCGACTACCTCGGTCGTCTCGCGCTCGGCCGCGTGCTGAGGGGCACCGTCGGGACAGGCGAGCCCGTCGTGCTGACAGGCAGGGGCAAGGAGCCCCACCGCTCCAGGGTGACGAAGGTCTACACGCATCTCGGGCTTGAACGCGTCGAGACCGACAGGGCGGCTACCGGCGACATAGTCGTCATCTCCGGCCTCGAGGACGTGAACATAGGCGACACCGTCTCCGCCCCAGAAGCCGTGGAGCAGCTGCCGAGCCCGAGCGTAGACGAGCCGACGGTAAGCGTCACGTTCAGCCCCAACACCAGCCCCTTCGCGGGCCGGGAAGGGACATACGTGACGAGTCGCCACCTGGCCGACCGCCTCGAGCGCGAGCTGCTGACGAACGTCGCCCTCAGGGTCGAACCGCTCGGCAGCGAGCGCTACCGAGTCTCGGGACGCGGCGAGCTGCACCTATCGATCCTCGTTGAGAGCATGCGCCGCGAGGGCTACGAGTTCAGCGTCTCGCGGCCCGAGGTGATAATGCGCGAGTCCGGCGGCAGGCGCCAGGAGCCTTACGAGAGGGTCGTTGTCGACGTGCCGGTCGCCTCGATGGGCTCGGTCGTCGAGTCGCTCTCGTCTCGCAAGGGCACGCTCACCTCGATGGAGCCCGGCGAGACGCGTTCGCGTCTGGAGTTCCGCATCCCCAGCCGCGGCCTCTTCGGCTACCGCACGAACTTCCTCTCGATGACGCAGGGCGAGGGCCTTCTGTCGCACGTCTTCGACGGGTACGAGGACTACGCGGGCGACCTGAACACCAGGGGGCACGGCTCGCTCGTGGCCATGGAGCCGGGCGAAGCTTTCGCCTATTCGCTCTACAAGCTCGAGGACAGAGGCGACTTCTTCATCGTCCCGGGAACCGAGGTTTACGTCGGGATGATAGTGGGGGCGCACACGAGGCAGGGCGACCTGAACGTCAACGTAACGAAGAACAAGAAGCTGACGAACGTGAGGGCGGCCGGTTCGGACGAGAACCTGATACTCACGCCTGCTCGCAGGCTCACGCTCGAGGAGGCCCTGGAGTACCTGGCGGACGACGAGCTGCTGGAGGTCACGCCCAAGTCGCTCAGGCTGAGGAAACGGGTTCTCGATCCCAACATGCGCAAGAAGGAGGCGAAGGCCGCGGCCTGACCCCCTCCGGGAAGACTAGCCGTCTATCTTTGCGCCTGCTTCCGGCTCCTCGCGATAGACGACCTCTATCGGCCCGAACGGCTCCGGCTGCGCAGCCGACACGCGATCCTGCTTCACCAGCTCGAGCATGGCGGCGAAGGTCAGCGTCTTCGTCGGCCAGTCACGCGCCCCCATAAGGCCGAAGAGCAGACCCCTAACCGCCCTGCGCAGACGCGATAGAAGCTGAGCAGAGACGGTTGCGACGGTCGCACCGGCCGATGAGAACTCGAAGTAGCCACCAAGGCGGTAGCGTCCCGCGAGGCGTGCAAGGTCGTCCTTCGAGACGGTGAGTGGCCGCGGCGGCCGCTCGTATGGCGGCCTTGGGGCACGCGCGCGCACGACGAGCCTGCGCTCCTGCCGCCTGCGCTTGAGGAAGTCGATCGCGTGCTCTAGCTCCTCGAGGAGCGCTACCGCTTCGAGGGCGTCCTCGAGCGCGGCCGCGTCTGCCTCGTCCTCGCTCATGTCGGCGGGCCGCGGCAACAGCAGGCGGAGCTTGAGCTCGATCACCTGCGCGACACGCGGCAGCGCCTCAGAGGCGAGCTCGAGGTCCACGCCGGCAAGGCCATCGAAGTAGGCGAGGTAGTCGCGTACGAGGCGGTAGAGGTCGACCGCATGCGGCTCGAGCGTCCGTGACCTCAGCGCGCCCGCCAGCTCGCTCACCGTGCCGCTGAACCCCTCGAGCCGCACGACGTACCCGCGGTCGGTCTCGAGCAGGGCCGCGTCCCTATCCTCGAGCGGCGCTGGGGAGGCGCTCAGAACGGCTGCCACGCCGGCGAGCGTAACACCGTGCGGGCCGACACCGGCCGCCGGTACGGCTGCCTTCGCCTGCTCATGAAACTCGGTGATAGCGTACGGGGTGTGAGACCACGACGCCTTGCCGGTGGGCGTTCCCGGGCCCTTGCCCGGATCCTCGGCCCGCTAACCTTGTCCTGTCTCCTGACGACCACAGCACAGGCCGCTTCGGACTCCCCTCCATATCCGCTGGAGGACTTCGCCGTCGCCCAGGGGTACGCGCTGGAGGTCCACGCCTCCGGGCTCTTCCTGCCGACGGCGCTGGAGTTCCTGCCGGACCCTGGCACGGCGCCAGGTGACCCTTACTACTTCGTAGCGGAACTCCAGGGGCGTATCAGCGTCGTTTCCCGCGACGGGACCGTCAGCGAGTTCGCCACCGTCCCCACCTACGGCCAGCAGGACACCGGACTCACCGGCTCCAGCCAGCAGGGCCTGGCAGGCCTCTGCTTCGCAGCAGAGCAGCGGCAGCTGTTCGCCACGTACACGGAGCCCGATGCTGGCGGCGTGATCAGGAACCACATCGTGCGCTTCAGGGTCGAAGAGAACGCTGGTCGCCTCACAGGCGTCGATCCCACCCAGATAGCGACCGAGTTGGCAGACTTCCAGTCGGCCCCCGCGCACCAGGTCGGAGACTGCGTGATCGTGGACGACCTGCTGTACGTCGGCGTCGGCGATGGCGGCTCCCCGGCGTCCGCGACCAACCCCAACCTGCTGCTCGGTAAGGTCCTCTGCATGGACCTGAACGGCCAGCCGTGCCAGGACCCTCCCTTCGGGTCAGAGGGTCCGGCAGGGCTCGTCTACGCCAAGGGGTTCCGCAACCCGTTCGCTCTCGGCTTCGATGGAGAGCGGCTCGTGGTCGCCGGCAACGGCGTCAACCTCGACAGGTTCCTGCCCGTCACGCGAGGGCTCGACCACCTGTGGGACGGTCACGACACCAGCCTCGCCGCGCTGTCCGAGGTGCTCTTCCCCGACCCGTTCTCCCCTGTCCAGCTCGCGTACGTCCCGGCTGGAACGTCGTTCATGCAGCCCGACTGGACTGGGCACTACGTGTCGTCCGGGTTCGGGTCCCCGAAGGTGCCTGCCGGCCTGGCGATGTTCGGTGGCGTGCCGCCGGAGGGCGACGCGGCCGTGCCTCCCCGGTACCTGATCCAGTTCATCGGGGACGCAGGCTCTCAGCACCTGGCAGGGGTCGGGATCGGGGACGACGGGCTCTACGTGACCACGATGGTTCCAAGCGGCGAAGCGGGCAGCGTGGTCTTGCGCCTCCACTACGACCCATCGGACGCGCACCCTGTAGTCGCCAGGGCCACCACCGGTCTGCGCAACCCTGCGGACCTTCAGGTCCTCAGCGATCTGGGGTGCACCGGCTGTCACGAGATAAACGGCGAGGGTGGGGGCATCGGGCCCGTCCTGGACCAGTTCGGCATGCACTACCGCATCACCGAACGGCTCAACAGCGCGGACTACGAAGAGCGGTTGAGGGCGATGATCGCCGATCCGGACGACCCGTTCGCCGACATGAACAGCGCCCGCGAGGCTGTGCTGGCTGCTTCCGGCAGGGAGAGGCTGGCGGTCTGGCTCCCGAACATGCTCCAGGAGCCCAAGTTCGACGACCCTGACAGGCAGATGCCTGACCTGGGCCTGACGGCAGCGCAGGCGACCGCCGCACGAGACGAGCTGTTCAGGGTGCTCGACGTGCACGTCGACTCGGGTTGGCGCTTCGAGGAGTACGTTGCGGCGTTCAGGCGAAACTGGCGTCCGCTCACAGTCGGCGCTGTCGCTGGCGCCGGTCTGGTCGTCGTCATCTTGGGGATCGTCGCGTTGGCGAGGCGCCCGCGGCGAAGAGCCACGGCGGGCTCCTGAGCCCGCGCTAGTCCAGGAAGGGGTCGCCGCCCTGGCTGGCGAGATGTCTCGTGTCGTTGACGCGCTCGACCAGCATCTCGTCTCCCCTGAAGAGAACGCGGCTGACGCTGGCGTGCCTCAGGTATATCCGCTTGCGCCACCTGATCTTCTCGACGCCCAGTACGTGCGCTAGCAGCATCTGAAGGGTTCCGGAGTGAGTCACCGCGACGACGTGCTGGGCATCCGAAGCCACGACTTCGTCCATCCATGCGACGGCACGCTTCCTTAGCATCGAGTAGCTCTCGCCGCCGGGCGCCTCCAGCTCGTAAGGGTCTTTGAACCAGGTCGCCCAACCAGGATGCAGCTCGTTCTCCGCCTGGGTCTTTCCCTCGAACTCGCCGAAGCTGAGCTCCTTCAACCTGGGGTCGTAACGGATCTCGTGGCCAGGGAAGGCTATGGAGGCCGTCTCTGCTGCACGCTTGAGCGGGCTCGAGAAGACCTCGGCGTCCGGCTCCAGCCTGGCGACGTAATCCCGCAGCCGCCGCGCCTGTGCCCTGCCCTCGTCGTTCAGCTCCACGTCAGCAGCGCCCTGGAACCTGCCCGACGCGTTCCAGTCGGTGAGCGCGTGGCGGATGAGCGTCAGGCGCAGCACGATGGCGAGTCTAACAGGGCCGTGATAGCGTTCCGCATGGCACAGACATCGCCAGACAACGGCGCCGGCGACGTGGCGCTCGTGACGGGCGCGAGCAGGGGCATAGGCCGCGCGGTGGCCGAGGCGCTGCTAGGGGCCGGGTTCTCTGTGGCCCTCAACGGCAGAGACGCCGAGCGCCTGGCTGCCGTCGTTGCCGACCTGGAGGCGCGGTTCCCCGGCCGCACCCTGGCGGTACCGTTCGACGTCAGCGAGCTGGCCGCCCAGCAGGAGGCGGTGGCGAAGGTCGTGGAGCGCTTCGGGCGGCTGGACCTGGTGGTCGCCAACGCCGGGGTCGGGGCCTTCGGACCGGTCGACGAGCTGGACGAGGCCACCTGGCGGCGCGTCATCGACACCAACCTCACGGGCGTGTTCTTCACGGTCAAGGCCGCGGCCAAGGCGCTCAAGGACTCGGGCGGCATGATCATCACCATCGCCAGCCTGGCCGGCGTCAACTTCTTCGCCGGCGGAGCCGCGTACAACGCCAGCAAGTTCGGCCTCGTCGGGTTCTCCCAGGCGGCCATGCTGGACCTGCGCGAGCAGGGCGTGCGCGTCTCCACCATCCTGCCCGGCTCGGTCGCGACCGAGTTCAACGACCGCACGGTGTCGGACGCGGACGCCTGGAAGATCCAGCCCCAGGACATAGCCGAGACCGTGCTGTACCTCTACCGCATGCCGGCCAGGACCTTGCCGAGCAAGGTCGAGGTGAGGCCCACCAAGCCGCGCAGAAGCTGAAGAGAATGAACCTGTACGAGCGCGTGCGCCCGGCCCTGTTCCGGATGGAGGCCGAACGGGCGCACGAGATGACGGTGCGGGCGCTGGAGCTCGCGTCCCG
>CAZMFX010000019.1:0-18004 GCA_964565625.1 uncultured bacterium
TCGGCATCCCCGAGCAGGCGCGCAAGTACCCAGGCCAGTTATCGGGCGGTCAGCAGCAGCGGGTGGCGATCGCGCGGTCCCTGACGATGGGGCCGAAGGTGATGCTCTTCGACGAGCCAACCAGCGCGCTGGACCCGGAGGTGATCGGGGAGGTTCTCGACGTCATGGTCGCGCTCGCGAAGGAGGGGATGACGATGATCGTCGTCACCCACGAGATGGGCTTCGCGCGCGAGGTCGGCGACCGCGTCATCTTCATGGACGCGGGCCAGATCGTCGAGGTGGGGACCCCAGAGCACTTCTTCGTGAACCCGCGTGAGGCACGCACGCGCGCCTTCCTCTCCAAGATCCTCTGACCTTGCGTGGCGAGGGGAAGGTCATCACGGCGACCGGTTTGTCACAACGCCGTGAACCCCGTTTCCCTAGACTGAGCGCACCATGAGTGACGCAGCCTCGCGCGGTGTGCGCATCGCCGACCTACTCAAGACGATCGTGGCGCGCGGCGCCTCCGACATCCACCTGCAGGCCGGCGCGCCGCCGCACATGCGGGTGGACGGCGAGCTTCAACCGTACGAGGGCGTGCCCCCGCTCACGCCGGAGCAGACGGAGCAGATCGCGCTCGCGATGATGAGCGAGAACCAGAGGGACCTATTCAGGCACAGACACGAGGTCGACTTCGCCTTCAACATCCCCAACATCGCCCGCTTCCGCTGCAACGTGCTGAGGCAGCGTGGTTCGGTCGGCGTCGTCATGCGCGTGATCCGCGACGCGATTCCCAGCTTCGACGCCCTCGGCCTGCCGGCGTCAGTCGCCACAGAGCTGGCGAGCCAGCCGCGTGGGCTGGTGCTCGTCACGGGTCCGACCGGATCGGGGAAGACGACCACCCTCGCCGCCATGGTCGACTTCGTGAACCGGCGCTTCAACAAGAACATCATCACCATCGAGGACCCGATCGAGATCCTGCACCGCAACCAGAAGAGCCTCGTCGTCCAGCGCGAGATCGGCCTTGACACGAGCGACTTCGTCGGCGCCCTCAAGTACGCCATGCGTCAGGACCCAGACGTGATCATGGTCGGCGAGATGCGCGACAAGGAGACCGTCGAGGCGGCCCTTTCAGCTGCGCAGACCGGTCACCTGGTGTTCAGCACGCTCCACACGCTGGACGCGATTAGGACCGTCAACCGCATAATCGACTTCTTCCCGCCCCACGAGCGCGACCAGATACGCATCCTGCTCGCCGACTCGCTCCTCGGGATCCTCAGCCAGCGGCTGCTGCCACGCGCCGATGGCCCCGGCCGCGTGCTCTCCGTGGAGGTCCTCGTCAACACGCCCCTTATCCGTGACTACATAAAGGACGAGGAGAAGACCCCGCAGATCAAGGAGGCCCTCATGCAGGACAACCTCCGCGGGATGCAGACGTTCGACCAGCACCTCGTCCAGCTCTACCTGGAGGGGCGTATCACCCTCGAGGACGCCACGTTCATGGCCACCAGCCCGCACGAGTTCCGGCTCATGGTCACGCAGCAACAGGGCGGCCTCGGCATGGAAGAGGAACGCAGCTTCGAGAAGATGCTGCAGTCGCCGCGAGGGCCGCTCGGCTAGGACCGGCCATCCAGTTCGTGCGCGACCTACCCGGCCAGTACGGGTACGCCGGGAGAGAACTCGCCGCGCCCCACGACCTCGCCTGTCAGGTCGTGGTCATCCGCCCCCGTCACCCTCACCCTCACGCGGTCACCGATCTTGACGGTGCCGTCGCTCGCGGCGGTGAGCACGCCGTCGATCTCCGGCGCGTCCGCCGCTGTGCGGCAGACGACGTCTCCCGGTAGCTCGCCGTAGTCGTCGACCACGGCATCCACGACGGCTCCCAGCTTGGCCGCCAGCTTCTCGCGGCTGATGCGCGCCTGCAGGCTCATCAGCCTCGCGTGTCGCTCCTGCTTCTCGTCTTCCGGCACAGCGCCCGGCAGGTCGTTCGCGTCAGCTTCCGGCACGTCGCTGTACGTGAACGCACCCACCCTGTCGAGGCGCGCCTCCTCAAGGAACCAGAGCAGCTCCTCGAAGTCGTCTTCCGTCTCGCCAGGGAAGCCGACTATGAAGGTCGACCTGAGCGTTATGTCGGGCGCGATGGCCCGCCACGCCGCGATCGTCTCAAGGTGGCTCACCGCCCCTCCGGGCCTGCGCATCGCGCGCAGCACCTTCCGCGACGCGTGCTGTAGCGGGACGTCGAGGTAGGGGAGGACCTTGCCAACCGCCATGAGCTCGACGAGGCGCGTGACGTGCGGGTAAGGGTAGACGTAGTGCAGCCGCAGCCACACGCCCAGCTCCGAGAGCTCGGTAACGAGGTCGACCAGGTCGGCTCTAACGGCACGCCCGTCCAGCTGCGAGGTGGCGTGGCGGACGTCGTTGCCGTACGCGGACAGGTCCTGGGCGATGAGCATGAGCTCCTTGGCGCCGGCGGCCACCAGCCGCCGCGCCTCGTACACGAGGTCGGCGGCCGGCCGCGACGTCAGGTTTCCTCGGAGCTTCGGGATGATGCAGAAGCTGCAGCGGTGGTCACAACCCTCTGCGATCTTCAGGTACGCGTAGTGACGGGGCGTGAGGGTCACCCGGTTCAGCGGTGGTCCCAGTCGGCCGGTGTGGCCGCCTCTGGCCCTCGCCATCGGCAACAGGTTCGTGAACGGGTCGTCCGAGATGGGCAACGCTCGCCTCACGGCGCGCATGACGCCGTCGACGTCGGCTTGGCCGGTGACGGCGAGCACCTGCGGGTGGCGCTCCATGATCGTCTCCGGGCGCTCGCCGAGGCAGCCGGTGACGACGACCCTGCCCGTCTCACGCAGCGCCTCCCCGATCGCGCCGAGCGACTCCTCGACGGCAGGGGTGATGAAGCCGCACGTGTTGACGACGACGAGGTCGGCCTGTTCGTAAGTCGGCACGATCTCGTAGCCGCCGGCCCGCAGGTGGCTGAGGATGTGCTCGCTGTCGACGAGGGCCTTCGGGCAACCGAGGCTCACGAAGCCGACCCTGCCGCCAGGCGCTGCGCTGCCGTGCTCAGGCGGCGTGCGACGGGGTTCCATGCGCCATGGAGTTTAGCAGCGGCCTCATGCGGCCCGCCAGGTAGAGGGAGCCGGCCACCACGACGAGGCCGCCCACTGGCGCGAGGCTCAGCGCGCGCTCGAGCGCCGCTCCGGGCTCGGCGACCAGTTCCCTGCCTGGCCCCGCGAGGTGCGCCGTGCCCTCGCCCTCCGCCGCCTCGGTTATCACGACGCGCTTCGCCCTGGCCTCCAGCACGGCCAACGTCGCCTCGCCCTGCTTCCGCCCCAACGCCCCGAAGAGCAGCACGTACTCGCCAGCCAGCCGTGAGGCCAGTTGCGCGGCGGCGGCCGGGTCGTGCGCGCCGTCGAGGATCACGTGCCGGCCACCTGCCTCGAACACCTCACCGCGCCCCGGGAGCGCTGGCCTGAGCAGCGCCTGAGCTATCGCGGGCTCCGGCACGTCGAGGAGCCTCATGGCGGCGGCGGCGAGCCTCTCGTTGGCCGCGCGCGGAGCCTCACCCGGTGATACGGGGGCGACCTCCGTCAGCACGCAGCCGCGCTCGCTCGCCACCTTCCTCGCCACGGCCAGCCCCACGCCGGCGGCCGCGGTCACCGCCGGGACGCCACCGGCGAAGGCTCCCGCCTTCTCCATTGCGATCTCGTGCAGCGATGGGCCGATCGTGCTCATGTGATCGAGATCGACGTTGGTTAGCACCACGAGGCGCACGCCGGGCTCCAGCGCAGCCGTAGCGTCCGTGGCGCCGCCGATGCCGGCCTCGAACACGCCCCAGGCCGCTCCTGCCCGCGCGAACTCCGACAGCGCCAGCGCCAGCGTCAACTCGAAGAAGGCGGGGCGCACCGGCTCCGGCGGCCCCAAGCCCTCCAGCATGGTCCTTGCCATCGCCACGAACGCCGTCACGAACTCGCTCGGCACGGGCACGCCGTCCACCGACACCCGCTCCTCGAACCGCTCGACGTGAGGCGAGAGGAAGAGGCCGGTCGTGTGGCCAGCTGCGCTGAGACCGGCAGCGATGAGGTCGGAAACGGTGCCCTTGCCGTTGGTCCCTACGACCCTGACGAAGTTCTGCGGTGGTACGAGCCCGAGCGCGTGAAGCAGCCACCTGGCCCGTCTCGGGTGCCGCTCCCCGCCCGCGCGTGTCTGGGCGTACAGCCAGGCGAGCGCTTCCGAGTACTCCGGTTTCGTCGTCGTTTGCCTTCCGCCCGTCAGCCGCGCTTCCGCCTGCGTGGGCGGCGGCGACCGCGACGCCGGGAGGCCGAGCGCTTGCCGCCGCCTCTCTGATCCTCGCCGAACGACTCCATCGTCGCCTCTCTCGAGACGCTGACGACGAGCGAGTCGAGGTGGCCCTCCGCCAGGCGTTGGGTCATCTTGAGGATGGCGTTGTCCCCTGCGACGTCGACGTACACGACGCTGCCGCCCGGCTGCAGCACGTATGCCCATGCACGCTTTTCACCCAGCGCCGTGCTCAGGTCGACCTCGCCGGCGAACTGCACCGTGACGTCGTGCCCGAGCATGGCGATGCCCGCTGCGCTGCTGCCCGCGAGGGCCCTGACCTGGCCGAGGAGGGAGAGGGGATCGCGGTAAGGCCTTATGTACGGCGTCGTGGCCACGTCCTTGGTGCCGGTGCTGGCGTGCACCAGCCCTGTCTGGGCGTCGAAGTGGACGTCGTAGACGTGCTTGCCCTCGCGCGCCTGCGACTCTTCTCGGAAGCGGATGCTGTGGTGGTACTGGGCGCTGGACCGGCTGCGCTGCGTTATCACGGCATTGCCCAGAGGCCCCTGGAGGCTCGCCCTCGACTCCATCCGCCGCACCTTGCCGGCGACCTCCGTCTTGATGACGTGTGTGCCAACCGGCTTGCCGCGGTAGCTGAGCCGGAAGTTGACTACCTCGACGCTCATCGCTTGGGAAGCGTACCACCGGGGCGTCAAGACCGCCCGTCCGGCGCTGCCGGCAGGCGCCTAGAAGGGCAGATCTGTCTCCTGCAGCCGCGCGAGCTCCGTCGTGTCCCTGCCCTGCCTGAGGATGTTGCCGAAGAGCGAGACGAGAGACGGGTCGAGCTCCTTGCCGCTGCGCGCCTCGAGCTGCTTCTCCACCTCGCGCAGCGGCAGCGCCTGGCCTCGCTCGCTAGAGAGGACGTCGAACGTGTCCGCGACGGCGACGATGCGGGCTAGAAGCGGGATCGCGTCCTTGCGCAGGCCGTTCGGGAAGCCTGATCCGTCCCACGATTCGTGGTGATGCCTTATGCCCTCCGCCGCCTCCTGCAGCATCGCGGCCGACGCGACCATGTTCGCGCCGCGTTGCGGATGCTCCAGGTCCTCTATGCCGAGGTCGAGGCCGCTTCCCAGCTTTCCAATGTCGTGGAGCATGGCGGCGAAGTACAGGTCGCCCTGCTCCTGGCTGTTGAGCCCGAGCGCTCTCCCAAGGGCGAGGGCGTACGCCGTCACGCGCTCGGCATGGCCCAGCTGGGCGAAGTCCTGGGCTTCGAAGGCCTGGGTGAAGGCGCGCGTGAACTCGACGAGGCTGAGCTTCGCCCGCCTGAGCTCGGCGTCGATGCTCTGCGCCTCGCCCAGCACCGAGCCCCACCTCGTCGCAAGTTTCAGCTCGTCCTCGGTGAAGCCCTGGCCACCGTGGCGATGGAGGACCAGCGAGCCGTAGCCGACGAACTTGCCGGCCACGGGCACGACGAGCGTCGACGTGGCGTCCCTGAGGCCGAGGTCGGCGTACTGCGCCCTGCGGGCCTGGTCGTTCGGCGTGAACATCTCCGGTATGTGGTTGCCTACGACGCGCGGCCCCGGCGACCGCCATGGCCCGTGGCCCGGCTGGACGTCGAGCAGCGAGTCGCCGTAACCGATCTGGGCGTCGAAGACGTAGCCGCCCTCGTCGTCCCCCTTTACGACGTAGCCGCGAACGTCCCCCTGCAGCGTGGCGCTGAGGGTCTTGAGAGCCTCCTCGCTCCGTTCCGTCGGCCTGGCAAGGCGCAGCAGGCGCTCGACCGACCCTAGTGGATCGGGCGCCTTGCCGTTCTCGGCCGGGCCGAACAGGCGCTTGATCACGCTTCACCCTCCCGGCGGCACAACCGTGCGTGCCTGTCCTCGACGAGGATACCGGCCGCCGGGCCGGAGCGATGAGTAAGCTCGTACACTGTCTGCCATGCTCGACCTGCGCTTCGTACGCGAGAACCCCGAGACCGTCAGACGCGCGATGCGCGCGAAGATGATGGAAGCAGACCTTCCGAAGCTCGAGCACCTGCTCCGCCTCGACGAAGAACACAGGCTCGTCAGGTCCGACCTCGAGGAGAAGCAGGCGAGGCGCAACGCTGACAGCAGACGGGTCGGGGAGATGAAGAGGCGCGGCGAGGACGACCCAGAGCTGATGGCGCGGCTGTCGGAGCTGTCAGGCGAGGTGAAGCGCCTCGAGGAGACCGGCCGCAGCCTTGAACAGCAGATAGGGCAGCTGATGCTCGAGATCCCGAACCTGCCGCACGAGAGCGTCCCGTACGGGGCGAGCGAGCACGACAACGTCGTCGACAAGGAGTGGGGCGAGAAGCCGTCTTTCACCTTCGAGCCGCGCCCACACTGGGACCTGATGGTCGAGCGCGGCTGGCTCGACATGGAGGGCGGGGTCAAGGTCGCCGGCGCCGGCTTCCCCGTGTTCAGGGGTGTGGGGAGCCGTCTCGTGCGGGCGCTGCAGGCCTACTTCCTCGACCGTGTGGCTGCCCACGGGTACGAGGAGATCGTCCCACCCGTGCTCGTGAACGCAGAGTCGGCGACGGCGACCGGCCAGCTCCCTGACAAGGAGGGGCAGATGTACGAGGTGACGGGCGGCATGTACCTCGTGCCTACGTCCGAGGTGCCGCTCACGAACCTCCACCGGGACGAGATCCTCGACTCGGACGCGCTGCCGATCCGCTACGCGGCTTACACCCCGTGTTTCAGGCGCGAGGCCGGCAGTCACGGCAAGGACGTCCGCGGCCTCAACAGGGTTCACCAGTTCGACAAGGTGGAGATGGTGCAGTTCAGCGCTCCCGAGGTCAGCTATCAGGCGCTCGACGAGATGGTGGCCGTCTCGGAGTCGCTGCTCGAGGAGCTCGGCCTGCCGTACAGGCGGCTCCTCATGTGCACGGGCGACCTCGGTTTCACTCAGGCGAAGAAGTACGACCTCGAGGTGTGGAGCGCTGGCCAGGGTCGCTGGCTCGAGGTGTCGAGCGTGAGCAACCTCGAGGCGTTCCAGGCCAACAGGCTCAAGACGCGCTCACGCCCTGGCGGCGTCAACGCCAAGGGCAAGACAGAGCCCGTCCACACGTTGAACGGCAGCGCGCTCGCTTTCCCCCGCACGATCGCAGCGCTCGTCGAGAACAACCAGCGCGCCGACGGCACCGTTGCCGTGCCGGACGCCCTGGCCGGATACGTGGGGGCCAAGGTCATCTGACCGGCGCGACGCGCTGGGCTCGCCCGCTCGTGGCCGACAGCGCCCCGCTCAGCCGCCGGTGAGGTAGCGCCTGACGGCGTCCTCGCTCCCCGCGGCCGTCAAGACAGTCATCCGGTCACCTGGAGCGATGACGGTGTCGCCGCGCGGATGGATCACTGCGCCCTCCCGCAACAGCGAGACGACAAGCGTCGCGGGCGGCATCCGTGCTTGGGAGAGCGCCGTACGCGCCAGGGGAGACGCGTCAGTCACCGTCGCCTCCAGCAGCACCGTCTCGGGTGGGAGCTCCGTCACGCGCCGCACGCCCCGGCCCAGTGTCGCCTTGTACGTCCGCACGATCCCGCGCATCCCGACGCGGCCCACGACGTCACCGCCCTCGACGACCGGCAGCCAGCCGCCGCCGGCCTCGTCGAGGGCCTGCAGGGCCTCGTCGAGCGGCAGGTCGGAGTCCAGCGGGTTCCACGGCTTGAGAACGTCGACAAGTCCCGTGCCGGGAGGTGCGTCGCGCACGGCGGCGGCCGTCGCGATGCCCACGGGCGACCCTTCGCGCATGACGACGACGCCGTCCTCGCCAGCGACCTTCGCAGCCTCGTCGAGCGGGGTGCCCGCCTGCACCGAGGCGACGGGCCGCATGGCGTCGCGCACCGTGAGCGACGACAGCAGCGGGAACGCCATCCTCACCCTGTGGGCCGGTGAGGCGGCGCGGTTCGGCAGCTGTGCCCTGTAGATAGTCCTGTCGCCTATGAGCGCGGTGGACAGCGCTACCGCGATCATCGCGGGCGCGAGAAGCGAGAGGTTGCCCGTCATCTCTGCGACCATGAGCATCATCGCCAGCGGCGCGTGCGCGATGCCGCCGAAGAGAGCCATCATCCCGACTATCACGAAGGGCGCAGGGTCCGCAGGCAGCTCCGGGAGGATGCCGTTGGCGAGGCGCCACATGGCGGCGCCCACGAAGCCCCCAATGACCATGCCGGGCCCGAAGATGCCACCGGAGCCGCCCGAGCCTATCGACAGCGAGGTCGCGAGGATCTTCGCGAACGGCAGCGCCAGGACGACGAGCAGTGGGACGTCGAGCACCTTCGTGCTCATCCCCAGCTGGACCCAGCCGTAACCGGTGTGCAGCACCTGCGGGAGCAGGAGGGCCAGCACGCCGACGGCCAGGCCGCCGAGGGCCGGCTTCGCCCAGGCGGGCATACGCAGCCTGGCGAACGCCCCGGAGATGCCGTAGAAGGTCTTGGCGTACACGATGCCGACCAGGCCGCATGCGATCCCGAGCAGGGCGTAGTACGGCAACTGGATGGGCGAGTCGAGCGCGATGTGGGGCTGAGCACCGAAGATGGGCTCGAAGCCGTAGAAGGCGCCGAAGACGCTGTAACCGACTATGGACGAGATGAGGCCGGGGATTATCGCCTCGGTCTCGAGGTCGTTGAGGTACAGGATCTCGGCCGCCATGAGGGCCCCGCCGAGCGGCGCCCGGAAGATCGCGCCGATGCCGGCGCCCATGCCGGCCGCCACGGCTACGCGCCGGTCCTGGGCGCTCAGGCGCAGCCAGTCGGCGAGCGCCGACCCGAAGCCGGCGGAGATCTGGGCCGCCGGCCCTTCGCGACCGCCAGAACCCCCTGTGCCGATGGTTATCGCGGAGGCCACGAGCTTCACGGGCGGGATCCTGCGCCTCACCTTGCCTGCCTTGCGGTGGATGGCGTCGATGGCAGCGTCCGTGCCGTGCCCCTCGGCCTCCGGGGCGAGCTTCGAGACGATTAGCCCGGACACGAGTCCGCCCGCGGTTATGACCAGCGGCACCAACCATGGGGTGGGGACGTCAGCGCCCGCGACGACGCCTCCCTCGCCCACCGGAAGTGGCGGCTGGTGGTGCCCGAGGCCGACTAGGAAGATCTCGGTCGCCTTCTCCAGCGCGAAGTAGAAGAGGGCGGCGCCGAGCCCGGCGACGACGCCGATGACGGTTCCGAGCAGCGCCCACTTGGCGAGGTAGCTCTGACCCTCGAAGCCGCCGCGCCGCGGCAGTGACCTGCGCAGGATCGCGAGAAGCCGGCTCACGCGGCCGAGCCTAACGCTCCTCGCGCCTCGTGGCAGGAGGGTTCAGCACTCGCACTCTCGAGACGCGCTGGCCGTCCATGCGGGTCACGCTTATCTCGTGGTCGTGCCACATGAAGCCGTCCCCCTCCACCGGGATACGACCCAGTTCGGCAGCCACCAGGCCGCCAACGGTCTGGAAGCCTGCGTTCTCGAGCTCGCCGCCGTCCATGCCCAGCAACTCTGTGAACTGATCGATGTGCAACCCGCCGTCGACCAGCCAGCCACCGTCGACCTCGAGCACCTCGGGGTCGGACTCGGGGTCGGTAACCACGTCGCCCACCAGCTCCTCCAGGATGTCTCCGAGCGTGAGGACGCCCTCGAAGCCCCCGTACTCGTCGACGACGACGGCGAGGCGCTTGCCAGTCTCCCTGAAGCGCTCGAGCATAGACAGGATCGGCAGGGTCTCAGGGACGTATATGGGCTCGTGCATCACCGCTCCCAGGTCCAGCGCTCCTTCCGCGAGCACCTGCCAGAGCATCTCGTGCGACGTGACGAACCCGACAACGTGGTCAAGGTCGCCCTCCGCGACCAGGTACCGCCCGTGAGGCGAGCGCGCGACCGCCTCCCTTATCTCGTCTCCGCCGGCTCCCAGCGGCAGCCAGGCGACCTGGTGGCGAGGAGTCATTATGTCGTTCACGCGCCGCTCCCCCAGCCAGAAGGCGTTCTCGATTATCTCCTGCTCCTCCGGCTCCACGACCCCGGCCTGCCTGCCCTGCGCGACGAGCGTCTCGATGTCGCTCTCCGAGACGGAGTCGTCGGCCTGACGGATGCGGAACAGTCGCACCAGCCCCTCGGTCGAGACGGACAGCAGCCACACGATGGGCCTCGCGAACTGCGACAGCCGGTGCATGAGGCCCGCGACGGCCATCGCGACCCTGTCCGGGTCGGACAGCCCGACGCGCTTGGGCACCAGCTCGCCGATGACGAGCGAGAGGTACGTTATGCCCGCCACCACGAGGCCGAACGCCAGCGGCTGCGCGTACGGTGCCAGCCACGCGACGCGCTCGAGCCTCTCCGCCAACGGCCCCGCCAGCGCGGCACCGCCGAACGCGCCGGAGAAGACCCCAACGAGCGTGATGCCTACCTGGACCGTCGAGAGGAAGCGGTTCGGGTTCTGTGTGAGGTCGAGCGCGCGCTTGGCTGCCTCGTCGCCCGCCTCGGCTTTCTGGCCGAGCCTGAACCGGTTGGCAGAGACCACCGCGATCTCGGACATGGCGAAGAGGCCGTTGACGAGGATGAGGAGGAGCACGATGGCGACCGACATGCAGCGAATATAGGGCGGCGGTCGCCCGTGGCGTCGCCAGCTGCCCCGCGTCGCTCGCTTCGGCGGCCCCTTGACCCTACCCTTGGGGCATGCCTGAACCTCAGGTCGTGCAGGCGAAGGGTGCGGTAACAGAGGAGCTGTTGACGATCGGCGCGTTCTCGCGCGAGACGCGCCTCAGCCTCAAGGCTTTGCGTCTATACGACGAGCTGGGCCTGCTGGCTCCGCGACGCGTCGACGAGCACACCGGCTACCGCTACTACGCGCCAGACCAGGTCGAGTCCGCCCGGCTCGTGTTCCTCCTGCGGCAGGTCGACATGCCGCTGTCCGTAATCGCCGAGGTGCTGGCGGCGCCTGGAGGTGACGCTGTGAGGCTGGTGCAGGCCCACTGGAGCGGCGTCGAGAAGGACCTGGAGGTGCGGCGTGGGCTGGTCTCACGCGTGCTGGCCCGCCTGCGCGGGGAGGTTAGCGTGGCACACGACGTGAAGGTGAGAGAGGTGCCGGAGCGCAAGTTCCTTAGCATCGAGGATCGCACGCTGGCAGATGCCCTGCCCGAGCTTATAAGTCGCAGCGGCACGGCCCTGATGCGCCATGCGCAGGGCAGCGGCGTCGAGGTCGCGGGCGCGATGATCGTGATCTACCACGGTCAGGTCTCGATGGACGCCGATGGACCCGTGGAGGTCTGCCTGCCGGTGGCGGGCAGCGTCGAGCCCTTCGGCGCCGCACGGGTGCGCCTCGAGCCCGCCCATGAGGAGGCGTACGCGCGCATAACCAAGGCCGAGGTCGAGTACCCGAAGATCCTCGAGGCCTACGACTCCGTGGCGGCGTGGCTGCACGCGAACGGCAAGCGACGGACGCTGTCGCCCAGGGAGGTTTACTTCGCGGAGTGGGACGGCCTGGGAGCTGACGACCCCGCCTGCGACGTGGCTTTCCCGTTCGAGTGAATAGTGGGTGACCAGGTCGGCGGCGGTCTCGTGGCCGCCGCCCTCAGCCCTCGTCTACCGTGCGCGGGACCTCGAAGTAGCCGTCGCGCGAGGACGGCGCGACCGCCAGCGCCGCGGCCTGTCCCAGGCTGGGACGCTGCACGTCTGGCCTGGCCGCGCTGGGCGCGTCCGTCTCCGGGGCGCCCGTCCCGATCGCCAGGTCGGCGAGCTGCGCCACGAACGTCAGGACGGTGCTCAGGTCTGCCTTGATGCCTTCGCGCTCTTCTGCGGGCACCTCGAGGCGCGCGAGGCGCTCCAGATGCTCGAGCGTCCGGTCGTCTACGCTCGTGGTCTGCTCGTCTGGCGCCATACCGGATGCTACCGCGGACAGCCGTCAGTAGAGGAGGCCGCCCAGCCAGTAGAAGAGGGGTGCTAGAAGCAGCGCCGGCAGGAGCGATGCCACACGCAGGCGCTTGATCTCGAGGAGCCCGAGACCGAGGCCGACGATCATGAGGCCCCCGACACCGTTCACGAGCAGCACCCGAGGGTCGGTGGCAGGGTCGGGAACGAGGTGCGCCAGCAGCCCGGCCGCGACAGACAACCCGCCCTGGTAGACGACGATGACGATGGCGGACGCCAGCACGCCGAACCCGAACGTGGTGGCGAGCGCCATGGACGAGAACCCGTCGAGCGCCGACTTGAGCACCAGGAACTGCGCCTCGCCAGTCAGACCGTTCTGTATGCTGCCGAGCAGCGTAAGCGGGCCGACGCAGAACAGCAGCGAAGCGGCGACGAATCCCTCCGTGAAGCGGCCCTGGCCGCCGAGTGAGCGCTTCAGGCGCTCCCCCAGGCGATCGAGCGCCTCCTCGATGCGCCAGGCCTCGCCCAGAGCGCCGCCAACGGCAAGCGCCAGCAGGCCGACGACGAGACCGGGCGGCGAGTCGACGCGGCCCAGGTCGAGGGCGTTGATGACGCCGATCAGCAGCGTGACGAGGCCGATAGACTGCATGACAACGAGCGTGATCCGCTCCGGCAGCCGGCCGCGCAGCAGCAGTCCAAGGCCGCCGCCCAGCAGGACGGTCGCCACGTTCAGCCACGTCCCCCAGGTCTGTTCCAGCAGGCTCAAGCCTTAGCTCTCCTGGTCGGCCGAGGTGTGAGGGTCCGCGCCTTGGTCGGGCCGGTCTTCGGCATCGCCTCCGCCGCCGGACCGCAGCACGAGTACGGTGACGACGACGCCCGCCAGCAGCGGGACGCCGACGAGCCAGATCAGCCACGAGCCGAGCGAGGCGGGTCCCGTGGCCGTAGGCGGAAGCACGAACGGGACGAAGTCGACGGGGTCGCCGTCGATGACGAGCGCGACGTTCGCGACCGCCTCCTCCTGACGGTACGTCCTGTCTCGTATGGACAGCGTGTACTCGCCTGGTGGCGGAACCTCCATCTCCGTCTCGTAGATGCCGGGGGACGTCTCCTCCAGGCGATCGGTCGACTCGAGCGGCTCCCCGCGCGGCTGGTCGCCCTCAGACGCCGGTGCGCCGGGCCGAAGCTCGAGGAACACGACAGCGTCCTCGACCTCGGTGAGAGAGGTGTCCTGCAGGTTGACGATAACGGTCGCCTGCGCTCCCGGCTCGGGCGGATCGGGGACTAGGCGAACCTCCCCGATCACCAGCATCGGGTGCGCGAGAGCTGACGGAGCGGCGAGCGCGAGGGTCAGACAGGCCGCGAGGACCGTCCTAATGGGGCCCGAGCGGCTCCTCAACGCGCCGACTCCAGCGCCGCGGCGACGGCGGGCCGGCGCCACAGGAACTCTCGCAGGGTGAGCCCGCTGTCGTGCACGGCCTCAGCGACCTCGCGGCCGACGTAGCGGTAGTGCCAGGGCTCGTACACGTAACAAGTGAGGTCCTTGGAACCCCGTGGGTAGCTCATCACGAACCCGAAGCGGTAGGCGTTCGAGGCCACCCACGACCCCTCTTCCGTCGCGGCCCAGTCATCTAAGTCCCATGCCGGTGGGCCGCCCAGCGAGCGCAGGTCTATCGCGGTGCCGAGCTGGTGCTCAGAGTGGCCGGGCCTCGCACTGCTCGCCAGCGCTGCGGCGTAGCCGTCCCGGTCGACCCAGTAGTCGAAAGTCCGCTCCTGGTAAGCGTAACTGCGGTACGCCGACTGGACGGCCAGCCTGATGCCGGACCGGTCAGCGGCGGCGAGCAACGCGCGCAGGTCCTCGATGATTACCTCGCGCACCAGGAGGTCTCCGCCGCCGTCGTACGTCGCGGGGAAGGCAAGCGATACCCGCACCAGGTCGGGCGGCTCGTAGTCCGCCGGCAGGGCGAAGATGGTGTCGAGCACCGTGTGCGGGAAGTCCTCGTACGCCGTCAGCACGGCGGGCCGGTCCTCGACAGCGCATGTCGGAGGCGCCTGCGCGATGGCTGTGGGCGTTGCACATACGGCCAGGGACGCGAGGATCGAGAGCTGGATGATTGACCGTCCGCGCGGCACGCCAAGAAGGTTAACATCGCCGGCCGGCGGCGTGGGCCGGAGGTTGAGGTCGAGACGGGCACTCGTCCCCACGGCTCCGGTCACGTCAGAACGACGGGCCCAAGATGGTGCCCCGCATCTCCATCGGCTGCGCGAGGATGACGATCTGCAGCGCGAGGAACGCGAGCACGTAAACGAACATCGGCCACATCGCCAGCACGCCGCGCCTGCCGAAGTCGCGCAGCCCTATGCGGGCGGTCGTGTAGAGGGCGAGCACCCCCGCGAGGCCGGAGATGATCGCCTGGATGCCGAAGAGGTAGGCGCTCGGCACGACCTGGGCCAACCGCCAGTTGGGATCGACGGCGAACCCCCTGTACTCGAAGAAGTGTTGGAAGACAGGGATTATCGAGAGGGCGCCCGTCAGGAAGTGGAACGTGTAGTGCGCGGCCCAGAAGCCCACACCCAACGCCAGCACGACGTAGCCCCAGCGCTCGAGCGCCGTCCGGACGCGTACCTTCACCCCGCCGAGGGCGTCGGCGGCGGTCGTGGCGAGCACCGTGAGCCCGACGCCGACTACCGTGACGCCACCGTAGAGGACGAAGAGGAGGACGGCCTCGTTGCGTGTGCCGAGCGCGTCCGAGAGGCTCTGCGCCGCCGCGAAGAACGGCGGGATCATCGCGAGGGCGTTCATCACCCCGAAGAACGTCAGGAGCACGCCCATCATCACGGCGGCGAGTCGGCCCCTGCGCGCCCAAGGGTTGTGGTGCAACTCCCGCCCCGGCGCCCTTACGGTAAGCGCGACGTTGTCGTAAGGGCAGGCCCTCACGCAGTTGAGGCACAGCGTGCAGTCCATGTTCGACGTCATCGTCGGGACGAAGAGGTCGGTCTCGCAACCGGGGAAGAACCCGTCACCGTTGGGGGAGACCACCTCGGACGTCGGTACGAACCCCGCGGTGGCGCCGGCAAGCGGCAGGGCGACGGCCGCCGGCTCGCTCTCGGCCGTGTAGCGGCCGTGAAGGCACGGCTTGTGGACGCAGGCGCGGCAGACGTCCGGGTCGACGGCCGTTATCTGAGCGGGGGCGGCGGAGGCCAGCGCGAAGTTGAAGTTGCCGAGAGGGCAAACGTAGCGGCAGAACGTCCCGGCGGGGAACAGCACGTCGACGGCCAGGGCGGCGCCGAAGTAGCCGATCGCGAGCCACGCCGTGAGCCATGGGCTCGCCCACAGGTCGAAGATCTCGTAGCTGAGGAAGAACGCGAGCAGCAGGCCGATGACGAGCCACTTGTTCCGCATCGCCCTCGGCCATGCGAGCTTCCTCGGCAGCAGGCGCTCGAGCCGGCGCGAGAGGCCGCGGGTGAGCATCAGGGGACATGCGGCGCAGAACGCGTTCCCGACGATGGCGATGCCGAGCACGAGTAGGCCCCTGTAGTGGAGCCAGACCGCCGTGGTCGCGACGTTGCGCGGCGCCACCTGGCGGCCCGTCAGCCCGTCGACGATGACGAAGAGCGCCAGCACCAGCAGCGGCAGCTGGAGCGCGAGCCGGGCGTAGCGCCAGCGCGCGAAGCGCCGTACGCCAGGCAGGGAGAGCAGGTCGAAGCCGCGTGGCTGGTCGACGAACGGCCCGGAGCCCTTGTGGGCAGCGGGCGGGGCCGCCCTCAGCAGACGGCCGCTCATCTGCCCACGGTGAGGAACGTCTCTGCCGACGCCTCGCGCCCGTCCGCCGTGCTCACGTCGGCGTCTATGAACCAGTCGCCTGCCATCGTGAAGGCGAACGTGTCGGCCCGGTAGACACCCGGCTCCACCTCGACAGCGTCGACGATCACCGGGACCATGCCAGCGTGGGTCATGTTGCCCGTGACCTGGACGGTAGCGCCGGATACGGGCTCTGACCCTGTCCTCACGCCGACGGTAACGGGAGCGGCTCCCACCGTTCCGCCGTCGACCTCTACCGTCACGGTGAGCCCGGACGTGGCCGCCGCCGACCCACCGGCGTTGGAGCCAGCGGCACCATCGCCTCCGGGCCGGCAGGCGGAGACGACGAGAGCCGCGGCCGTGGCGAGCAGGAGGAGGATCAGCTTACGGGTGGTGCGGGTCATGCCGATGCGATGCTACCAACGGGTGCGAGGCGCGGCGGTTCCGAGGGACGGGGCCCGGCATACACCGGTCGTGCCGCACCTGGCGCGGTTCGCTTCAGAGCCGCCCGACCTGGCGCAGGTAGCCGAGCACACCGCTCGCCAGCGCAGATGCAAGCGACTCGGGCTCGCGCAGCAACCGCCCGTCGTGGGGGTTCGACAGGTAGCCGAGCTCGACGAGCAGCCCGGGCGTCCTGGGGTGGGCGGCGTGCCGGAAGCGCCGGTTGTTGAAGGCGTAGTAGCGGAACATGTTGCCCGTGACGTTGCGGTCGTCATCCTCGAGCGTCGTGCTGGCCAGGACCGCCCTGTCGACAGCCAGCTTCAGAAGCGGCTCAGCCGGGTTGCGGGCCGGGAGGAAGTGGGCCGACTTGTAGCCGTTCCTGTCCTCGTCCGCGTTGGCGTCGACGTGGATGGAGAGGAACACGTCCGCCTTGTAGCGCGGCGGCACTGTCGAAGGGAGCAGGTCGACGACGACTCCTGCCTCACGCAACATCGACGCGAGCTCCTCGGCGATGGCCAGGTTGACGTCGACCTCGTCGACCCCGGCCCATGTCGCGCCGGTGCTCACCCTCAGAGACTCGAGCTCGTCCGGCTGCTCTGCCGCGTGAAGGTGCCCGACCTGCAGGCCAACGCGCGCGGGACCGCGCAGCCTGTTCGCGAGGTCCTGGAGTACCTGCCACCTGTAGACCCTCACGTGGTCCCCGAACACGAGCTGGAGCGGGCCGGGCACGCCCTTGGCGACGACGTAGTCCCGGGCGGCGAAGGCGGCGGCCAGCAGCATCCAGGCGGCGAGGGAGATGACCAGCCCAAGGCCCATCGCCCTGCGCAAGCGGCGACGCCCCCTTACCTCCTCCGTCACATGCGCTCGCCGGTCAGCCAGAACACTATGTGCTCGTTGACGTTCTCGATGTGGTCGCCCAGCCGCTCGAGGTAACGGGCCACCTCGAGCAACCTGTTCGCCCTTCCGATCGCGCTGGGGGACTCCATCATGTAGGTGAGGAGCTCCCGCTGTATCTGCTCGTACAGGTCGTCGACCTCGTGGTCGAGAGCGTGGGCCGCCCTCGCCTCGGCGGCGTCTCCCTCGGCGTACGCCTTCATCGTGGCGTCAAGCATCTCGACGAGCACCTCGAAGCACCGCTTCAGGTCGAGGTACCGCTTGAGCGGCGGTTCCTTCGACAGCTCGAGCGCGGCGACCGCCACGTGCTCTGCGTAGTCGCCCGCCCTCTCTATGTCGTGCAGCGCGATGTAGCTGCCGCCAAGGAACCTCAGATCGCTCGCCGCGGGTTGCCGCCTCGCGATGACGGTGAGTATGCGCATCTCCAGCTCTGCCTGGACGCGGTCGATGTGGGCGTCGCCCGCTATGCACCGCTCGGCCGCCGCCGCGTCCTGTTCCAGGAGCGCGAGCTTCGCGAGCTGGGTCGCGTCACGGACGAGGCCCAGCATCCGCAGGACGTCGCCGGCTATCGAGGCGATGTCGTCGCTGAGTGGGCTCCTGTCCACGCCGGCATGATAGCCAGCCGTGAGAGGGAGCGCAGCGTGAGCGGCTAGCGGCTGAACTCGTCCGGCAGCAGGCGCGGCTCCAGCCGGTGGCGCCGCGACGCCTTCGTCGTCTCGAGCGGCCCCGGCAACATCGAGCTCTCGTGCGCGAGCGCGCCGA
>CAZMFX010000019.1:18104-24616 GCA_964565625.1 uncultured bacterium
AGCGCTATGCCTGCGGTGCCCCAGGCGAGCACGTAAGCGAGGGCGGCGTTCAGCGGCCCCGCGAAGCGCGACTCTCGCGGCGACGGGTAGATGGCCAGCCATCCGAGCACGGCCAGCTCGAGCGCCAGCACCACCTCCGGCCAGCCGGGCAGCGACGCGCTCGCCGCGAACCCAGCGAAAAGCGAGCCTACCGTCGCGCCCGTGACGGGACCGTACGCGAGGGCGACGAGGTAGAGGGGGAGGCGGTGCAGCCCTGCGACGACGGTGGCGACCGTCTCTGGCAACGCCGGCGCGAGGGAGACCTCGAGGACCTTGAGAAGGCAGGCTATCGCGACGGCGCCGAGGACGCGCAGCAGCGTTCGCGGGCGCGCCAGGGCCAAGAAGTCACGCCGCCCCAGCCCGCTAGACAACGAGACCACTGCCAGCAGCACGGCGGCGGCCGTCGAGTAGAGCATGACAGGGTCGGCGGAGGCGCTTTCCCATAGCAGAGCCAGGTCTGCCGCCATTGTCGAGAATCTAGCACTGGCTCAGCGGTCGTCGAGGGAAGGACCGAACGGCCCCGGATGCCAGGATCCGGTAACGGCCATGCGCGCGACGCGCCTGTGCGCTGCTTTGGCCTGTTCGTTCCGGGCGACGAGCGCGCCCAGCGCGCCTTCCGCGACGAGGTATGCCCTGTGGGGCGCCGCGGCCCACGGCAGGTGCCTCGTGGTGACGAGGTAGCCGCCCCTTCGCCCCTCGACGTGGAACGACGGATGGGCTGGGGTCGATGTGCCGCCTAGATGCGTGACCTCGGTGTCGACGAGCAGCGAGGGGTAGCCGAGGGCGCGGGCTCTCAGGCCCAGGTCGATGTCCTCGTTGGTGAAACGGAACTCCTCGTCGTACCCGCCGGTGGCCACGTAGGCTTCGCGGGTCATGACCGTCAGGCAACCGGCGAGCCACGGCACCTCGGCGAGGCGCTCCCTCGATCGCCTGGCCCTCATGTACGCGAGGCGGTAGGGGACGCCCAGGTCCTGCGGGCGCCCCGAGCGATCGAGGGGGACGGGGCCGGCGAGGCCCGCCCCTGGCCTATTCTCCAGGGCTGCTGTCAGTTCCGCGAACGTGCGTTGCCCCACGAGCACGTCGTCGTTCATGACCGCTACGAGACGGCTGCCGAAGAGCCCGGACAGGCCAACGTTCACCGCGTGCGCGTACGACCTGTTTGGCACACGAACCATCTTCGTGCCTGCCGGCCAGGTCGCTGCCGCCTCCGGCGTGTCATGCCCGGTTAGGACCAGCGTCACTGCCGCGCCGGGAGCCGACGCCCGCAGCCGCCGCATGGCGTCGTCCAGGACGTCGCGCGGCGCGGAGTGGTGCACGACGACGACGCCGAGAGCTTCATGCGAGATCTCGTCCCGAGCCCGGCTCACGTTCACAAGCATGCCATTTGGGCGACGTTTGCTCGGGCTCACGGGGATAGCATGCGACCCGTGACTTCTGGCCCCGTCCGCATCGGTGTCGCCCTCGGCGGCGGCAGCGCGCGCGGCTACGCCCACATAGGCGCACTCGCCTGCCTCGAACGACACGGTCTGGCGCCAGACGTGATCGTCGGCACCAGCTTCGGCGCCGTAGTCGGCGCCCTGTACGCCGTTGGCGATCCGGTCGAGGAGCTGATAGACCGCGCCAGCGCCACACGCAGGCGCGATGTCTTCCCGTACGTCGCCGACTTCGGCCTTCACAGGGCCGCCCTCTTCCGCGGCAGGCGGTTGGAGTCTTACTTCGACAGGTTGCTCGACGGCAGGACGTTCGCCGACCTAGGGCGCGAGCTGGTCGTCGTCACTACAGACGTCGACACCGGCGAGCGCGTGCTGTTGCGGGACGGCCCTCTCGCGCCGGCGCTGCGGGCCACGGCGTCGCTGCCCGGCGTGTTCGCACCTGTCAGCGTCGGCGGTCGCAGGCTCATAGACGGCGGCATCGGCTCGCCCGTCCCCCTCGACACGCTCATCGACATGGAGGTCGATGTCGCCGTCGGCATCGGTGCAGGCATGCAAGCGCGGGACTCCCGCTCGATCCGGTTCGCCAGGCGGGCTCTCGGCAGCCGCGTAATCGGCCGCATGCACGCCCGGGCGGTCGGCAGGAGGCCGCGCAACGCGGTTGGCAGGCTGGGTCACGCCCTGGCGCTTGCGGCCGGCAGCTGGTTGGTAGAGGACGACGAGCAGGCAGAGCCGGCGGCAGATGCCCCTGACAAGTGCGTTGCCGAGGGGCGCTTCGAGGTGCACACGCGACCTCCCATCCACTGGCTCAACTTCCACAAGGCCAAGGAGGCCATCGCCGCTGGCGACGCGGCCCTTAGCGCGCTCGTTCCCAGGCTGCGCCGGGCTTACACGGCGGCGAGCTCCCGCGCCCATCCTCCTGTCGTGCTGGCTACCGCCTCAGGCTGAGGGCCGCGCCGGGCGTCCGAGTATGCGCTTGCCGAAGAGGCTGGCGGCGAGCTCGACGAGGGTGGCGGCCGTGCGGTTGGCGACGTCGAGTATCGGGTTCACCTCGACGAGGTCGAGGCTGCCTACCTTCCCGCTGTCTGCCAGAAGCTCCATGAGCAGGTGAGCCTCCCTGTAAGTCAGGCCGCCGGGTACCGGGGTGCCCACGCCGGGCGCGATGGCCGGGTCCAGGACGTCCGCGTCGAATGACACGTGAAGCCTCTCGACGTGGGCGAGCCGGTCAAGCGCCTCGGTCGCGACCTTCGCCACCCCCCGCTTGTCGACGTCGGTCATCGTGTACGCGGCGACGCCCATCTCGCCTATGGCGCGCGCTTCTGGCGGGTCGACGCTGCGGAGGCCGATGTAGACGACGTCTTCCGGCGCGAGGTGCTCCTGCCCGTCCCACAGCGACGTGAAGCGCTCGTCTCCCATGCCGAGGAGGTGCGCGACCGGCATCCCGTGAACGTTGCCGCTCGGAGACGTTGACGGCGTGTTCAGGTCGGCATGGGCGTCTACCCACAGGACACCGATGCGCTCGCCGGCGGCCGAGCCGGGCACCGTGCCCATGCTTATGGAGTGGTCGCCGCCGAGGGCTACAGCGAGCGAACCGGTGGGTCGCGCCCTCAGAGCGTCGGCCGCCGCCCGGCACGTGGCGGCTATCACGTCGGCGTAGAGGGGGTCTCCCGTCCCGCCCGGGTGCCGTGCGTATGACTCCGGCACCGGGACCTCGGTGTTGCCCATGTCGGTCACCTCGTAGCCGAGGGCCCCCAGCGTGCCCGCGAGCCGTGCGAGCCGCAGCGCGCTCGGTCCCATGTCGACCCCGCGCCTTCCGGCCCCAAGGTCCATCGGCACGCCCAGCACGTGAACTTCACGCATCCAACCCCTCCATGCCGCGCGGGACAGTGGAGACGCTAGTGATAGACTCCCGCGCGTGACTGGTGACAGTATCGCCGCCGCCGAGGAGCTACTGCAGCGAGGGGCCGACCAGATAGTCCCCGAGGGCGGCCTCAGGGAGAAACTCGAGCTCGCGAGGCGCGAGGGAAGGCAGCTGAGGGCGAAGCTCGGCGTCGACCCGTCGTCGGCCGACCTGCACATAGGGCACGCCGTCGTGCTGAGGAAGCTGAGGCAGTTCCAGGACCTCGGCCACAAGGTCGTGCTGATAATCGGCGACTTCACGGCGATGATAGGTGACCCGTCCGGCCGGTCCAAGACGCGGCCGGTGCTCACGTTCGAGCAGACGCGCGCCAACGGCAAGACGTACGTTGACCAGGCGATGGCCGTCCTTGACGGCGACCCGGACAGGTTCGAGCTGCGCTACAACTCCGAGTGGCTCGGCGAGCTCCGCTTCGCTGACCTCATAGGGCTCGCCTCCCACTACACGGTCGCCAGGATGCTGGAGCGCGACGACTTCACGAAGCGGTTCGAGGCCGGTGTGCCGATCCAGGTACACGAGTTCCTCTACCCGCTCGCACAGGCGTACGACTCGGTCGCAGTGCAGGCCGACGTCGAGTTGGGCGGCACCGACCAGCTCTTCAACCTGCTCGTCGGCAGGGACATCCAGCGCGCATACGGTCAGGAGCCGCAGCTCGTGCTCACGACGCCGCTGCTCGTCGGCCTCGACGGCGTCGAGAAGATGTCGAAGTCGCTCGGCAACTACATTGGGCTGCACGACGAGCCGGACGTCATGTTCAAGAAGGCCATGCGCGTGCCGGACGCCGTGTTCGAGCAGTACGTCGAGCTGGCCACCGGCCTCGGCATCGACGAGATGCGTGATCTCACCGCGCGGGACCCGGTAGCTGCGCATCGCGAGTTCGCGCGTGAGCTCGTGCGCATCTACCACGGTGAGGACGCGATCGCCGCCGCGGAGGAGCGCTACGACGAGGTGGCTCGCGGACACATCCCAGACCGCATGCCGGAAGTCGCGGTGCCGGAGGAAGAGTTCGCGGACGGCAAGGTCGGCCTGCTTCGTCTCGCCACACTGTCCGGGTTGACGTCATCGAACGGCGAGGCGCGGAGGCTCGTCAGCAACCGCGGCCTGCGCCTAGACGGCCAGGTGGTCGAGGACCCCCAGCTGAAGCTCGACCTGTCCTCTCCGGTCGTTCTCCAGAAGGGTCGCGACACGTTCGTCCGGCTGTGGAAGGGGTGAACGATGGTGGCGACCTGCCACCATCGTCCACCGGTCGGCCGCTCGTCGCGAGAGGCGGCCAGTCGGTCAGTCTGCGGGCGCGGCGACCGGTACCTGACGGCGCATCGCGGCCTCCGATTGCTGCTCGCGCGCCTCAAGTGAGGCGAGGAAGCGCCACACGAACAGAAGGGTCGTGACGAGCAGCCCCGGGTAGCCGACCGCTGCGGCCACGTACGGCAGCGTCGGGTCGCCGGCCTGCACCTGGGCCAGGTTGAAGCTGAGCAGCCCGCCTGTTATCACGAACCCGAAGACCCACATGGCCAGGAGCCAGATCCCTGCCTCGAAGCCGGTCAGCGGTCGCGCCCATCCTCTCGTCGGCGGCGAGTACGCAACGGTGGCGTCGACCGACTCCGGCTCGCGCACACGGTGGCCGAGGGTGTACAGGTCGAAGACGAGCAGCGACACCCCTGCGAGGAACACGATCCCGAACAGTACGAGCAGGACCTTGAAGAGCATCATCGAGGGGTAGATGTCGCCGCCGAACCAGTCGAGCCCCAGCGTCCTGTAAACGAACACCTGAACGGTGCCGCCTATCGCGAAGGCGAACGCGATGCCCAGCATGCCGAGGAACACGAGCCAGAAGGAGAGCTGCCCGAACCGCTGGTCGAAGCGCTTTATGCCTCTCACGGCGGGGACGATCCAGTAGGCGGCGCCGAGGCCCAGCATCCCGAACGTGCCGAACATGGCGAGGTGCGCGTGGCTGGGCGTTACCCAGGTGCCATGCGACCACACGTTGGTGAGGGCGAAGGTCATCGTGAACCCGAGGATCCCGGCGCCCACCATCTCGAGCACGGCCGAGCCGAGCAGGAAGAAGAAGGCAGGCTTATTGACGAGCGGTTTCCTGTCGTGGTGGGCGTCTAGGTACATGTGCCAGAAGCAGAGGATGAGCGGCAGCGGCTCCAGCGCGCTGAAGAGCGAGCCCCAGAACTGCCAGAACTCCGGCGTGCCCACCCAGAAGTAGTGATGCGCGTTGCCGAGCAGGCCGGAGAGCCATACGAGGACGACGCCCCAGAACACGGCGTAACCGACCGCCCTGACGTCAGCCTTGAACATCAGCACGAGGAGGATGCCGATGAGGCTGATGTGTATTACCTCCCACACGCCTTCTACCCAGTAGTGGACGACGAACCAGCGGAAGTACTCCTGCAGGTCTATGCGGCCGATGAAGAACATCCCGAAGACCCACATCGCCGCCAGGGCGGAGACGCCTATCGCGAGGCCCCAGTGGATCTCGTTCCACTCCTTGACGCGTGGGAACGTGCGCAGCACCACGTATGCGACTATGGCGAAGCCGACGAGTATCAGGACGTCTGCTATCCGGCCGGCCTCCAGGTACTCGAGCCCCTCCTGTATCCACGGCTGGCCGAGCCACCAGCCCGCGATGCCCTTCTGCGCGAAGTAGATCGCGACCGCGTTCCACACGGTTATCCCGGTCAGGGCCACGAAGAGGAACTTGACCAGCCACGGGGCCGCCAGCTCCCGCTTCGAGAGTATGGGCCCAACGAAGAGGATCGTGCCGATGAAGCCGGAGAGGATCCATAGGACGCCGAGGTTCACGTGCTGCGAACGCGTGATGTTGAAGTTCATGAAACCGCGCAGGAGCGTTGGGTCGGTCTGCTGAAGGGAGAGGACGACGCCGAGCAACACCTGCACGAGTAGCAGGACGAGCATGAGCATGAAGAACCGGAGGCTCAGGCGCTGTGTCTGGTACTGGATCATTGCTGCTCCAACGAGCGGATGAACGCGACGATGGCGCTCACCTCATCGTCCGAGAGGGCCGTGGCGTACGACGGCATCGTGTCAGGCGGGTAGCCGGCCACCACCTGGGCGTTGGGGTCTGTGATGGCGGTCGCGAGGTAGCCGTCGTCTATCAG
>CAZMFX010000019.1:24716-30410 GCA_964565625.1 uncultured bacterium
CCCTCCGTGTCCATGAGGGACGTGTACTTGAGGAACGCGATGAGGTCAGGGACCTCTTCTGGCCGGAACGCGAGGTTGGGCATGAAGGAGGCAAGACCGCCGCGGCGTTCTATCCGCTCCTTCGCCCCCGGGTACGCCTCGTAGTAGGCGGAGAGGTCCGAGATGCCGGTCTCCGCCACCTGCGCGGGCTGCTGGATCTGCACCCGCAACGCGGCCTCTGTCGGCCACTGGCCCGCCGACGGCAGGAAGGCCGCCAGGTAAGCCGGGCCGGCGTCCTCGTACGTGTTCGTCAGGTCCGGGCCAAGGTAAGCCCCGTTCCCGACGATGGTGTGGCAGCCCATGCAGCCGTAGGCCTGGAACACCCTCTTGCCGTCGATGGCCCCGTGCTCGCCGGCGTACGTGACCGTGTCCGGAGTTATCTGGTCGCGTGATGAAACGAAGGAGAACCCGGACAGCACTATGAACACGATCGCCATGAAGCCGAGCGCTGCCAGCGCGGTGCGCCGCCTCCTGGTCTCTGCCCTAACTTGCGGGTCGTCCATCAGCCCTCGCTTCCCGCCGTCGCAGAGGTACCGCCGCCTACGGTCCCGGCCTCTGCCGTGGCGTGCGACTCGTGATGCGCGTGCTCAGCGTGGTGGTGGTGGGCGCCAGCGTGGTGGTCGCCGTGGTCGTGCGCGTGCTTGGGAACGCCCGGGATCTCGTGCGTGAAGAGCGTTCGCAGCGCCCTGAAGAAGACGTAGAAGACGAAGATGCTCAGGACGAAGCCGAGCGCGAAGTAGACGGCCCAGGCAGCGACCGACTCGGCGAAGTAGCTGTGCGAGCGCCAGTATGGCCACGACAGCCCGACGGCCACCAGGCTCGCCAGGGTAGAGAGGGAAAGGTCTATCGACCTCTGCATGGCGGTAACGCACCTCCCGCTGCCCGCGTCGGTCGGCATCGCGCGCCGGCCCGCCAGGCCCATCAAACTTGGACACGGATGTCCGAGTAATTGATACGGCATCGGCCGGCGGTGACTCTCAGCGATTTCTCACAACGAGTACAACGGGCATCGGGCGAGCCGCCAGCACGGCTCACCGCCAGGACCTACCTTCGGCTCTGCCTCCCGCTCAGGTCGCCAGGACCGACGCGATCTCCAGCAGCTCCCTGTCTATGTCCTTCTTGCTGTTCACCACGGTGTCGAGATCGCGCATCACGACCTCGCGGCGGTCGGTTCCGATCATCACTGCCGTCTCGCCCCGGAGCAGCGCCCTGACGGCGTGGAACCCGAGCCTGGAAGCGAGCACCCTGTCGCGTGTCGACGGCGTGCCTCCCCGCTGGGTGTGGCCGAGGATCACGCTCCTTATCTCGTAACCGGAGCGCTCGACGACGACCCGCTGGAGCTCCTTGGCGCCGCCGGGGTACGCGCCCTCGGCGACCACGATTATCGAGGAGGCCTTGCCTCGCGCCTGAGCCGCGACGATCATGTCCGCCACCTGCTCCGCGGGGACCGGCACCTCAGGGATCAGGATCGCCTCTGCGCCGCCGGCCACCCCCACGTGCAGCGCGATGTGACCGGCGTTCCGGCCCATCACCTCGACGAGGAACAGCCGGTCATGGCTGGCGGCGGTGTCCCGCAGCCTGTCGACCGCCTCGAGCGCGACGTTTATGGCCGTGTTGAAGCCGATCGAGACGTCGGTGCCGAAGACGTCGTTGTCGATAGTGGCGGGTATGCCGACGACGGGGATGCCCTGCTCGCGCGTCAGCGCGAGCGCGCCCCTGAACGAGCCGTCGCCGCCGATGACGACGAGCCCGTCTATGCCGCGCCTGCGCATCACCTCGGCGGCCCTCGCCCTGCCTTCCGGCTCGTAGAAGTCCTCGGAGCGGGCGGTCCTGAGGATCGTCCCGCCTCGCTGGATGATGTTCGCGACGCCGCGTGCCTGGACCTGATCTATCTCGGCCTCTATCAGGCCCTGGAAGCCGCGGTGCACGCCCGACACCAGGACCCCGTCGTGTATGGCCGTCCTCACGACTGCGCGTATGGCCGCGTTCATCCCGGGAGCGTCACCGCCGCTCGTAAGTACGGCCACGTGCCTCACGAAGCGCCAGTATGTCACAGCTCGCTGCGTCCCCCGGCACGCTCAGGAGCCCAGGGGCGGGGCGCGGGGCGTGCAACAATGAGCCGCCAATGAACTTCGTCGCGGTGAGGGAAACGGTGGCCGGCGAGCGGAGGGTGCCCATCACCCCGCAGACGGCCCAGAAGTTCGTCCGCCTCGGGGCGGACGTTCAGTTGGAGCGCGGTCTCGGAGCCAGCCTGCACGTAGCGGACTCCGCTTACGAGGCGGCAGGCGCGAAGGTGGGCGAGCGGGAAGCGCTCCTGGCGGGGGCAGACGTCCTGATCACCGTCCAGCCCCCGCCGCTCGACGTCGTCGACGCACTCAGGCCGGGCACGGTCACCGTCGGCTTCGTCGACCCGTTCTTCAACAGGGAGCTGGTGCGGGCGTTGGCGGGGCGCGACATAAGCGCGATGTGCGTCGAGCTGATCCCGCGCACGACGTACGCGCAGAAGATGGACGCCCTCTCGAGCCAGGCGAGCCTCGCCGGGTACGCGGCCGTGATAGTGGCCGCGCGTCATTCGCACAAGGCCTTCCCCATGATGAGCACCCCAGCCGGCACGATCTCGCCCGCCAGGGTGTTCGTGGTGGGTGCGGGCGTGGCGGGGCTGCAGGCGATAGCGACGGCCAAGCGGCTTGGCGCCCGCGTGGAGGCTTACGACACGCGGCCCGTCGTGAAGGAGCAGGTCCAGTCGCTGGGCGCGCGCTTCGTGGAGCTGGACGTCGGCGAGACGGGGCAGACGGAGCAGGGCTACGCGAGGGAGCTGACGCCCGAGCAGTTGGAGCGGCAGCGTCAGCAGATGGCCGCCGTCTGCGCTCAGTCTGATGTTGTCATCACGACGGCGCAGGTCTTCGGAAGGCGCGCGCCGGTGATCATCACAGAGGAGATGGTCGCGGGCATGAAGCCGGGCAGCGTGATAGTCGACCTGGCGGCCTCGACCGGCGGGAACGTGGCGGGCAGCCGCTCTGGCGAGGTCGTCACGACGGAGTCCGGCGTGACGATACTCGGGCTCTCCGACCTGCCGTCATCCGTCGCGCTCGACGCGAGCCAGATGTACGCCAGCAACGTATACAACCTCATAGAGCACGCATGGGACGCAGAGGCCAAGGCGCTGAAGCTGGACAGCCCGGATGAGATCGTCTCCGGCTGCCTCCTGACGCACGGCGGCGAGGTCCGTGACGAGCGCGTCCGCGCGGCGATGGAGGCCTCGGCATGACGGTCCTGCTCCTGCTCCTCTTCATCTTCGTGCTCGCCCTCTTCCTGGGCCGCGAGCTTATCCAGAAGGTGCCTTCGCAGCTCCACACGCCGCTGATGTCCGGCTCCAACGCCATATCCGGCATCGCCATCGTGGGCGCCATAGCCTCCACCGCCGTCGGCGGCACGTTCTCGACCGTCCTGGCGTTCGTCTCTGTCGTGTTGGCCGCCATTAACGTCTTCGGCGGCTACCTGGTGACGGACAGGATGCTCGGCATGTTCCGGGCAGGGAAGCGCGGGGGCTGAGGTGGAGCCAGTCTTCCAGCTCGCCTACATCGCGGCGGCCGTAATGTTCATCCTCGGGCTGAAGATGCTCGGCCGGGCTGACACCGCGCGGCGGGGCAACGTCGTGTCGGCGGCCGGCATGCTGATCGCCATAGTCGCCACCCTCCTGCAGTCGGGAGTCGACTACGCGGTCGTCTTCGCCGGACTCGTGGTCGGCGGCGGGATCGGCGTCGTGTGGGCGCGACGTGTCCAGATGACCCAGATGCCGGAGACGGTCGCCCTCTTCAACGGGGCGGGCGGCGGCGCTTCACTGCTCGTCGGCTGGGCCGAGTACCTCTCCCGGCCGTCCCAGGACCCGGTGACGGCAATAGCCACCGTGCTGGCCGTGCTCGTAGGCGGCGTCACGCTCACCGGCTCGATAGTTGCCTGGGGCAAGCTCTCCGAACGCGTGAGCGGCCGCCCGATCCTCTTCGACGGGCAGCAGGTCGTCAACGGAGCGCTGCTTCTCGGCGCCGTCGTCGTTGGCGTTCTCTTCGCCGTCAACCCGGAGGGCGGGTACGTCTGGCTGCTCGTAGCGATCGCGCTCTCTCTCGCGCTCGGCGTGCTGGCCGTCATCCCTATCGGCGGAGCGGACATGCCGATCGTCATCTCGCTCCTCAACAGCTACTCCGGCCTGGCGGCGAGCGCGGCCGGCTTCGTCATCGACAACACCGTTCTAATCGTCGCCGGCTCGCTGGTCGGAGCCTCAGGCCTGATCCTGACTCAGATCATGTGCAAGGCGATGAACCGGTCGCTGACCAACGTGCTCTTCAGCGGCTTCGGCTCGACCGTGCAGAGCGAGGGCCAGGCGGTCGATGGCGAGGTGAAGCCGATGACGCCGGAGGACGCGTACTTCGTGCTGGAGGCCGCCAACAACGTCGTCTTCGTTCCCGGCTACGGGATGGCCGTTGCCCAGGCGCAGCACGCGGTGAAGGAGCTAGCCGACCTGCTGGAGGAGAACGGGACCGAGGTGCGCTACGCGATCCATCCCGTCGCCGGCCGCATGCCCGGTCACATGAACGTCTTGTTGGCAGAGGCCAACGTTCCGTACGAGCAGCTCGTGGAGCCCGGCGACGTGAACCCGAACATGGAGATGGTCGACGTTGCGGTGGTCATAGGCGCCAACGACGTCGTGAACCCCGCGGCCAAGGAGGACAAGGGCAGCCCGCTATACGGCATGCCGATAATCGAGGTCGACAGGGCTAGAACCACCTTCGTGCTCAAGCGCTCGATGAAGCCTGGCTTCTCTGGAGTGGAGAACCCGCTGTTCTACAAGGACAACACTCGCATGATCTTCGGGGACGCCAAGGCCGTCCTCGGGCAGCTCGTCGGGGAGTTCAAGTCGGACTAAACGTGTATCACAAAACTTGACACGGGCGCACTCAAGTCCATATCCTGGAGGTCATGGACCAAGGGCGCTTCACCGAAGCAGCGCTCGAGATGGTCGCCAGCGCTCAGCAGGTGGCCAGGGCGCGACAACATCAGCAGGTAACGCCAGTACACCTCCTCACCGCGCTACTCGCGGACGCGAGCGGCGTGCCCTCGCGCGTCGTGGACGCCGCGGGCGGTTCGCCCGATTCGGCCAGGCAGGCGCTGAACAGGGAGCTGGAGAAGCTGCCGCAGGTGTCGGGAGGCGGGGGAGACCTGTACCTCGCGCCGGAGACGGCGAAGGCCCTGCAGGACGCCAACCAGATGGCGGAAGCGTGGGGCGACTCCTTCGTCGCCCAGGACGTGCTGCTCGTCGCGACGCGGCGCGCTGCCGCCGGCTTCAAGGAGCTGCCGGACGCCGCTGCGCTCGAAGAGGCGGCCAAGCAGATAAGAGGAGGCAGGTCGGTGGACACGAAGACCGCCGAAAGCACTTTCGACGCGCTGGAGCGCTACGGGATCGACCTGACGCAGCGCGCCCGCGACGGCCAGCTGGACCCGGTGATAGGCCGCGACGAGGAGATCCGGCGCACGATCCAGATCCTTCTGCGGCGCACGAAGAACAACCCGGTGCTGATCGGGGAGCCGGGCGTCGGCAAGACGGCCATCGCCGAAGGTCTGGCGCAGCGCGTCGTCAACAAGGACGTGCCCGAGGGGCTG
>CAZMFX010000020.1:0-30030 GCA_964565625.1 uncultured bacterium
GCCTGCCGACCGACCCCGACGACCCCGTCAAGGGTCCGGACGGAGGAGGGGTTGGCCGGAGGACGCGACTCGCTGCCCCCGGCTGCCAACGCGCTGGCGATGCGCCTTGCGTAATCCCGCGACCACGCTGGGGTGGCAGGATGATCTTGGAGGTGCCGCGCCAGCTCCATCGCGAGCGCCACATCTCCACGCGCTACGTACGCGTCCAACAGCCGCGGCAGCGACCACACCATGATGAGCACGTTCCCTATGTGGCGGGCGACCAGGTACGACTCGCGAGCTTCCGCGATCGCGAGTTCGAGGTCTCCCTCGCCCAGAGCCAGAGCCGAGGCGACGCCGTGCAGCAGGCTCGTGGCCATGCCCTCGCGGCTCTGCTCCACCATCTTCAGAGCGTCATCGACGAGGATCCTGACCTCCTCGAGGGGGGAGGCGTCCGCCTCCGCCTGTGCCACCTCGAGCACCGATGCGGCGAGCAGCGCCTTCAGGACGGGAACCGGCCCCAAATACTCCAGCGACTCTGCCAAGGAGACGGCCCGCCTGAACACATCCGCCGATGCCTGGTAGTCGCCCGCGCACCAGCGCGCCACCCCGCTCGCGAGGAGCGTCGCCACGGTGTCGAGCCCGATGGGCAGCCGGCCTTCTTCGAAGGGCGCCATCGCCTCGCCCAGCTGGTGTTTCGCGACGTCGGTCGCTCCACCAAGGGCCTCTGCCAGGCCCAGGTTGGTTCGGATGCGGCTGAGCCTGAGATCGTCACCCAGGTCGATGGCGATGCTGACGCCCTCGGCCAGCAGTGACCGCGCTTCCCGCAGGTCCCCTTCGTATGTGAGCGCCTGGCCCCTGAGATCGAGCGCACGCACGATCTGCAACTGCGATCCGGCCGACCTGGCGAACCGCTCACCGTCGGCGGCCAAGGCCCTGGCCTCGTCCAGGCTGCCTGCGTACCGCGCCAGCCATGCCCGCCCCAGGGTCAGGCTGGCGATCGCCTCGTGCTGCCTGTCGTCCTTCTCGTCCAGCGCGGAGACCGCCTTCATGAACACTTCGCCGCCGTACCGGAAGCGTCCGGTCATGGGGAAGTACCAGAGCAACGGCTCCGCCAGTTCCACCAGGATGTCCGTTCGCGCGTGGCCGGCTGCCCACGTAAGGCAGGCCAGGATGTTGGCCTCCTCCTCCTGCAGCACTCGGAAAGCCGCGTGTAGGTCCGCTACGTCGGAGCCGCCGCTCGCCCTCTTGAGCAGGGAGGAGTAGTAGAGAGCGTGCGCGAGGCCAGCCGCTGTGGCCACCTCGCCGTCCTCACGCAGCTTCTCGGTCACGAAGTGCTTCGAGAGAGCGTGCTGGCTGTACCGGCCGGTGGCGCCCATCCTGATGAACGACGCGTCCACCAGCTCCATGAGCAGCGGGATGCTGGTCCCGGCGACGACAGAGGCGGCTTCCCTCCGGAACCCGCCGCGGAACACGCAGAGCTTGGTCAGGGCGCGGCGGGCGTCCGCGTGCAAGAGCTCCCAAGAGTGCTCGAAGGCGGCCCACAGGCTGGGATGCCTACTTCCCACGTCGAGGCGATGCTTACCTATGGCCGAAAGGTCGCTTTCGAAGCTGGTTGCCAGCTCCTCGAGCCCGAGGACCCGGGTCCAGGCCGCGGCCAACTCGATCCCGAGCGGTAGCCCCTCTACCGCAAGGCAGATCCGCACGACATGTGACAGGTGGTCAGGCATGAGCTGGAACGTCACGTTGGCGCTCTGCGCGCGGCGTTCGAAGAGCTGTACCGCCTCGGTGAGTCGCGCGTCTTCCCAGCCGAGGTCGCCAGCGGGCACGCGCAGCCCGGCTATTGACAACACCCACTCCTCGGCTATGCCAAGCCGTGACCGAGAGGTGACGAGAAGTTTCAGGCGGCCGCACCGCTGCAGTAGCAGACGCAGGTCAGAGGCGGCGCCCACCAGATGCTCGAGGCTGTCGAGCACGACGAGCATGTCTCGAGAGCCGATCGCGTCGGCCAGGTCGTGCCAACCTCCGCCCTCGCTTCCGCCCGGTCCGGCTCCCATGACCGGGAGTAGCGCGGTGGGGATCTGGTCGGCATCGGTGAGTTCCTCCGTGGAGACGAAGTAGATGCCGTCCTCGAACGTCAGCGACCTAACCTGATCCGCGGCCGCCTGTATTGCCAGCCTCGTCTTGCCGGCGCCCGCCGGCCCATGGATGGTCAGCAACCGGCACGATCCCAGTGCCAATAGGCGCGAGAGCTCTATCAGCTCCTCGTCTCGTCCCACGAGGGACGTGGGAGGCTCGGGTAGCGAGACGGCGGCCGACCTCACTCGCTCCGCCTTCACTGGCCGCTCCACGTGTTCGACGTCCAAGCCCAGCTGGCGTGCATCGTCTCTAACCATCGCGGCGACGTTCGATTCCGAGTTGGCCAGGACTCGGAGTAGCCTGCGCAGGTCGTCAGGGCTTGGTTCCGGCGCCCCCGCCAAAGCGTAAGCGTCCGCAGCCAGGCGCCACGCCCGTTCTTGCTCGCCCGACGCGGCGGCAGCTTCCGCCGCTCGCAGCACCACCTGCCGCACTCGTTGAGCGATGAACTCCCTTGTGCCGAACACCCATTCCTCGAGCTCGGGCTCCAACGGGACCCGCACCGACCCGAGGAACGGGCCGCCGTAGAGCGGTAAGGCGCTCTCTACCGCTCCCGTGTCGAGCCCCGTGAGCAGTTCCTTCGCGTCGCATGGCACGACGCAGACCACGTCGTCACCCTGCTCGACCGTTGCCCCGACTGGCCGGAGCCGCCTCAGCGTCGTCGACAGGGCGTCCGAGGGATCGACAGCACCGGGGAAGAAGAGGTCAGCCAGGAAGCGCCTAGGCTTGCTCCCCTCCAGTGCAAGGTAAGCGAGTAGCAGTAGCGGCTTGGGCCTGCGTAGGTCCCCGCCGACGAGGTCCAGCCCCCCCAACGTCTTCAGTTGCATCTTCCCGTCGATGATATGTCAGCTGCCCGCCGAGGTCCGTGGTCGCTGTCGGGTCGCGGGTCCGCGCCCAGAAGATCTGCCGGCACTCCCGGCAGGCCTTACCCGCATCGATCTAGCAAGAACCCCGGCCATCGACCGGGGTCAGTGCCTAACCTTTGCCGCGACTCACATGCCGCGATTGTGCCGACTAATCACGATTGGTGCGCCCGACAGGATTCGAACCTGTGACCTTGGGCTTAGGAGTCCCCTGCTCTGTCCAGCTGAGCTACGGGCGCACGCATGGTCCTGCCCCTGCCCGCGGGGCGGGCCCATGCTACCAGCCTCAGTAGACAGAGAGCGAGTAGCTCGTGACCCCGCCTTCGTAGAAGTTGATGACGTCCACGTACCAGACACCGGGCGTTGGCAGCGAGATCTCGAACTTGCCGCCGTACGTCTCGGAGATGTCGCGGTACTCCCAGTCACCGTCGTCCGCCCAGGTCGTGACATCCGAGCCGTACTTGACGGCTATGTCGACGTCGAAGTCGGCGGAGAGGTCGATGACGATCTTCTCAGTGCCGGCGGGCACATGGAACGTGTACGTGTGGTAGTTGACCGCGTCGTCGAGCCCGCTGATCGAGCCGGTGACCGTGCCGCCGATCGGCACGGACCCCACCAGGCACATGTCGCATGCACCTGTGGCGGCAGCAGCCGCAGTCGTGGCGGGCGCCGTCACGTTCGTAGCCGCCTGCGTCTGCGGCTGTGGCACGACCTGAGCGGCCGCCGGGACGCCGCCGACGGGAGCGCGAGCCACGTCTGGGACGTGTGGTCCCAGGAGCGCCCACGCCAGGCTTATGGGCCGCACGTAAGCCTGCTCCTCGACGTCGAGCTCGTCGTACCGGACCGTTCTACCTGCCGTCGGCACGCCGATGAGATAGCCGTTGGGGTCGAAGGCGCCGCCGCCCGAGTTGCCGTGGGAGATCTTGCCGTCCGTCTTGATCCACTGCTTGCCGCCGGACTCGAAGTTCTCGCCGACCCAGCCGGACATCAGGCCCGCCGTGAACGTGATCGTCGAGCCCGAGATGCCGGGGTAGCCGACGATCGTGATCGTGTCGCCTGGTAGCAGCTGGTTGGAGTCGCCCACCTGCACGTAAGGGAACACGACGTCAGGGCCGATGGGCTCCTCGTCAGACCATTCCTCGATCTTCAGGACCGCCAGGTCGTGGGTGGGATCGCCCGCCACGTAGCGCGCCCAGAAGTAGAACTCCGGCGCCTGGTCCGTGAAGGCTGGGTCGGTTACGAGGATGGCGTGCCACTCGTAGTTGCGTCGCAGGTCGAGGTCGCCCACGACGTGGTAGTTGGTAAGTATGTAACCGGAAGGGCTGACGATGGTGCCTGAACCCGACCAGTTGACCGGCTCACCGGTAGCTGGGTCGAACGGGACGATCTGAACGACCGCCTGGACGATGTTGAGCCTCACCTCCCGCGGCAGGCCCTGGGCGGCCGCCAAAGACGGCCAAGCGAGGATCGTCACCAACAGGAGAGCGCGTCTCATGCGCATGGAAGCTACCTCCGACGGCCTGACCATCTTCTGACTCCGCTCCTCGCACGTTAGGGGCCGCGTTCGGCCCGTATCCGAGCGAGGGGCGCCGAGACCGGCCGGAGGATTCTAGCAGTAGAACGTCACGGTGATCGCGGCCTGTTCCGCGCGTCGGCTACGTGCTGGGCGAACCTCATGGCGCTGTGTTTGGGCGTTCGCGTGAGGGTAGAGAAGTCGACGTGGACTAGCCCGAACCTCTTCGTGTAGCCGCGGGCCCACTCGAAGTTGTCGAGCAGGCTCCAAGCGAAGTAGCCCCTCACGTCGGCGCCCTTCACGCGCGCGCGCTCGACGGCGGCCAAGTGCTTGCTCAGGTAGTCCCAACGTCTGTCGTCGCTTAGGGTCTCGCCATCTTCGACGCTCGGGGGCTCGTCCAGACCCGCTCCGTTTTCCGTCACGAATAGAGGCAACCGCGTCTGGGCCGCGAGCCCGAGCAACAGCTCCTCGAGCCCGTCCGGGTACACCTCCCAGCCCATGTCTGTCTTCGTCGCGTCCACCGGGTCGACCCAGTCGACGTGCGGCCACCGTGAATGGGGCGAGTGCCTGACGAGAGAACGCGTGTAGTAGTTGACCCCGAGGTAGTCGCACCGTCCGGCTATGACCGACATGTCGCCGTTGCGAGCGTACGAAGCAGCCGATCCGTGCCGGCCCGTCACCTCGTCGGGGTAAGCGCCGCCGATCAGGGGGGAGAGGAACACCTGATGGTTGGCCACGTCGTGTCGCCTGGCGGCCTCGACGTCGCGCGGGTCGTCGGGGTCGGCAGGGTAAGCGGGCGTGAAGTTCAGGACGATGCCTGCAGGCACTTCAGGCACCTCGGAGCGCAACCGCTGGAGCGCGAGCCCGTGGCCGAGCAGGAGGTGGTGTATCGCCGCCTGTACGTGGCCATCGTCGCGTTCACCCGGTGCGTGCTCGCCGGTGCCGTGAGCCAGGAACGCGCTGCACCACGGCTCGTTGAGTGTCGCGTACGCGGCGACCCTGTCGCCAAGACGCGCGGCCACAGCCTGTGCGTAGTCTGCGAACGCGTAGGCGGTGTCCCGGTTGACCCAACCGCCATCGTCCTGGAGCACCTGCGGCAGGTCCCAGTGGTAGAGCGTCGCGTACGGCTCGAGGTTCCTCTCCAGGAGGCCGTCCACTAGCCTGTCGTAGTAGTCGAGACCCCGGGCGTTCACCCGGCCGCGACCGGCTGGGAGCACCCGCGGCCAAGCGACGGAGAAGCGGTACGCGTCGAGGCCCAGCGAGGCGACGAGGTCCAGGTCCTCTGCCCACCTGTTGTAGCTGTCACAGGCCACGCTGCCGTCAGAGCCGTCGTCTATGGCGCCCCTCACGCGGCAGAAGGTGTCCCAGATAGATGGTGATCGGCCGTGGGCTGTCGTCGCGCCCTCGACCTGGTATGCGGAGCTCGCCACTCCCCACACGAAGGAGCGCCCGGGGCCGCGCGTCACTCGCCCTCCGTGCCGGCGCGGGGGTAGAGCTCGAGAAGCGTTGCCGACCGCGGCGGCAGCGTGACCTGGCTACCGTCTGTCGACATGGGAGGCGAGACGCTCTCGGCGTCGTGCGCTTCGTCGAGCAGGAAGGCCGCCCTTGCGATGTGATCGGCAGGCACGATAGACAGTGGCGTCGTCACGCTGTCGTCGCCCAGGTTCGTGAGCAGCACCGTGATGGCGCCGTCGTCACGCAGCGCAGCGTAGGCGGAGACGTAGTCAACGTCGGAACTGGCCGCCACCAGCCGGTCCCCGAACCGGCTGTAGAGCAGGTAGGTGTAATAGGTGGGCCGCGGTCCGTTGTTGGAGAACATGCCCCACGAGCCGCGGGCGTCCGAGCTCTGCAGGTCGAAGAAGCCGACCATGTACGCACCGTCCGTGATCAGCTTCCCCAGCACGTCGGCCCACCAAACGGCGTTCATGCGCGAATCGTTCGTGGCCTCGCCGTACGCCGTCCTGCTCCAGTGCGAGTTCGCCTCGCTGACCGCGTACAGGAGGTCCTCGCGACCCGTCACGCTCTCCGCGAGCGCCCTGAGGCGCGAGACGAGGTGCGTCCACTCTGCAGCGTTCTCCCTTAGGTCGGCGACCGTTGTGCCGGGCCCGCCCATCGACCGCGGGAACGGATAGCGGTGCACAGCGACCACGTCGACGAGGTCGCCGTTGGCCTCGAGGAAGCCCTCTACCCACTCGACGCCGTTCCTGTCGATGAGCGTGCCGCCTGGCAGCCCTGTCCACTGGTGGGGCTCCGGCCCGATGAGAACGAGATCCGGATCGACGGCCAGCATCGCCTCAGCGATGGCGCGCCACTCGCGGTTGAGGGTTTCTACGTCGTAGTCGTCGTATAGAGACGGTTCGTTGCCGATGTACCAGTGCCGCACGCCGTAGCCCTTCTCGACGTTGACGTACCTGACGAGGTCCGCAGCCGCTTGCGGTGAACCGCCTTGCAAGCGCACCTGTATGCTCGGCTCCGCGCCCAGGAGCTTGGAGACGTTGATGAGCATGTCTATATCGAAGGGCCTGAGGTCGCCCTGGTCAGCGACCGCGCCCCCTGGGTAGCGGACGAACGTGATCCCTGCCGCGCTGGCCTCGTCGAACAGGTGCACGGGCAAAGCCCCTAGGGGCCCGTAGTTGACGCCGTACACGTACGGCCCGACGCGCGCCACGACGGTCGATGCGTCGACGACGATGCCCTGCTGCGCCGCGACCCAGCCGAGCGCGATGAGCGTGAGTCCGGCGACGCCAAGGCGCTCAAGCGACCGCACGACGCTCCGTGAACCGCTCGTATAGGCGTGCCGCGTGGGACTGCGGGGTCGCGTAGTACTCGTCGGGCGTCACGTCGAGGAGGTCGTCCCATGAAACGCTCCGCACGCGCGGGCGCTCGGCAGCGAACGATCTGAGGGCCTCGGCGTGCGGCTTGAGCGAGCCGTCTGACCTGACGATCCCGAAGTGGCGCTCGTGGCGCGACTCGACCAGCGGCGGCGAGGCATACAGGCTCTCGTGGTAATCGGCGAAGCACCATAGCAGCGAGCCGGTGGCGCCGACCTCTACGAGGCGGGGCAGGACCTGGGCGACGTGCTCTGCCAGCGCCTCCTCCGACGCCATGAACTGCTCGCGGTCCTCGCCGTAGCTCCGCCATCTCCACGTCTGCGAAGGTTCGCCCTGCGGCGCAGTGCAACCGCCCCATTCCTCGGCCAAGACGGGCTTACCGGTGAGCGCTGCGGTCAGCGCGCAGCAGAAGGGTACGAGTTCGGGGTCAAGCGGGCCGCGCGCCAGCGACAGGTACATGGGGTATGCGTGCATGACCGACAGGTCTGTGTGGGCGAACACCTCGTCGACGCGCAGACCGTTGTCCTGGAGGAGGCTGGCAGCGTGGAGCCCGACGGTGACGGGACGCCGCGGGTCGAGCCGCTTCACGACCGCGACCATGTCGCGCGTCCACTCCGCGCCCGCCCGGTCGCGGACGGGCCAGGCGAAGAGGTCGGGCTCGTTGCCGAGGTTCCAGAGCTTGACGCCGGGGTGTGACCGGAGGTGGGTGACGACCTCGGTGAGAAGCCGCTCTGCGGCCGAGCGCATGAGGGGGTCGTCGTACGGGTCGCGGTACCCGCTCTCGACCGGCCTGCCGCCGCTCACGACCTGCCTGGGCGGCGCGCCCGCCACCATGGCGCCCTTCTCCGCAGCGACGAGCGACCAGGCCGGCGCCCAGTTGGGGCCACTCATGTGCCCCGTGAAGAACGTGACGTCAAGGCCAAGGCCGAACGTCGCGGCCAGGTCACATACGCGTTCCAGCTCTGCAAGCCTGCGCGTCGACACCTGGTCGGGTCGTGGCTGCCAGTCGTCCCAGAGGAGGAACACGCGGACGGTGTCGAGGCCCAGCGACGCGATGAGCGCCATGTCGTCCTCGACCTCGGCGGCGTCGAAGTCGCGCCACCAACTCATCGCCTTGCGGCGCGGCCAGTAGTTGACCCCGAGGCTGAAGACCTCGCCGGAGTCGGGGTCATGGGCCTCGCCTTTGCCCGTGCTCACTTCTCCACGCCCGTGATGACGATGCCGCGCATGAAGAAGCGCTGCGAGAAGAAGAAGAGCAGCACGGGAAGCACCATGCCCAGCAGGGCCGTGGCCTGGATGAGGTGCGGCTGCTGCGAGTAGATGAAGTTGAACTGTTGGATGCCTACCGATATCGGCTGTAGGTCAGGCCTGCCCAGCGTGTAGAGAAGAGGCTCGAAGTAGTCGTTCCAGGCGAAGACGATGTGGAACAGCGCAACGGCGATTATCACCGGGTACGACTGCGGGACGATCACGGAGGTGAGAACGCGCAGCGGCCCAGCGCCGTCTATCATCGCCGCCTCGTCCAGTTCCCTCGGCAGCTGCATGAAGTACTGCCGAAGCAGGAAGACGTTGAACGCGTTGGCGAAGAAGTGCGGCACGATGAGAGGCAGCCACGTGCCTGTCCAGCCGATGAAGTCGAAGAACGCGTAGGTGGGCACCAGGAGCACCTGCTTGGGCAGGATTATCGTGGCGATGAGCACCATGAAGAGAACACCCTTGAATGGCAGAGGGAAGCGCGCGAACGCGTACGCCACCATCACGCAGGAGATGAGGGTGCCAAGCATCCCGGTGAACGCTATGAAGGCGGTGTTGAAGAGCAGACGCGGGAACTTGATCCCTTTCCAGACCTCGGCGAAGTTGCCCATGCGGGGCGCCCAGACGTAGACGGGGTCGAGGGTGCGCCATGATCCCTCCCATGCGACCTCTGTCCCAGCGGGGTCTTGGGGGTCGACGAAGACGCTCTCGCGCCGCCCTGGGCGCACGAGTGCCAGCTCGCGGGTCCCGTCCTCGAACGGCACCTGGTAGACGGTGCGCTCCGAGCCGTCGATGGTGACCGTGAGCGGGTCGACGGGCAGGATCGGGCCGGTGGCGCTCGCGACTATCTGGTCGCGGTCCTTGAAGGAGGTCACGAGCATGTATGCGAACGGCATGAGGAACGCGAGCAGGATCATCGAGGCGAAGAGCGTCACCGTTCCGTATGCCGCCATCTTCTTGAGTCCGCTGCGGTAGCGCGGGGCGGTGTTGAGGTAAGAGCCGCCGATGGTGGGGTATGCGGCGGTGCGGCCGCGCGTCACGGCCATCAGCCGCGGTCCCCTGCGGCGTAGAACACCCAGTAGCGCGCGCTCCAGAAGAGCAGGCCCGTCATCGCCATCGTGATGATGAACAGCAGCCATGCGAGCGCGGAGCCGTAGCCCATGTCGAAGAAGACGAAGCTCGTCTTGTAGAAGTGGATGTTGAAGAACATCGTCGAGTTGCCTGGCCTTCCCGTCCCGTTGGACAGGATGAAAGGCACCTCGAAGTACCGCATCAGTCCGATGATCGAGAGCACCAGGTTGTAGAAGATGACGGGCGAGATCATCGGCAGGGTGATGTGCCGGAAGCGGGCCCAGCCGGTCGCTCCGTCCACGCGTGCCGCCTCGTAGTAGGCGGACGGCACGGCCTGCATGCTCGCCAGGGTGATCAGGAACGCGTTGCCGATGCCCCAGAGCCCGATGATCACGAGCGCCGGGTAGATCCAGGTGACGTCGTCGAGCCAGTTCGGCCCCGACACGCCGACGAGTCGCAAGATACGGTTCACCCAGCCGGTCTGGGCGTTGAGGACGCCCTGCCAGATGAAGATGGCCGAGACGATCGGCACGACGTAAGGCATGTAGAAGAGCGTTCGGAACAGGGGCTTGCCGACCAGCCAGCGGCTGTTGAGCAGCGCGGCGAGAGCCACCGGCAGCACTATGCCTATCGGCAGGGCGATCGCGGCGAAGTTGAACGTGACGCCGAGAGAGACGGATACGAGCGGGTCTATGAACAGCTTGCGGTAGTTCTCGAGGCCGACGAACGAGACCTCGCCCGGCTGGGTCAGCTTGAAGTCGGTGAACGAGAAGACGAGCGACGCCAGGATCGGCAGGATCGTGAACGCGAGGAAGCCGATGATCCATGGCGACAGGAAGATCCAGCCCCAGACGCGCTGCTCGCGCTTCAGCGGCGAGGGCCCGCGGGCGGTGCGTGTCGAGAGTGCGCTCACGCCTTGTCCTCCCTACGGGAGGTGCCGGGCCGGCCAACCGATAGGTGGTGGCCGGCCCCGCACGCTCCGCTAGAGGCTACTGGGCCTCGTCGAAGATGGTCTGCAGGTCTGCGACGAGGCGGTCGATCTCGGCGTCGACGTCCAGACCCGGTTGGCTGTCGAGCAGAGACTTGAACTGGTCGAGGCGGTCGTTCGCCCTGTTGTGGTTGGGCATCGGCGTCTCGTGGCTCGGCACGTCGGCGTACGCGACGTGCGCGCGTGCGACGTCCCAGTTGACGCCCTGCGAGTACTTCTCGTCGAGCGTCGCGAAGAAAGCCGCCTGGTCACCGGGGCGCGTCGGCATGCCGCCGTATACGGCGAGCAGGTCCATGGAGGCCGGTCCCGTGAGGTACTTGAGGACCTCGAACGCCTCTTCCGGGTGCTCCGTCTGCTTCATGATGCGGAAGGTGTCGGCGTGCAGGCGGGCCGTCAGCTGACCGTTGTATGTGGGCAGCGCGGCCGCGTCCCACTCGGTGCCGGAGAGACAGCACGTGTACCAGAGGTGCGACTGAGCCATGGCGACGTTGCCAGACTCGAACGGGTTGCCTGCCGCGAGTAGGTCGGATCCGTCCTCGGCCGCGTTGGGCATGAACTGGTGCGTCCAGATGGCGTCGTAGTACCACTTCCAGCCCTCGCGCCAGTTGTCCGGCATCTGGGCGTTGCCCTGGTCATCTACGAGGAGCCCGGGTCCGAAGAGCGTGACGTTCTGCCGTGCCGCGCCGGCGCCTGCCCACTGGTTCACGAACCCCCACTGGACGGTGTTGTCGCCGTCGAACCCCTCCATGGTTGCGTCGTTGCCGTTGGCGTCGACGGTGAGAATCTTGGCGACCTCGGTGAGGGTGTCCATGTTCCACTCGACCTCTTCGCCGTCCAGTACGTAAGGGTCACCGATGTTGGCTGGCGGGTACTCGAGGCCCGCCTCGTCGAAGAGCGCCGGGCGGTAGTAGAGGAAGGCCGGGAAGCTGGCGAACGGTATGCCGATGAGCCCGTCAGCCGTGCGCTGGTTGTCGACGGCCGCCTCCGGGAACTGGCTGAGGTCGTAACCGTCTGCTTCGATAAGCGGCTGCAGGTCGAGGAAGTTGCCGGCGAACGCAGCAGAGCCGGCCCCGCCCACCGGGCCTACGATGTCCGGCGCCTCACCCGTCGCTATGAGGGTTGAGAGCGTCGTCACCGAGACCTCGTTCGTCACGTACACGATCTCGAGCTGTATGTCGTCGTGCTCGGCGTTGAACTGCTCGACGATGGCGTCCTGCGCGGCCGCCTGCTCGGGTTGCGCGCCGGCTCCCAGGCCGACGAACCAGGTGATCGTCACCGGCTGAGCCAGGGCTGCCCCTGCCAGCATCGCCAGTGCCGCCGTTACGATTCTCCTGCCCATCTCACACGTCCTTCCCGGCGGTCATCTGACCGCCACAAGCGGGTGTTCGTACGGATGCGAACGGGGATCCGACCGCTCGCCCGATGAGGTGGGGAATGGCGCGAGGAGCGCCTGGAGCGGCAGGGTCGCGACGCCGCGAGCCACGGCGTCTGCGCCCAGCTGCGCAGTGAGCAGCCTTGTCGTCGTCGGCATCAGGGGGGAGCGGAGGCGCGGCAGCCGCGTCTCGAGCCGCGTACGCAGGGCGTCTACGAGAGGCGCCTCCCACGCGCCGCCGAACACGATCGCCTCGGGATCGAGCAGGTACTCGGCGCCGACGAGCGCCGGCGCCAGGCCGTCTGCCGCGTCGTCGAGCCACTGCTCGAGCAGCGGTTCGCCAGCGGCCAACAACCCGGCAAGCTCCGCGTACGTCCTGACCTCGATGCCCTGTATGGCAAGGCGCTCGTAGAGCCTGAACAGGTCGAACCGGCGCCCGAGGTGCTCCGTCTCGCCGTTCTGGTTCATGGGCACGTAACCCAGCTCGCCTGCGTTGCCCTGCCACCCGCGCTGGGCCCGACCGTTCGCGACGATGGCGCCTCCGAGGCCGACGCCGAGGAAACAGTAGAAGTAGCTCGAGAGCTCGGCGCCGACCCCGAAGTAGCTCTCGCCCAGTGCCGCGGCCGTCGCGTTGTTCTCGAGGAAGACGGGAACATGCAGCTTGCGGGAGAGCTTCGCCCTCACGGAGACGTTCTCCCACCCGGGGAAGCCCTCGGGGTTGATCACGTTGTCCACGACGCCGTCTGTGATGTGGAGTGGGCCGGGGAAGCCTATCCCGATGCCCCACAGGCGCCGCTCGTGTACGTCCTCGGAGAGCTCGTGTACGACCTTGACCACGAGGTCGAGCGCCTCTTCGGGGCTGGGGAAGGCCCGCTCGAGGTGGGTGCGCGCGCGCACGTTGCCTGCCAGGTCGACGAGCAGGCCGGTAAGGTGCCCGCGGTCGAGGTCGAGGCCGATGCTGAGCGCGCCGCTGGGCTCCACCGAGAGCAGTGTGGGGGAGCGCCCGCGGGCCGCCTGACGCTGGCCGCTCTCGCGCACGAGGCCCTGCCTTATCAGTTCGGATACGAGGTTGCTTACGGTCTGAGGGGTGAGGCCGGAACGCCGCGCCACGTCTGAGCGCGCCAGCGGCCCGTGCAGCCTTACCGTCTCGAGGACGGTGCGCAGGTTGTGGACCCGCGCGTGTTCGAGGTTCGTGCCCCTCAGCACTTGCCCTCCCATCGAGCCCGTTCGGCCCATGCCGAACCAGCCTCACTGCTTGTCGATGGCATTAGTTCATCAAATTGATTTAGAAATGTCAAGTGGCGGATCGGGGACTTCGGGATACGCACTTGTCATGCCGTAGGGGAAGGGTTGTAGGCTTGGCCGCCTGGAGGCTTGGCGTGACGGTGGCCGGCTCAACACTCGACAGGTCCGGACCGGGCGAGTTCGTCGTCCCGGACGCGCACAGGTACGACAGGCGCACCCCGGTGCGCTGGATCGTGTCCCATCTCGTGCGCTACTGGCCGCTGCTCATCGCGTTCTTCATCTGCGCGCTCGCGACAAACGTGCTGTTCTCCGCCGTCTCGCGTCTCACGGGCACGGCTTTCGACGTCGTGCTCGGTGGCGAGGGGACGGCGGCCCTGCTGCGCGTCTCCCTCGGCATCCTGGCCGTCGTCGTCGTTCGCTCGATCGTCGACCTCGCCCAGAGCTTCTCGATAGAGACGCTGGGGCAGCGCCTCGAGCGCGATGCCCGCGACGAGCTTTACCAGAGCCTGCTCGGCAAGAGCCAGACGTTCCACAACAGGCAGCGCGTCGGTGACCTCATGGCCCGCGCCGCCAACGACGTGAGGCAGCTGAACCCGATGATGAACCCGGGCGTGGCGCTCATCTCGGAGTCAGCCCTCAGCCTGGCCGTGCCCCTCGTGTTCATGGCGAGCATCGACACGCGCCTGCTGCTCTCGCCGGTCCTCTTCATAGTCGTCTTCGTCTTCGCCCTGCGGTCGTACATGCGGCAGTTGAACCCGGTTGTGGGTGAGCTGCGGCAGCGCTTCGGGCTGCTCAACGCCGGCCTGAACGAGACGATCACTGGCATCGAGGTCGTGAAGTCTACGGTCCAGGAGCCGCAGGAGAAGGCGAAGTTCGAGCGGAACGCGCGCGCCGTGAGAGACCTCTTCGTGAGGCAGGGGTTGGTCCAGGCGCGCTACCTGCCGCTGCTGCTAATAGGGGTAGCGGTGGCCGGCGGGTTCGCACACGGCGTCAGCCTGCTGTCGCTCGGCGAGATCTCGACCGGGGACCTCGTGGCGTACATGGGCCTCTTCGGCGCGCTCCGGTTCCCGGCGTTCATATCGATATTCACGTTCTCCCTCGTGCAGATGGGCCTCGCGGGCTCGCGGAGGATCCTCGAGCTCATCAACAGCGAGGTCGACATGGAGGTGAACGAGCGCGGTCACTCCGGCCGCGTTGATGGCGCCATCGAGTTCCGGAACGTGACCTTCGCGTACGAGGGCAGCTCGGAGGGGCGCGACGCGCTGCGGGACGTCAGCTTCAGCGTCGAACCCGGTCAGACGGTCGCGATCGTCGGCCAGACAGGCTCGGGCAAGAGCACGATCACGCGGCTAGTGAACCGCATATACGACGTTTCTTCCGGCAGCATCCTCGTGGACGGCGTAGACGTGCGCGACTGGAACCTCGCGTCATTGCGCTCGCAGGTGTCGGTGATAGAGCAGGACGTCTTCCTCTTCTCGCGCAGCGTCGCCGAGAACATCGGCTTCGGGCTCGGTCCCGTCGCGACGCGCGAGAACATCGTCGAGGCCGCCGAGGCGGCGCAGGCCCACGAGTTCATCATGGGCTTCCAGGACGGCTACGAGACCGTGATAGGCGAGCGCGGCGTGACCCTCTCTGGCGGGCAGCGTCAGCGGCTCGCGATCGCGCGGGCGCTGCTCACCGACCCGCGGATACTCGTGCTCGACGACTCGACGTCGGCGATCGACAGTGCGACGGAGGACCAGATACAGAAGGCGATAAACAGGGTGCTCGAGGGCCGCACGACGCTGATGATCACCCACAGGCTCTCTCAGATAAGGAAGGCGGACCTGGTGCTCGTCGTACACGGCGGCTCGCTCGTCGACATGGGTACTCACGATGAGCTGCTGGACCGCGACCACCTCTATCGGCGGATCTTCGCGAGGTACGACTGATGGGCTTCATCATGGACGGCCTCTCCGCCGAGGCCTACGACCGCGAGTACACAGACGCCCAGCTTCTGAGGCGCATAGCCTCGTACTTCCGGCCGTACGCGGGGGCGATGGTCGTGGCGGGGCTGGCCGTGTTCATGGTCGCGTCGCTCGACGCCCTGCTGCCAATAATCGTGTCTGTCGCGATCGACAGGGTCGCCGCCGACCAGCCTTCCACCGAGGGCTTCTGGAGCCGGGCCGGCGGCCTCGTCCTGGCCTTCCTTGCCGCCGCCGTGCTCTCGTGGGGCTTCAACTTCGTGCGGCAGTGGCTCTCGGCGAGGGCGGTCGGCGACGTGGTCCTCAGGCTCAGGCAGGACGCGTTCGATGCCGTCATGGCGCGCGACATGTCCTTCTACGACGAGTTCTCGACCGGCAGGGTCGTCAGCCGGGTGACGTCGGACACGCAGGACTTCTCGCAGGTCGTGACGCTCTCGCTCAACCTGGTCAGCCAGGTCCTCCAGGTCGTTATCATCTTCGGCGTCCTCTTCTACGTCGATACCGGGCTGGCGCTCATCGCCCTGGGGATAGCGCCGGTCGTCGTGGCCGTGGCGCTGGGTTTCAGGCGGATAGCCAGGCGGGTGACGCGGCAGGCGAGGCGCGTGCTTGCAGAGGTGAACGCCAACGTCCAGGAGTCGCTCACCGGCATCGCCGTCGCCAAGGCCTTCCGCCAGGAGCACTCCGTCTACGAGCGGTTCAAGGGAGTGAACGCCCAGTCGTACCGACTCAACCTGCTGCAGGGTCTAACGTTCTCTGCCATCTTCCCTGTACTGGGCTTGGTCTCCGGCCTCGGCACCGTTCTGATCGTCTACTTCGGCGGCACAAGCGCCCTGGGTGGCGCGATAACGCCCGGACAGTGGTTCCTCTTCGTGCAGGCGCTGTTGCTCGTCTGGTTCCCGCTCACCAGCATCGCGTCGTTCTGGAGCCAGTTCCAGCTCGGGTTGTCGGCCAGCGAGAGGGTGTTCGCGCTGATAGACGCCGAGCCGCGCGTCACCCAGACGGGCACGGTACGGCCGGCGAAGCTGGACGGCCGCATCGAGTTCCGGGACGTCGACTTCCGCTACACGGAGCAGGAGGACGTGCTCGCGGGGTTCGACCTCACGATCGAGGCGGGGGAGACGGTGGCGCTCGTGGGGCACACGGGAGCCGGCAAGTCGAGCATCGGCAAGCTCATCGCCCGGTTCTACGAGTTCCAGGGCGGTCGGATCCTCATCGACGGGACGGACATCCGCGACTTCGACCTCCAGGCATACAGGGAGCGCCTCGGCATCGTCCAGCAGGTGCCGTTCCTGTTCACCGGCACCGTGCGGGACAACATCCGCTACGGCAGCCCGGACGCCACGGACGAGCAGGTCGTCGAGGTCGCGGGGCGCATCGGCGGCGGCGACTGGCTGGACGCCATGCAGAACGGGCTCGACACCGACGTAGCCGAGGGCGGCCGCGGCGTGTCGATGGGGCAGAGGCAGCTGATCGCCATGGCGCGGGTGCTCCTGCAGGACCCGAGCATCCTCATCCTCGACGAGGCCACTGCCAGCGTCGACCCGCTCACCGAGGCGCAGATACAGGAGGGCCTCGAGGTCGTGCTTGCCGGGCGGACATCGATAGTCATCGCGCACAGGCTCTCGACGATAAAGGAGGCGGATCGCATCCTCGTCTTGAGGGAGGGCGAGGTGATCGAACAGGGCACGCACGAGGCCCTGATCGCCCGCGGCGGTCACTACGCCGAGCTGTACGAGGCATACTTCCGGCATCAGTCGCCCGATTACGACGTCGCCATGCGGGCTTAGCGCCCCTGCAGAGTCCAGACGCCTGCAGCCTTTCTAATCCCGACGCCATACCTTGGAAGCGTGGGCACAGGTGGTGGGAACGGCTCGGTGCTCAGGACCGACCCGCGGGCAGACGCCGCGGCGGCCGGACTGAGCTACGTCGAGGACGGCGAGGCAGGGTTGAAGCGTAGGCGGCGCGGCAAGGGCTTCGAGTACCTGGACCCGCGCGGGCGCACCGTCACAGACGAGTCTGAGCGGGAGCGGATAAGGGCGCTCGCCATCCCTCCCGCATGGAGCGACGTGTGGATCTGCGCGCGCCCCGATGGTCACCTCCAGGCGACGGGCAGGGACGAGGCTGGCCGGAAGCAGTACATCTACCATCAGGAGTTCACCGCGCTGCGCGACGCCGCGAAGTACGCGAGGCTGACGGCTTTCGGCGACCTTCTGCCGCGCGTGAGGCGCAGGGTGAGGCGGGACCTGAGGCGCGGGGCGCTCGACAGGGAACGGCTGGTCGCCGCTGCCGTCAGGCTCCTCGACACGACGCTGATCAGGATAGGCAACCCGACGTACGCGAAGCGCAACGGCTCGTACGGGATCACGACGCTCAGGCGGAAGCACGTGCAGCTGAACGGCGCGGAGCTGGACCTTCGGTTCACCGGCAAGTCGGGTGAGCGCCACGCGCTCAGCCTCGTAGACGAAGAGCTGGCCGCCGTCGTGCGTGACACGCAGGAGGTGCCGGGCTACGAGCTGTTCCGGTACCTGGATGCCGAGGGTACACGGCAGACGATCGACTCGCGCGACGTCAACGAGTACCTGGCCGAGGTCAGCGGTGTCGACGTGACGGCCAAGGACTTCCGCACGTGGGGCGGCACCGTAGCGACCGCCTCCTCTCTTTACGCTGGCTGGTCTGGCGGAGCGGTGCCTGAGGGCGCGACGGAAGCGAAGCTCAAGCGCGCGGTGAACGACGCCATCTGCAGCGCCGCGGCGACCCTCGGCAACACACCGGCCGTGTGCCGCAGGTCGTACGTGCACCCGCTGTTGGTCGAGAGGTTCATGGCTGGCGACTTCGGGCCAGCATACGAGGAGTCGCTCGCTCGCGCCCGGCGCGAGCGGCGCAGGGAGCTGCGGCGTCACGAGGCCGCAACGCTTTATTTCCTCAGCGAACGAGGGGCTGCGAAGAGCTAGCGTCTGAGGGCGTCTACTGTCGTCATGAGGTGCGCGATCCTGCCTGCCATGCGGCGGGCCAGCCACGCGTATAGGGCGGCAGCCGTGGCTGGGTCCTCCTCGCGCAGACGCTGCAGGTCTGACCGCCCTAGCCGGTAGGCGACCGTCGCCGCGTCTGCCCTGACCGTTGCGGCCCGGGGCTCGCCGGTCACGAGGCCCACCTCGCCGACGACGCTGCCTGGCCCCATCGTCTCGAAGCGCTCCGGCGGCAGGCCCGGCCTTTCCCGCTCCGCGGTTACACGTCCGGAGGTGACGAGGTAGAGAGCGTCGGCCTGAGAGCCCTGCTCGATGAGGACCGACCCCGCCTCGAGCCCGATGCGCTCCAGGTAGCCTTCCAGCTTCCCGACGTCAAGCTCGGCGCCGACCAGGACCTCGCGCAGGCCGGACGGGCCAGCCGCAAGGGTCCCGGATCTGCCCGCCGCGGCCAGGAGCCTGGACTCCTGGACCTCCAGGGCAGCGTCGACGGATGGGTAGACCTCAACGGCCTCGTCCCTTATGACGCCACCCGAACGGAGCCTTCTCTCGAGTTGTGGGGACACGCCGGCGAGCGCGACCCCGGCGCCGGCGTCGGTGGCGCGCCTCGTGAGATCGCGCAGCGCGCTGGTGCCGCTGGCGTCGAGGCCGGTGACCCTGCTCAGGTCGAGCACCAGGTACTGCGTCTCTTCGGTCTCCAGGCCAGCCTCGACGCGCTCTGCTACCTTCGCCGTCGTGCCGAAGAACAGGAACCCCTGTAGCTGGAGCACGAGGGTGGAGCCGGCGGCCTCATCGAGCGCTGCCTGCTCGTCGTGCGGGCGGCTGACGCGGCTGCGCAGCTCCGCTCCCGTCACCGCGTAGCGCACGGGGTCTATGCGCCCGTAGCTGAAGACGAATAGGACAACCGTCAGGATCAGGCCGACGGCGACGCCCTGGAGGAACCCGCTCAGCACGACGACGAGGAGGATCACGACGACGATGCCGTACTCGACCGCCCCCAGTCGCCGCCGCATGGACCAGAGCCACTCGTACAGGAACTCGAGGCCGAGGAACGCGACGACCCCGCCGATAACGGGCCTCGGTAGGAACTCGACGGCGCGGCCGCCGAACACGAGCGTGAGGAGCAGCGCTGCAGCGACAACGACGACGGTGCGGCGTGACCCGGTCCCGAGGCGCCGGCTCAGCGAGGAGAGCGATACGGAGTGGTAGACGACCATGCCGCCGAGGGCTCCTGCTATTAGGTTCCCGAGGCCCGCTGCCCGCAGCTCGCGGTCGAGGTCGATACGCGCCGGCTCCTCCAGCTCCGCGGCCGTGATGTTGAGGAGGGTGGCGACCAGCGCCACAACGGGGACGGTGGCTGCCAGCGCGAGTTGGTCGGCCAGCGCCGTCCAGTCGACGGATGCCAGGTCGGACGGCCGGAAGCCGAAGAGCAGGCTGCCGCCGGATGCGCCGCCGATGAGCAGCCCTTCCGCGCGCCATGACGCCAGGTCGCTGCCCGAAACGAGCATCACGACGTAGAAGGCGATGAAGCCGCCGATCGTCAGGAGCGGGTTCGCCGCCGGGTGCTTGAGGTGTCGGCCCGCCACCACCAGCAGCACGGCGAATCCCAAGCCGGGCGCAACGGTGTAGAGCCAGCTCGCGTCCGCCGCCCGGCCGAGGTGAGCCAGGTCAACGTGGCCGCCTACCATCACGGTGAGCCCGCCTACGAGCAGAAGCCAGCCGGTGCCGGCGAGGAACCCTCCCATCACCGGGTACGGCAGATACCTGACGAGCCGACCGAGCCGCAGCCAGCCGACCGCCATGAAGACGAGGCCGGTGCCTACCGTCGTGAGGGCGCTGAGCGCCATCATCGTCGCGAAGGCGACCTGACCGCCGGTGCCGATGTCGGCAACGAGGCCGACCGCGGTGCCGGCGAGGATCGCTGGCGGCGCGTCCTGGGTCGTCGGGATGGAGCTGGCGGCTGCGCGCCGCACGAGCACGACAACGACGGAGATGAAGGCGCTCGTTATCGCGAGCCCGATGCCTCTCACGGCGAACTCTGGGCCGGCGACGGCCGTGAGGAGCGTCCCGACGGAGACGGAGATGGTGATCATCACCGCCGCGACGACGAGGCCGGCCGCCACGTCGCTGGCGATGCGACCGCGTTGGACCCTGCTCGCCGTGACTAGCGTCATCGGCTGCTCGGGTCCAACGCCATCGGTCATCCAGTTATCAGTTGGGACCGCAGAGTTGCGCTACGGCGCTCGCCGCGGCGTCGCCACCGGGCACGAGCGCTGGAACGAGCGGCAGCCCGTCAAGCCCTCCAGCGGCCAGGTCGGATGGGTTGGCGCCCGGGTCGCCAGCAGACCCCGCGTCGCAAGTCGGGCTGCCGGCGCGCTGGTCGAGGGCGACGTAGAGCGAGACGACCGGCGCAGAGAAGGAGGTCCCGATGTACGCCAGGCCGGTACTGTTCTTCTTGTCGGTCCGCAGGAGTATCACGTCGCCCGCAGCGAGGACGCCCGCCGCGTTGGAGAACTCGGATGCGCCAGGCAGGAAGGTGCCGTCGTGCGGTTGCGAGCCCACGCTGATCACGCCGGGAGAGGCCGCAGGGTAGAGCGGGAAGTCGAGCCCGTAGTTGCCGGAGGCCGCCACGTTCACGATCGCGTCGAAGCGCGAGCCGCACTCGGCGTCATCGTCCACGCGCGGGCAGGCGAGGAAGCCGAGCAGCGTGTCGCTTATGGCGACGGGCCCCTGGACCGTCACTTCAAGCGCTTCTGCCGTGTCTCCCGATACGCCGTTGTAGTCGAGAAGCGCTGCGACGTACTCCTCGAAGGTGACGGGGTCCGAGCCCCCGAAGTCCTCGAGGACGCCACACGGGACGATCGAGAAGCTCATGCTCACGACGGCGCGTCGGAAGCCGGCGGCAGCTGCCTGCCGCATGGCCGTCTCGAGCGCCTCGGCTGCGACGTCTGTGTCTATGTGGCCCTCGGCCGAGCGCGCGTCTACCGCCTGCAGGCGGAGGTTCGGCGATCTGGAGTTCTTGGGGCCCTTGCTGCTGCCGCCGAAGTCGACGAAGTAACTGTCCGCAGACTGTGTAACCTTGCCGGAGCCGAGGAGGCCGGTGAGCATGGTCCTGAGCTGGTAGAGGACGAGCGCGCCGTGGCTGTAGTCGTACCCGAGCGTGCCGGTGGAGGGTAGGACGATCCTGTCCTCCAGCAGGTCATCCGGCAGCTCGTACCTGCCGCCGAAGTCGTCGAGTACGAAGATCACGGTCCTGTTGGCGTCGTCGACGCTCGACGCCTTGAGCCCTGAGTCGAAGGCGAGGAGCGCGTCGTTTATCGTCGAGAGCTCGACGACACGGCCGTCGAGGCTGTCTGTACCCTTCAGAGGCGCGGCGAACAGGCCACCGCCCGCGCCGACTGCCTGGAGCCCAGCGCCGACAGCCTGTAGCCCCGCGCCCACCGCCTGCAGGCCAGCACCCACTAGCTGCAGGCCCTGACTGGGCATGGCCACCTCGTGAGCCGGGCAACTGCCGGCCTCTGGGTCTATGCCGCCTTGGCCGGACAGGGTCGCCAGGTCCGCGAGGCCCGTCGGCACCAGCACCTTGAAGGACGCCAGGAGCGAGGACCCGGAAGAGACCGTGAGGAGGTCCGTACCGTCGCCGTTGCCGTATCCTGGTCCGCCCTGTTCGACGATCCTCACGTCGAGGAAGCCGAGGCACTCGCCTTCGTACTGGTTACATACGGCATCTCGGCCCGAGCCGACCATTCGGATCTCGAGCCGGACACGCTCGGGGTAAGTGCCGAGGGCTGCTGGCCAGGCCAGTTGGTAGGTGTCGCCGCTGACCGTCAACTGTGGATCGCCGGTGGTTGGGACGTCGAGGGTGGTGAACGTCCGGATCTCTTGACCGGTAGCCGAGGCGTCGTCTGGGCCGAGGGCGAACACCGCGACCTCGATGGGCATCTCGTTCACGAACTCACCGTTCTTGACCGACGAGGTCGAGCCTACAGGCGGGAGGAAGCGAACCCGCAGCGCCGGGTCGGGTTCGAAGCCGGCCGTATGGACGCCGGTCTCGATGGCCTCCTTCAGCTTCTCCGCCGAAGGTTCGTCGGTCATCTGACACGAGGTAGCCAATAGCAGCAGGATGAGCGCGGTCAGTGAGACGCGCGCGTAGCGGCGCGCCCTGGCAGTCGACTCGAGCATCCCAGACCTCCCGCAGCCGCGCCCTCTCAGGCGTCGGCACGCGAACGCACGACTGTGCATATGTGCACGAGGTGAGTTCGAGCGATAATAGTGCCTCCAGCCACCTTAGATGCAACAGCGCTCACCGGGGGGCAGGTCCTGGCATGGTCGCCTGGCGTCCGCGCACGGCCATCTCGACGATGGCCGAGAACCCCAGGCCGCTGGCGGTGGTTGCTGCTCGCTCCGCCCACTCGGCGCCGGTGGCATCCAGAGCCTGCTGTCTGACAGTGTCGAGCGTGCGCTTGACGTCATGGTCGGGCGCCGCGCCGATCGACTCGAGCAGCGACTCTGCGCAGGCGCACAGGGTGAGCGCCGCCGCGGGGTCACTGGAGGCGGCGGCCAGGCCGACCAATGCGGTCGCCGCCTCGCGGCGGTTGTCTATCGAGTGCGCGAGCTCGAGGCTCCGAAGGTAGAGCTCACGCGCCCCGGCCGGATCGCCGGAGGACCGCGCCGCGTCCCCCAGGTTGTTGAGGCTCACAGCCATTCCCAGCTTGTCTCCCAGGCTGGTGCGCGACGTGAGGCTCTGCTCGTAAAGCCGCTTCGCCTGCTCGATGTCGCCACGCTCCGCCGCCATGAAGCCGAGGTTGTTCAGCGCTATCGCCGTGCCTGCGACGTCCCCGAGCCTGCGCCTGATGCTAAGGCTGTCGCGAAGCAGGTCCTCTGCCTCCTGGTTGCGGCCGGCGTTCGCAGCGATCACGGCCAGGTTGTTGAGGGCGTTCGCTACCCCTAGCTCGTCGCCCGCGCCCTTCCTCACCTCGAGGCTCTGCTTGAAAAGGCCCTCAGCTTCATCCGCGTTGCCGCGGTAGAGGGACACGTTGGCGAGGCCGTGCAACGCCCGCGCCTTCGCGGACTCGTCGGAGACCTCGTCGGCGACGGCGAGGGCCTCCTTGAGCATCGCGGTCGCCTCCGGGTAGGCGCCCAAGTGCCACAGCACGTTGCCGCCGAGAGCCAGTAGCGCTTTGACGAGCTCGTCAGGGCGCTGCAGGCGCCTGAGGTTCTTCACGGCGTCTTCTAGCAGGTCGCGTGCCTCTGTGTGATCGCCCTGCCGCTCCCGCAGCTCGCCCAGCAGGCGCCTGGCCTTAGCCTGGGACAGCCGGTCGCGCACGTCGATAGATATCTGCAGCGCCCGCTCGAGCCGGGCATCCGCGCGGTCGTGGTCGCCCCGGAACGCCTCCACCTCGCCCAGAGCGAGCAGCGGCTCGATCGCGGCCGCTCCTTCGACTATGCCGAGGAGCCTCGTCAGGTATGCGGCGGCCGTCTCGTTCGCGTAGATGTCCTTGGCTGCCATGCCGGCCCGCAGCAGGTACTCGCGACGCTTGTCAAGGTCGTCAGACCGCTCGTAGTGGAAGGCGAGCTCGTCGAGGTGGGGGTCGTCGGGTCGCGCCACCGAGTCCTCTATGTAGTGGGCTAGGCGGCCGTGCAGCTCGGTTCTCAGGTAGTGGGGGAGGCTCTCGTACGCCGCCTCGTGTGTGATGGCGTTGACGAACGCGAAGGCGGAGGGCGCCTCGGCCGCCAGCGTCGTTATCCCGGCGCGTGTCGTCGCCTGCATGTCGAGGTTCAGCTCCTCGCCGCTGCGCGTCGGGCGGCACGCCGCGAGCCATTCGACGATGAAGCGGCGCCCGATGACGCTGGCCACCTTGATGCTCGCCTGCTCCTGCTCTCCTAGGCGATCGAGACGGGCGAGCGTGAGGGCGTGAAGCGTCTGAGGCAGCTCCACCTCGGTCTGCTCCGCCCCGCCAGCCGCCCTGTCGAGCAGCTCCTCGAGGAGCGCCGTCAGGAACAGCGGGTTGCCGTCGCTGCGCTCCAGCACCTGGTCTAGCGCTTCGTCGGCCAGGGGCTGTGCGCCGCGCGCCGACAGCAGGGCGCCGACCAGCTCCTCGGCCTCGGATGGGTGCAGGGGGCCGAGCAGCACCTGCGCCGCCCCGGGTAAGAACGGTGCCCGCGAGCGCTCTCCCGTCGTGGAGCTCGGGCGTCCGGCGGTCACGAGAGCCATCGGCAGGTCTGGGATCAACCTTCCAAGCGCCTCGAGCAGCTCGCGCGACAGGGGATCTACGGCGTGGACGTCCTCGAGGACGATGACCAACGTGCGACCGAGCGCCGACAGGGATGCAGCCCGCGCACGCAGCAAAGACAGCAGCAGGTCGAGCCGCGAGGCCGGCCTCAGGTCGGGGCCAAGCGAGGCGACGAGGTCGTTCTCCTCGATGATCACGTCCAACACCGGACCCAGGAGCGGTGAGCGCGGGGCGAGCTGAGGGTCCAGGCGCTCGACGGCAGCCTGAACGGCGGCGCCCCTCGCAGCTGCCGGCAGGCTCCTGTCGAGTTGCAGGAGGTCGCTGAACACCGTGGACCAGAGCCGGTACGGGGCCTCGCCCTCGAACGGCTGGCTGGCTCCCGAGAGCACCTCGAGGTCGCCTGTCCCAACGGCCTCCAGCGCGGAAGCGATCAGCTGTGACTTGCCCATGCCGGCTTCTGCCGTCAGTTGCACGGCCTGCCCCCTGCCGAAGCGGGCGCTCATGATGCACTCCGAGAGGACGGCGAGCTCTGCCTCCCGACCTACGAAGGGGCAGCCGGTGCCGGACGCCACGGAGACGAGCGTGGAGCGGCCTTCGGCGCCGACGAGCTCGCTGACGGCCACGGGCTGGGGAGACCCCTTGACGGGCACTGTCATCACCTGTCGGAACTCGAAGCCGTCGCGGCAAGCGCGAACGAAGGCGGGGCTCGCGTAGGCGTAGCCGGATGGCGCGAGCCCCATGAGGCGGGCGGCCATGTTCGTCTCCGGGCCGAGCACGCCGTAAGTGCGGCGGCTCGTGCCGCCGTACGCGCCCGTGCGAGCGGTCCCGTATCCGAGGCCTATGCGCACCTCGGTAACGAAGTCGAAGCGCGTAGCTGCCCTGCGCAGGCGGGCCGCTGCTGCCGCGCACCTGTGCGCGTCGTCCCCGAACGACGCCGGGGCGCCGAACACGGCGTATATGTAGTTGCCCTTCTCACCGATGGTGAGCTGCACGACCGAGCCCCCGACCGCGCCCACCTCGTGCTGAACCCACCTGACGAACTCGTCGAGCTTGGATCCGGCCTCGGCGTCGCCGTCGTAGTCGATGCCGCCGAACCGCATGAACAGCGCCGCGACCGGGCGCAGCTCCGTGAGGAACTCGCCCTCTCCCTCCTCCAGCCGGCGCCTGACCGTCGGCAAGAGCCACCGGCGGAGGTGGGTCAAGTCGAGCGGGGTGGCGGCCCCCACCCGGAAGTCGGCGGTGGCGGCCGAACGACCGTCGAAGGGTGCGACACGGTGCGCGCCGGGAGCCATCTCTACCGTGTCGTGGCGGCCCCGCACGTCCCTCGCGACGGCGTCGTCGACTATCACGTCTCCCGAGTCGGCGAGCTCGTTGAGGCTCTCGATGCGTGCGACGGTCTCGCCGGCGACCATGTCCATCAGCTGAACGTCCGGGTCGCCGACGACGGACCTGGTGACGGGCCCGGCCGTCACCGAGATCTTGAGGGTGAGGCTCATCGGCTGATCTGACAGGCCGGCGACCTCCAGCGCCTTGAACGGCGCCATGGCGCGCTGCATCGCTCCCGCGGCATCGACGGCGGTGCGCCCCGAGTCTCCCGGGAACCAGCAGAGGATGGCGTCGCCGCTGAAGCCGATGACGTTGCCGCCTCGGCACGCGCCCTCCTTGATGAGCGCATCGAAGAGGCGGTTCAGGTGCCGCGCGACCTCCTCTGCGCCCCGCCTCCGCCCCAAGACCGCGACTAGCTTCACCGTCAGAGCGGTGAAGCCCGAGACGTCTGCGAAGAGCACGCTCCCGTCGAGACGTTGAGATCCCGGAACATGAGGCCCGAACCGGCGGTCCTCGGGCGCGTATGTCCCGAAAGCCTCGGCAACGTTGGTTGCGCCGGCCAGCCTGTCCACCTCTGGTCGTTCATGTTACGCCGCAGATGACACGCTCGCCCTCGGGACCCGGGATCGCGCCCCGGTCGTCTTTCGTGCGAGTATCACCGGGTGCGGAAGGGGATCCTCCTCGGCTTCGCGCCCGGCTCCGCCATCGGCATAGGGAGGTTCGGGTACGGGCTGGTCCTGCCGCTCATGCAGGCCGACATGGGGCTGAGCCTGTCGCAGGCCGGCCTCGTGGGCAGCGCCAACACGGGCGGGTACCTGCTCGGCGCGCTCGTCAGCCACCGGCTCCTCGCCCGCGTCGGGTACAGGCGCGGGGTCTTCGCCAGCCTCTTCCTTCAGGTGCTCACTGTGCTGGCCCTGTGGTTGGGACCACCGTACGAGCTCGTGCTTGCGCTGCGTCTGGCGCAGGGTGTGCTTGGCGCGCTGGTCTTCGTCGGTGGGGCTGCGCTGCTACTTGCGAGCGGCGCAGGTTCGACGGCTATGGGCCTTTACTTCGGCGGCATGGGAGTGGGTCTTGTGCTGTCGACCGGCACGTTGCCCCTGGCAGACGGCTGGCGGGCCTCATGGGGTCTTCTCGGCGTGCTTGGCCTGCTCATGGCGCTCGTCGCCTTGGCAGCGGCGCGTCAGCTCGACGAGCCGGCGCCACGGCGGGAGGAGGAGGGTGGAGCTTTCTCTGGCATGGCCCCGACGCTGGCCGCGTACGGGCTGTACGGAGCCGGCTACATCGGGTACATGACGTTCGTGACGAGCGGGCTGGAAACGCCGCTCGCGCCCTTCTGGATACTTCTCGGTGTGGGGGCGATGCTCACCGGCGTCGTCTGGGGTGGGGTGATCGAGAGACTCGGCGGCTCCGGTTCCCTGCGACTGATCCTCTTCGCGCTCTTCGTAAGCAGCCTTGCGCCGCTCCTCGGCTCGCTGCCATACGTGTCGGCCCTGCTGTTCGGCGTGAGCTTCCTGGGCGTGATAACCGCGTTGACGACGCAGTTCAGGGAGCGCCTGCCGCCAGGCGAGTGGGCAAGGGCGATGGGCCTTTCCACCGCGGCATTCGCTACCGGGCAAGCGGTCGGGCCGAGCATCAGCGGGCTGGCTGGCGACCTGTTCGGCGGGGTATCGGCAGCGCTGTGGGCAGCCAGCGCGCTGCTGGCCGTCGCGCTGATGCTGGCGTTCGTGCCGCTGCGCCGTGCCCGAGGCAGGTCCGGTCGCTCGGCCTAGGAGGTCAGGCCGCGCTCCCGCGCCCACACGACGGCCTCCGCGCGCGAGTGCACGTCGATCTTCGCGTAGATGTTCGCGACGTGGTTACGTACCGTCCGCGCCGAGATCTGGAGCTCGGTCGCGATCTCTGCGTTCGACATCCCTCGTGAGACCCTCGTCAGGACCTGATGCTCCCGGTCGCTGAGCGCGTCGCCGCTGCTTGCCGGGTCAGCGCTGCCCTGGGCGTGAGCCAGGCGCTCGACGAGCCGTTGGCTGAACCAGTTCGTGTCGGACATGACCTCCTGTATCGCCCTCATCAGGTCCTCTTGGGAGCGGTTGCGATCGGTCACGTCTAGGAGGTTGAGTAGCCATCCGTAAGAGCCGTTGAGCCGTATGCGATCGCCAGCCGCGACCACGTCGCGCGATGTGTGGTCCTTGACGCGCAGCTTGAGCTCTAGGTCGTCGAAGCGCTCGGCCCTCATGAACACCGACTTCAGGCGTTCGCGGTCCCTGCCATCCGGCCACAGTCCGAGCTTGTGGATCGGTTCTCCGAGCGCCTGCTGGGAGGCGTAGCCGGTGAGCGTCGTGAACGCCCGGTTCACCTCAAGTAGCCTCTCGCCGTGCTCGTCGGTGATGCAGGCAGCCATGTGACCAAGCTCGAAGGCCTGCCTGAACCTCGCCTCGCTGCGCCTCAGCTCCTCCGTGCGCTCTGCCACGGCTTTGCCCAGCCCGCGATTGAGCCGTTCGAGCTCGGCGTTCGTGCGCTCCAACAGGCGCTGCGACTCGTGTAGGGCGGCCAGCGCCCGGCTGCGTTCGATGGCCAGCCAGACCCTCCCCGCGATGTCGGCCAGCATGTCGACCTCGTACGGGTCCCAGATGCGGACGGCGATGGTGGCTATGGCGATCCCCCATATGGGGTCGCTGTTCCCCTTGGTCAGCGCCACGGCAACGAACGCCGCGATGCCGGTACCTAGGAGGCCCGCCTTGCGCTCATCGGTGAAACCGACATGCGAGGCGACGTCTTCGACGATGAAGGGGCCATGCTCCAACGGGACGAGCAGCTCGGGGAAGTCCGAACGCCTTACGTCGCCCTCCAGCGGAGCGAGGTCGCCCCGCTCGAACCCTGGTCCGACCGTCATGCGGTCCTCTGCGCCGTAGAAGCGGTAGAAGAAGCAGCGGTCCGAATCGAAGCGCTCGCAGATGAGCCTCGTCGAGAGCTTGGTGATCTCCTCCTCGGAGTCGAACCCCACCAGCTGGTCGTTGAGGTCGAGCAGGAAGCGACGCCTCTCCTCGGCGGCAGCCCCCACCGACTGTTGCGGGCTTTCGGTCGCCACGGTCGGACTCTAGCGCGCTTGGGGGCCTACCGAACCTACGGTCGGCGACGTTGCTCACGGGTGCCGCGCGCCGGGCATCGAGTCACTGCTGTTGCTCGGCCGGCAGGTCGAGGACCGCGTTGTAGATGCGGGGTGCCTGGTGCACGTACAGGCAGTAGACGCTGCTACCGCGGAACGCCGCGGCCGTGTACGTAGCGTAGCCAGATGGCCAAGATGCGATGACGGCGTCATCCGTCTGCGCCACCTTCACCTCGGAGGCGTGCATGGATGCCGCTACCGAGTAGACACCGTCGACGAGCGCGAGCCCGGCCGGCAACTCGCCGCTCACGTACGTGAACACCATGTCCGGATGCAGTGGCGTGAGCAGGTCGGCGTCCTGCACGACGTGCGTGCCCGCGCGGCAGCGCCTGTCAGCGATGTCGCTCACGTACGTCCAGCCCAGCGCTCCGGGCTGAGGCGCCCTCGGCCGCACGCGGTGGTGCTCGATGAGCGAGTCGATGCTGCCGTCCGGGTGCTCTGCCATGACCCTCCATATGACGCGCGTGGCGGGCTCGTAGCGCCATGGGTCCGCCCCAGCCCACAGCAGGGCGGAAACGAGGTCGGCGCGCTCCGAGCGGATCGCGTACGCGAGCGGCGTCCATGACGCGCTCGTCACGTGGTTCGGGTCGGCGCCGGCCTGTAGGAGCGTTGGCACGAGTTGCGGGGAGTGCTCGATCGCGTACATGAGGCCGGTCTGCCCGTAGGTGTCGGCGTACCAGACGAGGCGCACGTCCTCCTGCAACGCCTGGTGGACGGCGGGCACGTCGCCGGACTTGACGAGTCTCAGGAATTCCTCACCGGAGGTCGCGTTGGCGAAGCAGGCGAACAGGAGAATGAGCGAGCAAAGCGACTTTCGCACGGTGGAAACGGTAACTTCTCGGCGTTGCGGCGTTCTGTGAATTTATCGGTGGGCGCGGCGGTTCATTAAGAAGGGTTAATCTTGACCTTAGGCGGGACGCGTGTGCGGCGTCAGTCAGCTGCTCCCGGCACGTATTACACGTCGGCTGACGCTCGGCCTTCCTCGACCCCTCGAGGTTCGCATCCAGCGACCGGACGACGTAACCCGCGGCCCACGGTGTTACCTTGCGAGTCGTGCCTGATGGTGTAGTAGGAGTCGACTTCGGCCTGAGCGTCACGGGCGGCGCGCCGGGGGTCGGCCGGGCCGTCAACG
>CAZMFX010000021.1:0-29576 GCA_964565625.1 uncultured bacterium
CAAGGACCTTTACGCCAACCCCATCAACCCGTACACCGAGGCGCTGCTCTCCGCGGTGCCCATCCCTGACCCAACAGTCAGGCGCGAGCGCATAATCCTGCAGGGCGACATACCCAGCCCCATAAACCCCCCGTCCGGCTGCGTCTTCCGCACGCGCTGCCCGATCGCGACGAAGGAGTGCGCAGAGGTGATCCCGCCGCTCGAGGAAGTGACTCCCGGGCACTTCAAGGCCTGCATACACAGGCCCTGAGGAAGACGAACCTCCGAAGCCAGGCGACGCGGTCCGACCCTCCTGAGTCGGGCCGCGTCTTATCATCCGGGTCGTGGCAACTTCGGAAGGCGCACCCGGGTCCCCAGGCGGGACGCGCAGGAAGCTGACAAGGGGCGACGTCTTCCGCCTTGTGCTGCGGACATACTGGGTGTCTCTCCCCTACCTGCTCATCTTCGTCCTGGCGCTTCTGGTCGGCACCTGGCTCATCACCACGGTGTTCGAGTAGGCGCCGTGCGCGTTGCGGACGATCCGCCACCTAGCGAGGAGCTGGGCGCACTGGTGCGTGAGCGCATGCTCGCCGCCCTGCCAAGAGGTCACGAAGACCCCGAGTTGGAACGGTTCTACGCGCTCAAGCGCGATTACCCCAGCCGGGTAGGCAAGACCCTAAGGGGTCGCCTCGTGGTCATCTCGGCGGCCGCCCACGGCGCGCCCGACCTGCGAGACGCCCTGACGGTCGCCGCCGCGCTGGAGCTGTTCCAGGCCTGGGTACTGGTGCACGACGACATAGAGGACGGGTCCGAGGAGCGCCGTGGCGCGCCGGCGCTACACAGGCTCGTCGGCGTTCCCGTCGCGCTGAACGTCGGAGATGCCATGCATGCCCGCATGTGGCGCATGCTTCACTCCCTGCTGGAGCCGCATGGCGGCCCGCCGTCGGACGAGAGCGACCGGTTGGGCACGGCCCGCTCCGTTCTCGAAGAGTTCGGCGCCATGGTGACGAGGACCGCGACGGGCCAACACCTTGACCTGGCGTACGTAGAGGCAGGCAGGTTCGACGTCTCGGAGGATGAGTACCTCCGGATGGTGACCATGAAGACCGGGTGGTACACCGTTGCGTCGCCGCTGAGGCTCGGCGCGATGCTGGCCGGCGTCGAACCTGACCCTCGCCTCGGGGCGGCGGGTCTGGACCTGGGAGCGGCGTTCCAGATCAGGGACGACCTCCTCAACCTTAAAGACGGCGCCGATGAGCACGGTTACGGCAAGGAGGCGTTGGGAGACCTCTTCGAGGCGAAGCGCACTCTCATCCTCGCCCACCTGTTGTCGGTGGTCGGGGCGGCGGAGGCCGCAGAGGTGACGGCGCGGCTCGCGAAGGTCCGAGATCAGCGCACCCCGGAAGACGTCCGTTTCGTGTTGCAGCTCATGCTTCGCCACGGCTCGCTGACGTACGCACAGGAGGTGGCTGACAGGTTAACGGCAAGCGGCCTCGCGAGCCTACGCGAAGCTCTCGCCTATGCCAAGAGGCCGTCGTGGGCCGAGGCGCTGATCGCCGAGGTGTCTGGGGTCGCCGACAGGTCCAACTGAACCCCGCTCGGGAACCTGCCCAGGATGCATGGGCACCTTCCCACCTGAGCCGCGCTGCCACTACCGCATGCTCGTAGCCTGATCACATGGGTACCGGCAGGTCGGTTGCGAGGGGCTTCGTCGACCGCACGCTCGGGTCACTGGACAGGTGCCCGGTGTGCCAGGCGGCTCCGGCGGGCGGCCTCGGCGTGTGCGAGGCGTGCAGGGCGTGGCTCGAGGCCGCAGCCGGGGCCCTGCCACCGCCGTCAGGAGAGTGGTGCTGGGTGGGGCCTTACGCCGGACCGCTTCACCGCTGCGTGTCCGCGTTCAAGCACAAAGGGGGCAAGCGCCTCGGCGAGTTCCTCGGCCAGCTCATCGGCATCCGCATCGCAAGGTGGGACTACCGTCCTCACCTCGTCACGCACGTGCCGGCGTCCGGGCCCCGCCTCGAGGAGCGCGGCTTCGACCAGGCCGCGGTCCTGGCGACGGTCGTGGCTCGGTCGTGCCGGGCCCCCAACGCGCCCACGCTGGCGCGGTCACCGGTCGCGGGCAGCCAGAAGCGCCTCAGTCGCGCAGGCCGTGCGTTGAACGCGGGCGGCGCGTTCGGCGCTACCCGAGGCGTGACCGGCCGCGTGTTGCTCGTAGACGACGTCCTCACGACCGGGTCTACCTACAGAGCATGCGCCGCAGCGCTGCTGGCGGCCGGCGCCAGGGAGGTGAGAGGAGCCTTCGTCGCACGCACCGTACGGGCCGTTTACGACCAGCTGTGATTCGCGGCGCTCGCCCTGAAGCCGTAGTAGGGAGAGGTCTTGCCTAGAGCCCGAAAGCCACGGCAATCGCGACGCCTAGGATCGCGCCGACTATCACCTGCGGGTAGGTGTGGCCCAGGAGCGTCCTGAGCGCCTGCGGCTTGAAGCCCTCGTCGAAGAGGTGACCAAGCTCTCCCACCAGCTCGTTTATCAGCTCCGCCTGCAGGCCGGCCGCCCGCCTTATCCCGGTGGCGTCGTACATGACTATCGAGCCGAACACTGCGGCGATCGCGAAGTGCGGGCTCTGCCAGCCGTACTGCAGTCCCATGGAAACGGCGAGGGCCGAGACGGCCGCGCTATGCGAAGACGGCATCCCGCCGGTCTCCAAGAGCCGCGCGAAGGCCCAGCGCCTTTCCGTTAGCAGCACGATGAGGAGCTTGAGAACCTGCGCGGCGACGGTGGCGACGACCGCGACCATCAGCGGCGTGTTCGCCAGCAGGTCCCTCAACGCTCGCTCCTCCTTGCCACCGCCGCTTCGAGCGTGTTGGCGACGACCATGGCCACGGTCATGAGGCCAGTGCCCCCGGGCATCGGGGTCAGCCAGCCCGCGACCTCGGACACAGCGGGGTCTACGTCGCCGACGATCTTGCCGTCGACGCGCGAGAGCCCCACGTCGAAGACCGCGGCGCCCGGCTTCACCATCTCGGGCCCGACGAGGCGTGGCCTCCCGGCGGCCGCCACCAGAACGTCAGCCGTGCGCGCAAGCGCGGCCAGGTCTCGGGTGCGAGAGTGGGCAAGGGTGACCGTCGCGTCGCGGGCCAGCAGCATCGCCGCGAGAGGTTTGCCGACGAGGTTGGAGCGTCCCACCACGACGGCATGCGCCCCCTGCAGCGGAACGTCGTAGCGGTCCGCGAGGGCAAGGACGCCCGTCGGGGTCGCCGGCCTCAGACCTGGGCGTCCGCTCCACAGCCTGCCGACGTTGAGCGGGTGGAGGCCGTCGACGTCCTTACCCGGGTCTATGGCCGCCAGCACCTCGGCTTCGTCTATGCCAGGGGCGGGCAGTTGCACGAGGATGCCGTCGACCGAGTCGTCCGCGTTGAGCTCCGCCAGCATCGCGAGGAGGTCGGCCTGGCTCGTGCCTTCGACCAGCACGCGCGTCTCCGAAGCGATGCCGACCTTGGCGGCCAGACGTTCCTTCGAGCGGACGTAGTACGCGCTCGCGGGGTCCTCTCCCACGCGCACGAAAGTGAGCTTGGGCGTGTAGTCGAGGGCGGCGACCCGTTCCGCCAGGCGCTCGACCACCTCGGCGGATGCCTGCCTGCCGTCCATGACGGTCGCGCTCACCCCTGCGCCTCCGGCTGCGCGGACTTGAGCGAGCGCACCACCTTCGCGAGAACGCCGTTGACGAAGCGGCCGGAGTCGTCACCGCCGTAGCGCTTGGCAACCCGAACCGCCATCTCGAGCACGACAGGGGCAGGCGTGTCGAGGTGCAGCAGCTCGGTAACGGCGACCCGCAGGACGTTCAGGTCGGTCTGCGACATCTGCCCGAACGTCCAGCCGCTTATGTTCTCCTGCAGGACCGCGTCGACGCGCTCGCCACCCTCCGCGTACGCCTTGAGGAGCGCGTCCGCGAGCCCTATCGCCGTCCGGTCGAGGGGATCGCCGTAGGGGTCGTCGCCTGGGTCTTCCGGCTGCTCCTCGAGGTCGGCGCGCACGCTCGACCACACGGCGAGCAGGTCGTCAGAGCCGCGCTCCGCCTGGAACAGCGTGCGGAACGCGAGCTCTCTCGCCCGGCGCCTAGCCAACTGGGTACCAGCGCACGCTCTCAGCCATCGCTCTGCTTGAGGTCGACGTCTTCGACGGTCACGTCGACGCTGACGACGCTCAGCCCCGTCATCGAGGCGACGGCCTCCCTCACCGCCTTCTGTGCCGCGGCCGCGACCTTGGGAATCTCTACCCCGTAGTCGACGCAGACCGTCAGCGAGGCAGTGATGCCTGCCTCTGAGCGCTCCACCTGTATCCCCTTGGCGCGTCTGCCCGTAAGGATCTCGCCTACCCGAACCGGCGGCTGCACCGTGTGCAGCCCCTCGACCTGGTCGAGCGCCAGCTGAACGATGCCGTAGAGGACGTCCGGCGAGATGTCGAGATCTTTCGCCTCGGTCATGAGGTCATCCTACGCGGCACGAAGTTCGTGTAGACCTGCCCGCGACGGAAGAACGCGTTGTCCAACACCCGCAGGTGGAAGGGGATCGTCGTCTTCACGCCCTCTATCACCGTCTCGCGCAGGCTGCGGTCCATGCGCATTATCGCCTCTTCGCGGGTCGGGGCCCACGCGACTATCTTGGCCAGCAGGCTGTCGTAGTTGGGCGGTATGCGGTAGCCGGTGTAGACGTGAGAGTCCACCCGCACGCCTGGCCCCCCCGGCCAGTGCACGTCGGTTATCGTCCCCGCCATCGGCCTGAAGTCGTGGTCCGGGTCCTCCGCGTTTATGCGCACCTCTATGGCGTGACCGTCGACCGCCAGGTCCTCCTGCCGCCACGAGAGGCCCTCGCCTGCTGCCACCCTCAACTGCTCCTGAACCAGGTCGGTGCCCGTTATCATCTCCGTCACCGGGTGCTCGACCTGGATGCGCGTGTTCATCTCCGAGAAGTAGAAGTTCCCGTTCTTGTCGACTAGGAACTCGCACGTGCCGGCCCCCCGGTACGCGATGTGCTTGGCCAGCTTCACTGCGGCCTCCGCGATCCGAGCGCGAAGGTCGTCGTCCAGGAGCGAAGGGCCCTCCTCCAGCAGCTTCTGGTAGCGCCGCTGGATCGAGCAGTCGCGCTCGAACAACTGCACGACGCCGCCCTCGCCGTCCCCGAACACCTGGATCTCTATGTGCTTGGGCTCCTCGATGTACTTCTCTATGTACAGCTCGGGGTTGCCGAAGGCCGCACGTGCCTCTTCCTGTGCGTTGACGAACTGACGCTCCAGGTCCGAGTGACTCTGCACGACGCGCATGCCGCGCCCGCCGCCGCCCGCCGACGCCTTGAGTATCAACGGGAAGCCGACCTCCTCTGCGAAGGCCCTTGCCCCGCCCAGGCCATGCAAGGCGCCGCTGCCGGGCGTTACTGGCACCCCCGCCTCCTGCGCCAGCGCCCTGGCAGACGACTTGTCGCCGATCCTGGCGATGTGGTCGGGGCGTGGGCCGATGAACACGAGGTTGTGCTCCTCGCACTTGGTGGCGAACTCGGCGTTCTCCGCGAGGAAGCCGTAGCCGGGATGGACAGCCTCGGCGCCGGTGACGAGCGCGGCCGCGAGTATGTTCCTGACGTTGAGGTAGCTGCTGCCGGCGGGAGGCGGGCCTATGCAAACGGCTTCGTCAGCCAACAGCACGGGCAACGAGTTCTCGTCAGCCTGCGAGTAGACGACGACGGTCTGCACGCCCAGCTCGCGGGCGGCGCGCACGACCCTGAGGGCTATCTCTCCCCTGTTGGCTACGAGTATCTTGCGGAACACTCTCGCCCTCAGTCCGGCTCTATGCGGAACAGGACCTGTCCGTACTCGACCGGCTGACCGTTCTCGACGAGGATCTCACGCACTACGCCGGCGACGTCCGCCTCGATCTCGTTCATCAGCTTCATCGCCTCGATGATGCACATGACCGAGCCTGCCTTCACGTTGTCGCCCTCGCGGACGTACGGCGGCGCGTCCGGTGACGGTGAAGCGTAGAAGGTGCCGACTATGGGCGCGGTCACGTCGACGAGCTGTTCGTTCTTGGTCGGTGCCTGCTCCTCGGCGGGCGGTTGAGCCTCGGCAGATGGCGCCGCGGGCTGCTGCTGTTGCGCGGGCACGGCAGGCGCGGTCTGCAGGGTCGCGGCCAGCTGGGCGGCGCTCGCCAGTTGCTTGGTGTCGGCCCCCAGCTTGACGGTCAGCTTGTACTCGCCGGTCTCGAGGGTGAGCTCGTTGACCTCCGTGTCCTTGAGAACGTCGAGCAGGCGCCTTATGTCCTTTATCTGCATCCGCTCAGGCCCTGCCAAGGTACTCGCCGGAACGCGTGTCCACACGGACGACCTCGCCCTGCTCGATGAAGAGCGGCACGCTGACGGTCGCGCCGGACTCGAGCTCTGCCGGCTTTGAGCCACCGGACACCGTGTCGCCCCTGACCCCGGGGTCCGTCCTCGTGATGGTCAGCTCGACGACGTTGGGAAGCGTCACCTTGAGCGGCCTCCCCTGGTAGTAGTCGACCGTCACCTCGACGTTCTCCTTGAGGAAGCGTGCGCCGTCGCCGATCTGATCTCGGCTGAGCGTCGGCTGCTCGTAAGTCTCGTTGTCCATGAACGTGTACTGGTCGCCGTCCGCGTAGAGGAACGACATCGTCCTGTACTCGATGAAGATGTCCTGGATCTTCTCCGTCGCGTTGAAGGAGCGCTCGACGATGGACCCGGTCTCCAGGTTGCGGAACTTGGCGACCATCTTCGCGCCGCCGCGCCCGATCTTCTGGTGCTGGTAGTCGACGACCTCCCAGAGCCCGCCGTCCATCTCGACCTTGGTTCCGCTGCGCAGGTCAGTAACGCTGATCATTGTTTTCCTTGTCCTCCGACTGCCGTAGCTGGCCGCGGTTCGAGCAGCCGGGTCTCCCCGGACAGGCGGCACATTTCGGCCCCGCCCAGTGGTCCGGGGCCCGAGACGCGCCAGTCTAGCATCCGGACTTGGGCGTGGCAGACGGCGCCGGGGCACCCGGGCGTCCGACGGCGTTACCCCTGCAGGTCGACGACCGTCGGGCCAAGCCCCGCCTCGGCGATGAGCTGGTCGTACCGCTCCCGCGGCAGCTCTCCTTTGGCGCCTTCGATCGCCACGATCGCGGCCTCCAACAGGTTGGTTCCGACCGAGCGGCCCCCCACCCGCGGGGTCGTCGTGATGAGACGCCTCGCGCCCGCACGCCTCAGCATCTCGACGTCCGACTGCGTCGTCGTGTTGGTGAGCACGTCCTTGCCATCCAGGTCGGGTGGAGCGTACCGCCGTATGTAGTGCCAGTCGCCCGCGATCACGTCCGCCCACTCGTAGTGCCGCGACAGGCCGGGACGAGCGGCGGACGACTCCTGCGCCTGCCCCGTCGGGTAGAACCACTTGAACGGCAGCTTGGTGACGACGGGCAGGAGGAGGCCGCCAAGGCGGCGCAGCGTGCGCAGCGACCTGATCGGGACGTCGATGCCGAGTCCGAAGACGAGGTCGCCGAACATCACGTCCGCCCCATGGCTCGAGAGCGCCTCCGCCATGCCGAAACGGTCGACGGCGTTGACCATGAGCACGCGCCTGGAAGCCCAGCCGATGAGCCCGTCAAGGCGTGAGACGGCGTCCCGCTCGAGGCTGTCCTTGAGACCTGCGCCGCAGACGACCGGGGTGGCGCGGGCGGCCGACGCGATGCGCACGGAGTCGCGGATGTAGTAGCGCCTCTGCCCCAGCCGCACGTAGAGGTCGGTGCCGCCGATGCCTATCGCGTCTACCTTGCCGTCGAGCTCGGCGACCATCCGTCTCGCAGCGGCCAGGTCCCCGCCGGTGCCGACCCTGCGCAGCCGCACGCGCGTTCCCAGCAGCTCGATGTGCTCGTCGACGTCCCGCGTCGGCGAGCCGATCGAGACGCTGACGACGGTCCTCTCGCCATCCCGCGGCATGAACGCACAAACGTTACCGCGGCTGCCGATCCGGCATGCGATGTCTTCAGGCCAGCGACTTGGCGTACCAGTCGAGCAGGGGCTTCGCGTCTATGGCGAAGGCGTAGCCGAGCCTCTCCCAGAAGCTGCGGGCCCGGGGGTTCTCGCCGTAGATGCTCGCCAGCAACCGCCGCGCCCTCCCCCTCAGCCGCGACTCGAGGTCGGCGGCGCAGGCGCCACCTATGCCCCGGCTCTGCAGGCCGGGGTGGACGAGCAGCAGGTTCACCGTCGCGTCTCCCGAGTCCGGGTAGTCGAGCTTGTAGTCGAGGTAGCCGGCCACCACGCCGCCGCTAACGGGGTCCCGGATCAGCGGCTCTATACCGTGCGCGGCCTCGGCATCCACCAGCACCAGCTCGACGTACCTGCGGGGGTCAGAGCGTGCTGTAGCGAGGTCGGTGCCGACCTCCTCTAGCGTGGGTATGGGGATCGAGATTATGTCGAAGTAGGAAGGGGTCGCCAGGTAGAGGCTGTGCACGAGCCGGGCGTCGGAAGGTTCCGCTTCTCTGGTTGTGACAGCTGACTTGGTGGCGGTGGCGTCGTCGGGAGGCGTTGCGAGCAACACGTCAGGTCATCTCCTGCTGTGGGTCAACGACGAGGCGTCGAGCGGGGCCATGGTGCCGGTCCCCGCGTGGTGTCCTGTGACGGGATGATACCAGCGGCCGATGAGCGCGTCAGTGTTGCATCGTCGGAAGACGATGAGAGATAGGCAACACTCGGCGGCCCCGCGCCCTCAGGGGCCCCCAGCGCCACGGGCCTGCCCCCGCCTCGGCGGCATGAGAACTCCTTGCCCAATGGGTAGGCGGTGCCGTAGGGTTGTTCATGCTGGCGCCAGCTTCGGTCCGTGGTCCGGCCACGTCCCACCACGCACCAAGGCGCTTTTCTCACTGGAGGAACCCTTGTCCGAGGTAGCGCCACCCGAAGCGCACTCCGTCACGACAAAGCGTGCTGAAGACGCGTTCGCCAAAGCGTTCGCGTTCCGCCGTGCCGACGAGGCCGCAGCGGCGGGCATGCACCCTTACTTCAAACCCATAGCTTCCCAGCGCGGCGGCACGGTGATGGTGAACGGCCAGGAGATGGTCATCACCGGCTCGAACGACTACCTGGGCCTCACGCAGGACCCCCGCCTCAAGGAGGCGGCACGCGCCGCGTTGGACGACTTCGGCACCTCGTGCACCGGGTCGCGGTTCCTGACGGGCACGCTCACCCTGCACGAGGAGCTGGAGCACAGGCTCGCAGAGTTCCTGCACAAGGAATCCGCGCTCACCTTCTCGGCCGGGTACCTCGGATGCCTCTCGGTCATCTCGGCGCTGGCCGGCAGGCACGACATCCTCTACTACGACAGGGAGAACCACGCCTCCCTCTACGACGCTGCCAAGCTCTCGTTCGCGACCCTCCGCAAGTTCGAGCACAACGATCTCAACGGGTTGGCTCGGCTTCTCGAGCAGGACGCGGGCCGACCGGGCGGGCGCATCATCGTCACCGACGGCGTCTTCTCGATGAGCGGCCACATCGCGAAGCTCCCGCAGCTCGTCGAGATCAAGCGGCGCTTCGGCGCGAGGCTGATAGTCGACGACGCCCACGCCACCGGCGTGCTCGGCCCCGACGGCCGCGGAACGGGCGACCACTTCGGCCTCGTAGACGAGGTCGACGTGGTCATCGGCACCTTCTCCAAGTCGCTCGCCAGCGTCGGGGGCTTCATGGCGGCCGACAGGGCGGTCGTTCAGTTCGTGAAGCACGCGGCGAGGCCGTTCATCTTCACGGCGGCCCTTCCGGCCATGCAGATGGCCGCAGCGATAAAGGCGCTCGAGATAATGCAGGCCGAGCCCGAGCTGAGAACACGTCTCTGGGAGAACGTGCATCAGCTGCGCAACGGCATGAACGAGCTCGGCTTCGACACGCTCGGCTCCGAGACGCCCATCGTCCCCGTCCTCGTTGGCCCTGACGAGCTCGCGATGGCGTTCTGGAAGGGGCTGTGGGAAGAGGGCATCTTCACGACGCCCGCCCTCCCGCCCGGCGTGCCCAACGGCCAGTCGATAATCCGCACGAGCGTGAACGCCAACCACACGTCCGAGCAGCTCGACCGCCTCCTGTCAGCATTCGCCGTCGTCGGCAGGCGCCTCGGCGTCATCTGAGTAGCGCCGTGGGGCAGCTCACGGTGCAGGAGGCGACCGACAGAGCGGGGCTGAGGGCGTTCGTCGATTACCCGTACGTCAAGTACAGGGGCGATCCCAACTGGGTCGCGCCGCTGCGGATCTCGCAGTTCGAGATGTTCGACGAGGAGAAGAACCCGTTCTGGCGCCACGCCAAGAAGGCGCTGTACATCGCGAGCCGCGACGGCCGCGTCGTCGGTCGCATCGCGTACGTCCGCGACGACGAGCACATAAGGGTCCACGACGAGCAGCTCGCCTTCTTCGGGTTCTTCGAGGCAGACGACGAGGAGGCCGCGAGGGCGCTCCTCGAGGTCGTCGAGAGCCACGCGGCGTCCGAGGGGCTCGGAGCGGTGAGGGGACCGATCAACCCGAGCATGAACGACGGCGCGGGCTTCCAGGTCGACGCGTTCGACGAGAAGCCTGCCGTGATGATGCCGCAGAACCCGCCCGAGTACCCGGACTGGGTCGAAGGCGCCGGCTACGCGAAGATAAAGGACCTATACACGTTCGAGTTCGACACGCACAAGCCGCTCGACGAGCGCATAGAGCGCATCGCAGAGCGGACGAAGACCCGCTACCCGATCGTCGTGCGCCCGGCAGACATGAAGCGGTTCGACCGCGAGATCGAGATCCTCAAGAAGATCCACACGACGGCGTGGGAACAGAACTGGGGCAACGTGCCGCTGTCCGACGCCGAGCTCGAGCATCTCGCCAACGACCTGAAGATGATCATCGACCCGGAGCTGGTGCTGTTCCTCGAGCACCGCGGCGAGCCGGTCGCGATGGCCGTCACGGTGCCAGACCTCAACCAGGTCCTAGCCAAGTTCAACGGGCGCCTCCTGCCGTTCGGCATCTTCCACCTCCTGAGGCGCAAGCAGATAATCGACAGGGCGCGTCTCGTCATGCTTGGGGTCCTGCCCGAACACCGCAACAGGGGGTACGACCTCCTGCTCATCCACGAGGTCGTCAAGCGCGCACGGGAGCGCGGCATCGTCGGCGGCGAGTGCGGCTGGACCCTGGAGGACAACGTGCGCATCAACAACGCGATCGAGGCGACTGGCGGCGTACGCAGCAAGACGTACCGGATCTTCCAGAAGGGCCTATGACCCTGGGCGGGGCGCTGAAGGCGCTCCTCGGCGATCTCGCCTCCCTCTTCCCACGCCGCGGCGCCCGCACATGGTTCCTGCTCGCAGCCGCCGCCATCCTCCAGGTCGCATTCTGGTACCTCGCATCGCCGGGCCCGCAGCTGGTCGGCTACGCGCCACGCGACCTGCCGACCGCCGCCGTCGGCATCACATGGGCGCTCGTTACCCTGCTCGCCCTGCCTGCGCTCCTCTACACCGCCACGGGCGGCTCGCTGCGAGAGATGGGGATCACCCGAGGGGACCGTCGCTTCGGCTGGCCGGCCGCGGCCGTCTGCTCCCTCATCGCGGTACCTATCGTCGCGCTGGCGTCGGGAGGGGACAGCGGCCTGGCCGCCGCGTACCCGTGGGCTGGCGACGACGTCGGCCGGTCGCTCGGGTCGCTCCTCGGCTGGGCGCTCCTCTACTCGCTCTACTACCTCGCGTTCGAGGCCTTCTACAGGGGCTACCTGCTGCGCGCCCTCGAGGCGCCGTTCGGCACGACGCTCGCCGTCTGGCTGCAGGCGTTCGCCGCCACTCTCGTCCACCTCGGCAAGCCCTTGCCTGAGGTGCTGGCGGCGCTGCCGGCGAGCCTCCTCTTCGGCGTCATCGCGGTGCGGTCGCGGTCGATCATCTACCCGGCCATCGTGCACCTCGTCATCGGCCTCACTCTTGACGTCGCCCTGCTCGCACGCGCAGGTACCCTCCTGTCGTGAAGGTGCTTGTCACGGGCGCCCACGGGTTCCTAGGCAGCTACATATCGGAGAGGCTCGTCAGCGGTGGTGACGAGGTCGTCGCCCTCGTGTCGCCGTGGGGCGACATCGACAACCTGGCCAACGCGCAGGAGCTCGGGCCGGTGGAGGTGGTGAGGGCAGACGTAAGTCAACAGGGCGACCTGACGTGGGCCCTCGAGGGCGTCGACGCCGTGGTGCACGCCGCCGCGCGCGCCGCCGACTGGGGCCCGTGGGACGCGTTCTACCGGACGAACGTCCTCGGCACGCAGAGGCTGCTGGACGCCGCGGCGAAGGCGGGCGCCCGGCGCTTCGTGCTCATCTCGAGCGTCGCCGTGCACACATACCGCGGCTTCCGTGACGCCGACCCGCGCACGCTGCCGCGCGACAACACCTCCAACCCGTACGCGTACTCGAAGATCCTCGCCGAGAACCTCGTCATGACCCGCCCGGACGTCGAAGGAGTCGTCGCCAGGCCGGGGCTGTGGCCGTTCGGCGCCCGCGACGCCACGTTCCAGCGGGTCGAAAGGGCCATAGCGCGGGGCGTCATGCCGCTGCTCAAACGAGGCGAGAGCGTGCTCAACACCACCTACGCGACGAACTTCGCGGACGGCGTCGCCCTCGCCGTACACTCCCCCGTTGCCGCGGGCCGCGTCTACCTCTTCGCCGACCGCGGCGCGCCCAGCTGGCGCGACCTCTTCGCGGAGATGGCGCGTCTGCTCGGCAGCCACCCTCCTAGGCTCAGCGTGCCGCGGCGCCCGGCTCGAGCCATAGCCACAGGCGTCGAGGCCACGTGGCGAGCGCTCTTCCCCTCTACCGAGCCGCCCATGACGAGGTACCGCGCCGTGCTCATGGCGCACGACGTCCACTTCTCGACCCATCACGCCGTGGAGGAGCTGGGCTACGAGCCGCGCGTCGAGTGGCGAGACGGGCTGAGGCTGGCGTTGGAGGCCCTTCACTCGGGGTCGCGCTGATGGCCGAAGTACTCTTCGCGACGATCGCTGCGGGAGGCGGTCACGTCGCCACGGCCCGCGCCATGGCGGAAGCGGTGGCCGCCGCTTCCGGCGGTCGGCTGGCTACGCGCGTCTCCGACGTCATGGCCGAGTACGGTCCCCGCGGCCTCGACGCCAGGCACAAGGCCTCGTGGAGGGCGCTCCTGGCGCGCCCGCCGCTGGTGAGGGCGAGCCAGCGGGTCATGGACTCTGCGCCCGCCCTGAGCAGGGCCGTGCAAGACCGCGTTCTCCATGGCTTCGCCGTCGGCATCACTGAGGCCCTCAACCGCGAGGCGCCCGCCCTCGTTGTCGCCAACCACGGCTGGCTCGCGACGGCTTTCGCACGCGCCCGGGCGCTGCACGGGCTGCGCAGTCGGGTCGTGGTCTTCGCGACCGAGCCGTTCGATGCCAGCGCGCTGTGGTCGGCGCCCCGGGCGGAGACGATGCTGGCCCCCAGCGCGGCCGCGGCGGAGGACCTGAGAAGGTTGGGAGTACCGGCCCCGGCGATCCACGTCTCCGGGTACCCGGTCGCCGAGCGGTTCACGACAGCGCCTGAGAGGGCGATTGCCCGCGAGATGTTGGGTACGGGCGAAGGTTTCGTCGTCCTCATGAGCCTCGGTGCCGAGGGCGTCGCATCCGACGGGGCTGTCAGGGCCGCGCTGGCTATGGCGAACGCAGGCTGCATCGTGATGTGCGTGACGGGGCGGAACGAGGCCTTGGCTGGGCGGCTCCGGTCGGAGGCCGCTAGGGCCGGCGTCGGGGAGCGGGTCATGGCGCTCGGCTACGTCGAGCGAATGGAGGTGCCGCTTGCCGCCTGCGACGTGATGGTCGGCAAGGCCGGACCGGCAAGCACCATGGAGGCGCTGGCGGTCGGGAGACCGGTCATAACGGCGAGCTACGCTGGCCTGAACGAGCTGGCGGTCGTGCGGTTCCTCGAGTCCAGGTCGCTTGGCGAGCATGCCGGCTCGTTCGAGGCGCTGCCGGGAGTCGTGGACACGTGGCGCTCAGATCCCGACCGAGTCACCGTGGCCGGCCAAGCGGCCGAGGCGCTAGACTTCGCCGCCATGACCGCTGGCATCGGTGCCTTCATCGCTCGGGTAGCAGAGCACGGCGAGGTAGACAAGACGCTGCTGTCACCGGGCGAGATGGCGCGCGTCACGAAAGGCTCCCTGACGCGAAGGGCGGCCGCGTCGACGGCGGGCCGCGGATGAAGAGGCTCGTAGGGGTACTCACGCTCGCCGTCCTGCTCGGCTTCGGCGGTCTCTACCTTGCGACGCGGGAATCGGTCTTCTCGGCCGCGACCTACGCCAACGCAGACTTCTCGTTCGCTACGGCGGCCGTCGCCGTCCTCAGCTTCTTGCTGCTGTGGCTTGCGCCCGTCGTGAAGATAAAGGCGCTGCTCGCCTCCCAGGGGCACATCATCTCCTCGTGGGAGGCGTTCACGGCCCACGTCGGTCAGGTCTTCGGAGCGGCCATGACCCCAAGCGGCACCGGTGGAGCGCCCGGCCTCGTGCTGGCGCTCGAGCGTTCCGGCGTTCCCCTCGGCACCAGCGTCGGCGTTGCCGTGCAACTGTTCATCCTCGACCTCGCGGCCCTGGGCGTGCTGATACCGGTCGGCCTCACGTACATCGTGGTGGTCAGCCCCCTCAGCCTCCCGCCCGCCGTGACTGCCCTGGCGATAGGGGCAGCCGCCATGGCGCTGACGGGCGCCATAGTTCTCGCTCGCTATCCCGTCGCCCTCTACCGGCTGATAAGGCGCGTCTCTACATGGCGGTTGGTGCGGCGCTTCCGCGAGCGTCTTACGCGCATGGGCCGCGAGTACTACGTTAGCGCCGTCGCGTTCCGCGACCTGCCGCTGAGCCGCTTCACCTACCTGCACACCGCCAACCTCGTCTCGTGGTTGTCCAACTTCGCGCTGCTCTGGGCGCTGCTGACGGGATACGGGGCGCAGGCACGTCTGCTGGACGTCTTGGCCGTGCTCTCGATAATCACGCTCGTAGGCTTCTTCGTGCCAACACCTGGCGCTTCCGGCTTCACGGAGCTGATGGTCGGTCTCGTCGTCGACTCCAGGACGACGCAGGCATCGATCGCCGGGCCCGTCGCGCTGTGGCGGGCCGGCACCTTCTACGTCGTCTACCTCGTCGGCCCCATCGTCGCCTGGCTGCTCATCTCACGGCGCCGCAAGGGCAGCGTCAACCGGCGTGACGCTCCCCCCGTCTCTCGCGCGGACGGCTCAAGCCCAGGGGCTTGACGAACACGCTGTCCTTCACCCTGTCGGGCAACGCCGCGAACAGGCGGAGGAACGGCACCTCCCTGGTCCCGGCGACCCGGGCCGGCGGTCTGCTGCTGAACGCCATCTTCGCCACCACGTTGGCGACGCTCGCCGGGTCGGCGGCGTTCGCCTCGCCCCACAGGTTCGACTCCCGCAGGCGCCTGAGGTAGGCGGCCCAAGGCTCTCCCTGCCTGCGTGCCTCGAGGTCGAGCAGCGCCTTCGCCCTTCCAGCGAAGCCCGTGCGCATGGCCCCGGGCTGGACGAGGACGACGTCGATGCCGAACGGGCGCAGCTCGAGACGAAGCGCGTCTGTGAACATCTCGAGCGCCGCCTTCGCGGCCGAGTACGCGCCCATGAAGGGCGTCACGAGCATCGCGTTCGTCGAGCTGACGTTGATTATCTTCCCGGCACCCCGCCGCCGCATGCCGGGGGCAACGGCCCGGGCGGCCTTGACGGGCGCGAGGGCGTTCAGCTCCAGCTGTCGCATCACGTCCTCCCATGGCTGCGACTCGAGCGGGCCTGGGCTCAGTCCGCCAACGGTGCTGACGAGCAGGTCGAGCCCGCCTTCCAGCTCCTCCACGCGCTCTACCGCGGCGGCGAGGCTCTCCTCCGAGGTCGCGTCGACTATCAGGTGACCCGTCGTGCTCGGGACGTCAGCCCCCGCGCCGTGCTCGTCGCCTTCGTCCAACGGGCGGACGTCGGCGCCGTACACCCTGACGTAGCGGCGCGCCAGCTCCGAAGCCACGGCGCGGCCCAGGCCGGCTGCCGCCCCGACGACGAGCGCGGACCGCGGCCCGGGGCTCAACCCGTTCTCCCTCAGCCACGTCGCCGTGCGTGACATGCCGTCGTCGAAGCCCACCCTCGGCGCGTAGCCGAGTACCTCCTCAGCGGCGCTGCCGTCGAAGGTGGCGGTGCTGAGCAGCGTGACGAGCGTCTCGGGCGCGAAGCGGCCGACGCCGGGTATCAACGCCGTCGCCCGACCTGCGATCGCAGCCCCCGTGCGGGCAAGCCCCGCGGGCACGCGCCTCAGCGGTACGCCGAGCATCCTCGCGTACGCGCCGAAGAACTCTCCCGTAGACACGTCGGATCCCGTGACGTTGAACGCCCTGCCGGCCGCGCCTCGCGCCTCACCTGCGGCGGCGAACGCCCTGGCGACGTCGTCGACGTAGACGACGTCTACCCGGTGGGTGCCGTCTCCGAGCATCACGGGGATGCCCTTGCGCATCGCCGCTACCGGCATGAGGGTCCAAGACCCCGAGGCCGGCCCGTAGATGAGCGTCGGACGCAAGACGACCAGCTCCGTGCCGGTACTCTCCAGGGCCTCCCGTGCGGCGACCTCACCACGGGCCTTGCTGTCCCCGTATGGGTCGCCGACGCTCACGAACTGCCGTTCCTCCGTCACGTTGCCGCTCTCGACCGGCCCGTAGACGGCCATGCTGCTCGCCAGGACCAGCCGTCTCACGCCCGCCGCCGCGGCCGCCAGCGCGAGATCGCGGGTCCCACCCACGTTCACCGCCTCGGCCATGCCGGCGGGAGAGCCCATCCAGGCGGCCAGGTGATGCACGACGTCTACCCCGTCCACGAGCGCACTCAAGGTGTCGGGGCTGGTCATGTCCGCCTGGATGGGCTCGGCGCCGAGCGCCCGCGCCAGCGTCGCCTGCTCAGGCGTCCTGACCGCCGCCCTCACCGTGTGGCCCTGCTCGACGAGCAGCGGCACCAGCGCGCGGCCGACGCCGCCTGTTGCTCCTGTGACCGCGACGTTCACGTGCCAGCGCCTTCCCTGCTGGGCGACATGCGCGTCCGCTTGGCGGCGAGCGCTGCGGGCGCGACCGCCTTTGACACCCTCACGGCGGGGCGCTTCAAGCCGACCAGACCCTGGTAGAGCCGCTCCAGCCGTTCCGCGCTGAGGCGCACGTCGTGCTGGCGACCGTACTCGATGGCCCTCGCGCTCGCGGCAGCCAGAGCGCCCGGGTCCTCCAGGAGCCGTGTGATGCTGGCGGCCTGCTGGCGTGGGTCGCCTGGCCTCACCGCCGCTCCGGCTCCCGACTCGCGCACGAGCGACGGCACCGCGCTGCTGCTGTAGTCCCACGCGAACACCGCCGCGCCCGAGGCCATCGCCTCGAGCGTCGCTATGCTCTGGAGCTCTGCAGGCGACGGCATGAGGAACGCCTCGGTGCGCGCCAGGAGCTCGTGCTTCTCGTCCTCGTCAACGAAGCCGACCATGGCGACCCGCTCGCCCAGCCCCCGCCGCGCTACGGCCGCCTTCATCTCGTCCGCGAGGGGCCCGTGGCCCGCGATCGTCAGGTGATAGTTCTCTGGCAACTCGTGCATGAGGGGCAGCAGGTCGAGAGGACGCTTCTCAGGGGAGAGGCGGCCGACGAAGGCGAGGCGCCTAGTTCTGTCAGTCGGCTGGCCTGCGGCCGCCTTCCTGGGGCGGATCCCGCTGAGGTCGACGCCGTTCGATACGGGCACGGGCTCGCGGTCGGTGAACGCCGTCACCAGCCTCGCGGCGTGCGGTGTGGGCGTCACGAGCAGGTCGGCGAGGCCGAAGAGGTAGCGGTACCAGGTAGTCAGCAGCTGCGCGACGACCGGCCCCAGAAGCGGCGCCTGGAGGGTGGACGTCTCCAGCTGCGTGTGAACGCCCATCACGACGGGCACCCGGCGCCGTCTCGCGATGTGCGCGGCGACGGCCGTGAGCGCGGCCGGCGTGTTCGCGTGCACGACGTCTGCCCACCCCACGTGCCGGGCCATGCGGCTGACGATCGGGTGGGCGAAGCGCGTCTGCGCCGCCCCGAGCCTCCAGGACGGCAACCTCTCGACATGCACGCCCTCCGGCGCCCGCGTGGGCTCCGGCTCGGCTCCCGCTATGGCCCTCACCTCGTGTCCCCGGTCGCGCAGGGCAGCGATGTGGCTCTCGGTGGCGCGCGCCTGGCCCCCGAACCCCGGGTAAAGGTCGTCGGCTACGAACAGGATCTTCAAGTCTTTGCCTTCCGGGTGCGTGCACGGCAACGGGCTGCGCCCGGCTTCCCGTGCACCGACGTAGCGGAAGGTAACACGGCACGGTTAGCGCTCGGCGAGAGCGAATGACTCACTCGGACGCCGCGTTCCACGCCGGTAGACTGGCCCGGTGAGCACCCTTTCGCGCCTCGCGTGGCGCAACCTGCTCCGCCACCCGTGGCGCTCCCTCGCCACGGCGCTGGGCATAGGGCTCGGCATAGCCGCCGTGTTGACGACGCTGTCCGTCGGGGACAACGTCGAGGCGAACCTCAGGTCGACCCTACAGGCCGCGGCAGGCAAGGCCGACCTGGTGATAACGCCAGGCCCGTCCGGTCGCATCGTCTTCGAGGCCGCAGAGGTGCTCGAGCTCACGCGTTCCCAACCCGGGGTGCAGGCGGCGTACCCGGTGCTGAACACCAGGGCTGAGCCCCTGCGCGACGTCGAGGAGTTCGAACGCTCCACCATCCCTGGGGTCGACAGCGGGTTCCAGATACAGGGCAGGCTGACGGAGTTCCCTGACGACCTACCGGCCGAGACGAGCTCTGGAGAGCTGCCGAGGGAGGGCACGAACGGCATCGCGATCGCGGACGGCTTCGCGGCGACGCGAGACATAGAGGTCGGGGACGTTGTCCCGTTCACGACGGCCGGCGGCCTGGCCGAGCTACCGGTCACGGGCCTGCTGGACGACGGCGTCGGCGTCGCCAGCACCAACGGCGGCCGCGTCGGCGTCATGCACCTTCGCGACCTCGAGAAGCTGATAAACCTGACGGGCAGGGTCTCGGTGATCGAGGTGCAGGTAGACCCGGCCTTCACCGTCGACTCCGTGCAGCAGGGCCTGCAGGCGCTCGTCGGCGACGACCTGGCCGTGACGCTCCCGGCCGTCACGGGCGACTTCGCTGCCGGCTTCACGGAGACGCTGCAGTCCGGCCTGAGCGTGCTGGCCGCGACGCTCCTGGCGCTCGGCGCGTTCCTCGCATACAACACCTTCATGGCCTCGGTGGTCGAGCGCACGCGTGAGCATGCGCTGCTGCGCACCATCGGCCTCACCCGCCGCGACGTGATGCGGCTCGCGCTGCTCGAGGCGCTCGCGCTCTCGCTCATCGGCATACTGATCGGTCTGCTTCTCGGCGTCCTGCTCTCCTACGTCGTCACGTCGCTCAACGCCGCCACGCTGGGGTTCGAGTTCCGCACTCTAGTCATGCCCGTCCGCAGCGTCATGCTCGCCAGCGGTCTGGGCGTCATAGCCGCCATCGCGGCCGGTCTCATCCCGGCTTGGAGCGCGGCACACACGTCGCCGATGGCGGCGATCCAACGCCCGGAGTCGGACACCGCTTCGCGCCACGTCGGTCTCGGCGTGCTCTTCATGGTCGTCGGCGCAGGCTTGGCCCTCTACCCGTTCGACGGCTTCACCGCCCTCGTCGTCGTCTGCCTCGCCCTCGCGGTCTTCTTCGCGGGTGTCTCGTTGGCGGCGCCCGGCATCCTGGGACCGGTACTGCGGCTCCTCAGGCCGCTGCTGCTGCGCGTGTTCGGCGCCGCTGGTCGGCTGGGCGCCAGCTTCGCTCAGCGCAACGCGGCGCGCAACGGGGTGGCGATCGGCACCGTTGTCGTCGGCACGGGCCTCATCATCGGCGTGGGGTCGATGGTGGCAAGCATCAACAAGGCCATCGCCAGCTGGATGGACACGACCGTGGTCGGCGACCTCTACGTGACCACGCCGGTCAGCTTCCCTCCAGACTTCGCCGCCAGGGCGGAGGCGGTGGACGGGGTCGACGTGGCGAGCGGCGTGGGGATACGGCTCGTGAGGTTCGTCAGCGAGGAGCAGCCGCGCGGGCGCTCGATAGCCCTGATCCTCGCCGACCCAGCCCGCTTCGACCCGGAAGGCGGGTTCGGCAGCCTCCAGTACATACCTGGCGAAGGCGACGCCGCGAGCGGCCACCGCGCGCTCAAGCGCGGCGACTCCGTGCTGGTCTCCAACACGATGCTTGACAGGCACGGCTTCGGGCTGGGCGACACGATCTCGCTGCGCACGTCAGACGGTTTCGAGGACTTCCCCATCGCTGGCGTCATCGTCGACTTCACCGGCGGCGGCGAGGCGGTGCTGACCAGCATCGAGAACATGCCCAAGTTCGGCGGCGGCGCCCCCGACCTCTTCATCCTCACGGTCGACCAGGGGCGGGACCCGGCAGAGGTGCGCGAGCACCTGCTCGCGGAGTTCCCGGAGCTCTACCTCGACGCGACCCTAAACGTCGACTACAGGCGCACGGTCCTCGACCTCACGAACCAGGCCTTCGCGACGACGCGGGTCCTACTCGTCATCGCGGTGCTGGTGGCCGTTCTGGGCGTGGCCAACACCCTCGGCATGAACCTCGTCAACCGGGGTCACGAGATCGCCGTGCTGCGGACCATAGGGCTGACCCGCACCGGCCTGCGGTGGCTGGTGGTGGCGGAAGGAGTGGTGATAACGCTCGTCGGCGGCGCCCTGGGAGCGGCCTTCGGACTTTTGCTCGCGCGCATCGTCACGACGGGGGCGGGGGCCGTAACGGGATTCAGGCTCGAGCCGGTCGTGCCGACGTACCTGGCGGTCCTGGCCGTCCTGGTATCGCCGCTCGTCGGACTGGTAGCCTCGCTCCTGCCCGCCAGACGCGCGGCCATGACGGCCCCGGCCAAGGCGCTGGCAGCCTGGAGCGAGCATGTCTGAACAAGGAGGGCGCCCGGAAGGCGGGCAGGCGACGGCCGGCAGGTTCGCTTTGGCCGCGACCGACCTGCACAAGGCTTACGAGCTGGGCGACGAGGTGATAAACGCGTTACAGGGCGTGACCCTGCTCGTGCCCAGGGGCCAGTTCGTCGCGGTAATGGGCCCGAGCGGCAGCGGCAAGTCGACCCTTCTCCACCTCATCGGCCTTCTCGACACCCCTGACAAGGGCACCGTCGCGATAGAGGGCAGGGCGACTGGAGGCCTCGACGACGACGAGCTGACGGCCTTGAGGCGCGACCGCCTCGGCTTCCTGTTCCAGTCGTTCGAGCTGATCCCGAACCTCACGGCCCGCGAGAACGTCCTGCTGCCCGCAGAGGTCGCCGGTCGGCGTGAGGAGGCTGCAGAGAGGCTCGACGACCTGGCCGAGAGGCTCGGCATCACCGACCGTCTCTCGCACCGGCCACGGCAGCTGTCCGGCGGTCAGAGACAGCGCGTCGCGCTCGCGCGTGCGCTCATAAACGACCCCGCCGTCGTCCTTGCCGACGAGCCGACCGGCAACCTCGACAGCAAGACGGGCGCCGAGGTGCTCGCCCTGCTGCGAGACGGCGTCGACCGCCTTGGGTGGACCGTCGTGATGGTCACGCACGACCCCGTCGCGGCCCAGTCGGCCGACCGCGTCGTGTTCCTGCGCGACGGGCGCGTCGCCGGCGAGACGGCCGGCCCTCAGGTGAGGTCAGACATCGACCGCTTCCTGAACGCCTGAGCAGGCGGGGATGTTCGCAGCACTCGGTCGGCTCGTCGCCACGTACCCGCGCTGGGTCCTGCTCGTCTGGTTCTGCCTTTCCGTAGCTGCGCTGCCGCTCGCTTCGCGCATCGGAGAGGTGCTGACCGCCGAGCCGGTCCCGCCTTCTACCGGCGTTGCCCTCGAGGTGCAGCGGCTCATAGCTGGGGAGTTCGCCCTACCGGAGGGCGACGCGATGGTCGCGATCCTGCGACCTGCCTCTGGCGGGGCGGACGAAGCTTTCGTAGCGCGGGTCTCGGACGTGGCCGGCTCCGTCGCGGCGTTGCCAGGGGTCTCGTACGTGAACGATCCGACCGAGCCCCTCGGCTTCGACCTGGTCAACGAGTCTGACGGGTACGCGGCCGTGCTCATCGGCCTCGAGCCCCAGACTCGCCATCAGGCCCGCGCGACGGTGACGAGCGTTAGGGGTCTCCTCGACGACGAGGCCGGCCTGACCTACGACCTGGCCGGCGGCATGGCGACACTCATGGAGGTCGAGGAGGTCAGCCAGCGGGACGCTCGGAGGGCCGAGCTCTACGGCCTGCCGATAGCCCTCGCGATCCTCCTGCTCGCGTTCGGGGCCGTGCTGGCGGCAGGCCTCCCGCTCCTGTCCGCGGTGACGACGGTGATCGTCTCCTCCGCCCTGCTCTTCGCGCTCGGCCACGTCATCGAGTTCGCGGTCTTCACCAGGACCGTCGTCACGATGCTGGGCCTCGCCACCGGCATCGACTATGCCCTGCTCATAGTCAGCCGCTTCAGGGAGGAGCTGACCGGGACCGTGACCGCACGTGAGGCGGCGGAGCGGACCACCCGCGAGGCCGGCAAGGCCGTCGCCTTCTCCGGCGTCACGGTGGTCGTGGCGCTGCTGTCGCTGCTCGTGCCCCCCGTCGGTTTCATCCGCTCGATCGGGGTCGCGACCACGGTCGTACTAGTTGTCTCGGTCCTCGTCGCGATCACGGCTGTCCCCGCAACGCTGGCGCTCTTGGGCAGGAACGTGAACCGGCTGCGCCTGACGCGGCGCGAGCCAGGCACGCTCACCCGCCGCTTCTGGCGCGCCAGGGCGCTCGTGACGCTCGAGCATCCCGGCAGGTGGGCCATCGCGGGCTTCGCCGTCCTGCTGCTCCTGTCGATCCCAGCGCTGCGCCTGCAGGTGGGCGAGCCGGGCGCCCGAGGAATGTCGCCACAGACGGAGGCGCGCAGGGTGCTCGAGGCGCTCGACGACCAGGGCCTCGCCGGCATCCTCTCCCCCTTCGACGTCGTCGTCGACACCGGGGACGCCGGCTTCTTCCATCCGGAGAGCGTGAGGGCTGTCTCGCTGCTGGAGCGCTCCCTCGGCGACCTGCCAGGAGTCCAGTTCGTGTCGTCGCCCTTCGCGCTGTCCAGCGTCCCGAGGATCTTCCTCTACCAGTACTACGCCAGCGCCGAGCTGGCGCGCGGCAGCGAGATCGCGCCCCTCGTCGCGGCGACCGTCAGCGAGAGCGGCCGTTACGTGCTGCTGAGGGTGCTCCCGACCGGGACGCTCACACCCGCCAGCGGCTCGGAGCTGCTCGCCGGCGTGACGGAGGCGGTGGAGGCCTCTGTCCTCTCCGGACGCGTCGGGGGCTCGTACGTGCAGGACCTGGAATCGGCGGACGCGATCTACGGGTCCTTCCCGCTGGCCCTCGCGCTCGTCGCCCTGACGACGACGCTGCTGCTCGGCGTCGCGTTCCGCTCGCTGCTCATCCCCCTGAAGGCCGTCGTCGTGAACACGCTGACGGTGGCGGCCGCGTTCGGAGTGCTCGTCATCGTCATCCAGGACGGAACCTTCGCGTCGCTGGTGGGCGGCGGCACGCTCGGCTTCATCGACACCTCGGCGCCGCTGTTCATCTTCGCGATGGTGTTCGGCCTGAGCATGGACTACGAGGTGTTCCTCGTCGCGCGGGTCCGCGAGGCGCACGACATGGGGCTGTCTGACCGCGACGCCGTCGTCCACGCGCTGGCCTCGACCGGCGGCGTGATCACGAGCGCAGCCGCCGTCATGGTGACGGTCTTCGCGCTGCTCATGTTCAGCCACGTGGAGCTGATAAAGGCCCTGGGGCTCGGCCTCACGGTAGCCGTCGTCCTGGACGCGACGCTCGTGCGCCTCGTCCTCGTGCCCTCGCTCATCCTGCTTGCCGGCCGCTGGAACTGGTGGGTGCCGGGCCGGTGGGGTCGCAGTAGCGTCGGCGGGACGCGCTCAGCGGACGACGGTCTGGACTAGGTCCGTCGGTTGGAGCGTGAGGCCGGCTATGCCTGCCGCCTCCAAGTCCCATCCGCCTCGCAGCGTGACGGCGAGGCCCGACCCGGCCGCCGCCGACCGGACCTGCTCGGCGAGAGCCGGCCCCAAGCGGAGAGGGTCGAAGCGGAAGGTAAGGTGCGTCGTTCCGCTGCCGTTAGCCGGAACGGGCAGCGGCTCCATCTCCGCGATCGCAGCGTCCTGACCACCGACCTTGAGAACGAGCTGCGGCGAGTCGAGGAGGTAGCCCACCTGGCCTGGGTTGGTCACCGTGAGCTCGACCTCGACGGCGACGCTGCTGATGCCCTCGATCCTGAGGGCCGCGGCTCCGACCGCCACCTGCGGCGCGACCAGCGCCAGCCCCGTGTCCAGCTGACCCTCGACGACGGTGAAGCGAGGGAAACGCTGGGTCGTGCCGAGCACGTCTATGGCGACGGCCGCGTCGACGCGGTACCGCACGGAGCCGGCGCCGAGGACGTTCGCGAGGCTCTCGAGAAGCGCTGGCGCGGCCGCGAGCGGCACCCTCGTGTCCATCACGAGGCGGGAAGAGCCGTTGGCCGGCAGCTCGAGCCCGCCTCTGAACTGCGCCTGCGCGGCGCGCACCTCCTGTAGGAACAGGTCTCCGTCGAGCGCCGCCAACCGCAGAGCGAACGGGTTGGGGTTCTCGGCGACGAGAACGAGCCGGAAGAGGGCCGAACCGTCACCGACGCCTGGCGGGTCGATACGCACGAAGCCGGAGCCGCTCGGGTCGAGGCGGAACGTCGGCGCCGAGAGCATGCGGGCGCCGGGCGCGCAGGCCGTGAGCACGATGGCCGCGAGGCACAGCATGAGTAGGACTCGGGGACGCATTCCGGGCAAGGGAACCTCCGTTGGGGCGCGCTCGGCCCCGATCTGGCCGAGCGTAGTCGAGCCACGGCCTGTTGGCGGTCGAAAGGTTCGCATGTCGCCCGGCGCGATTAGGATTGTCCCATGGCAGAGCTGAGGAGGACGGACAACGGCGCGGTGCGTGTGCTTACGCTCAACAGGCCGGAGGTGAAGAACGCGCTGTCCAGGAGCCTCAGGTCGGAGCTGCAACGGTCGTTGCTCGAGGCCCAGGCCGACGAGCGCGTGAGGTCGATAGTCATCACCGGCGCCGGGGACGCGTTCTGTGCGGGGCTCGACCTCAGGGAGCTAGAGGGCACGGTCACCCTGACGCCCGACGAGCATCGCGAGGACACCGAGGCACTAGCCGGGTTGCTTCTCGCCATCGTCGAGAGCCCCAAGCCCGTCATCGCGGCGGTGAACGGCCCGGCCGTCGCTGGCGGCGCGGGCATCGTCACGGCGTGCGACATCGCGTTCGCTTCGCCGGACGCGCGCTTCGGCTACACGGAGGCCCGCATCGGCTTCGTTGCGGCGCTCGTGTCCGTGCTGCTACTGCGGCAGGTCGGGGAGAAGCACGCGCGCGAGCTGCTGCTCGGCGCCCACCTCGTTGGCGCGGAGCGCGCCGCCGCGATGGGCCTCGTCAACGAGGTGGTGACCGGCGGCTCGGTGCTAGACGTCGCCGTTACCTTCGCCTCGCGTCTGGCGCGCAACGCCCCCGGGTCGCTGGCGGCGACCAAGAGCCTGCTTGCCGAGCTGCCTGGGTCGTCGCTGCGTGACGGGATGGCGGCAGCGGTCGAAGTGAACGTCGCGAGCCGGTCGGGCGCTGAGCTGAAGGAGGGCGTGCGCGCCTTCCTGGAGAAGCGCGAGCCTTCCTGGCGCGCTTGACCTGCCGGAACCACGGCAATAACATGCACACGATGTGCAACATGCACAAAGGTTCGAAGCGGCGCGGGTGACGGTTTGAGCCCCGCGCCACGACGCGTACTCCTGCTCTGCGGCGGCCGGTCGGAGGAGCACGAGGTGTCGCTCGCCTCCGCACGCTCCGTCTTGGAGGCGGTTTCCGGCTGCTCGACCCTCGACGTGCTGCCCCTGGTGATCGGCAGAGACGGCGCGACCCTCAGCCTGCCGGAGTCTGCCGCCCGGCTCGGCCTGGCCGTGAACCACTCCAGACCTGGCCTTGCGGCCGCGGGCGCACGTGAACCGACTACCCAGCCGGACACGGAGGTCAGGCTGCAACGACTGGCGCGGAACGACGGGTTGGGCGGCAGCCTAGCCCTAGAAGGAGACGCCTTCGACGTCGTCTTCCCCCTTCTTCACGGCCCGTTCGGCGAGGACGGTAGCGTCCAGGGGCTGCTGAAGGTGATGGGGCTGCCCTTCGTCGGCAGCGACGTGCTCGGCAGCGCCGTCTCCATGGACAAGGTGACGATGAAGGCGGTGCTCGGGGCGGCAGGGCTGCCGCAGGTGGCCCACGTCGCGGTGACGCGCGCCGAGTTCCGCAAGGCGCAGGCGGCGACGCTCGCCCGTGTGGCCGAGCTGGGGCTGCCGGTGTTCGTCAAGCCAGCCAACCTCGGGTCGTCGATAGGCGTCGCGCGGGTAGACGATGCCGGCACGCTGCCTGCTGCTCTGGAGGCGGCGCTCGCGTACGACAGGCGCGCGATCGTGGAGGCGGCTGCCGTTGGCGCCCGCGAGCTGGAGGTCGCGGTGCTCGGCAACGACGACCCGGAGGCCAGCGTCGTCGGCGAGATCCGCTTCGACGCCGGCCCTGCCTCCTTCTACGACTACGAGACCAAGTACACGGACGGACGGGCGGAGCTAATCGTCCCGGCGGACGTCCCGGCCCAGGTGGCCGACGCGGCGCGGCAGATGGCGCTAAGGGCGTTCGCGGCCGTGGACGCCGCCGGGATGGCGCGCGTCGACTTCTTCTACCTGCCGAGCGGAGAGCTTCTCCTCAACGAGGTGAACACCATCCCCGGCTTCACGCGGCACAGCATGTACCCGCGCCTGTGGCAGGCGGCAGGCATCGGTTACGCCCAGCTCGTAGAGCGACTGGTTGAGCTGGCGCTGGAACCGCGCTGACCCGGCTCACGCGGGTATGATGCGCCGCGTGACCGGAGGTGCCAAGCCGAACGCGAAGATGACGTAGACGTGCGGTCTCTTCTCGAGGAGCCCGATGACGACCTGGAGCCACACGCCGTGAACGGCGCGGGCGTCCGGGCAGGCGCCGGGCCTGACGGTCTCACGCCGCTCGCGAACCTCAACTCCGGTCGCGTCCTGATCCTCAACGCCAGCTACGAGCCGCTGCACGTGTGCTCGGTGAAACGCGCCGTCGCCCTGCTGATGCACGAGGTCGCGGAGCGCGTCGAGGAGTCTGGCAAGGTGTTGCGGTCGCCCAACGCGGTCTTCCCTGTCCCGAGCGTCATAAGGCTCAAGCGCTTCGTTCGCACCCCCTTCAGGCAGAGGGTGGCGTTCAACCGCAAGAACGTCTTCAGACGCGACGATCACGTCTGCCAGTACTGCGGTAGGCACACCCACGACCTCACGCTCGACCACGTGTTGCCGCGCAGCCGCGGCGGCCCCACGTCGTGGGAGAACGTCGTCGCATGCTGCAAGGGCTGCAACGCGAAGAAGCGTGACCGCACCCCGGACGAGGCGCGCATGCACCTGAGGCGTCGGCCGTTCGCCCCGCGCTTCATGTTCACGAGCGCGTACGGCGTGATGCCGGACATCGACCCCATATGGGAGAAGTACCTGCCGCGTCCCCGCCACGGCTGAGGGCCTTGGCCAGGCAGGTACGCGTGTGCGTCGGAGGCAGTCAGCCGGGTCGCTTGACGAGAACGTGGGAGCGCGAGACCTGCGTGAAGCCGACGAGGCGGAGCAGGTCACCGAGTTTGCCGTCCAGCAAGGAAACCTCCGCCTCGACCGTCCCCAGGGGGCTGAACGAGGCGAGCTCCTGCAACGCGGAGATGACGACGCGCCGCAGCATCGTGGAGTCGGACCTTAGCTCGTGGGCCACCCCCACGGCGTCCAGGGTGTAGCGGCCGTCGACGCGCCTGTTGCCGAGGCCGAAGAACGCGTATCCGACCGGCTCCTGATCGAGGGTCTCCCGCGCCAGGAACCAGAGGTCCGGCTGGAACGGGCCGTGCCTGCGTTTCAGGTACGCCCAGCCGGCGTCGCTCACGCGCCTGTTCTCGGCCGCGGCGTAGAACTCCCGGAAGCGCCTGTCTGACGGAAGGGACCACGCCTCGAACAGCAGCGGGCTGCCGATAGGCGGCACCTGCGAGAGGTCGAAGCTCAGGGAGCGGAGCTCGTCCACCTCGAAGCCCAGCGGTGCCAGCGCCACTGCGAGGTCCCTCCTGCGGGCCTCCGGCACGGCGTCCAGCCGGAGGACGGCAGACTCGTGAGGGAAGCGTTCGAGAAGGGCGCCGACGAGCTCGCCGAGGTCCTCGGCGCCGTCCTCGTGCCACGGGCTGTAGAACACGAGGTTGCGCGCGTCGTCGTCGGGGTCGGGGGCGAGCACGACGACGCCGGCGCTGGGAGCCTCTTCCGGGCGCACGAGCACGTGACAGGACGCCGCGTCGGCTCTGGGGTCGTTGAACCGGGTCGACAGTTTCAGCGACATCCAGTTCGGGTCGGCGTGACCCATGAAGGCCAACGCCCGCCCGACGAACCATGGCAGCTCGTCTGAGCCTAGGCTACGGATCACGGTCAGCCAGTCTACCCGGCAGCCGTACCGCATCAGGGGCGCCGGGGCGCAGGGCCCGGTGGCTTAAGCTCGCGCCATGACGAAGCCCCGCATCCTCGGTGGGACGGCGAAGGGTCGCGTGCTCGAGACGCCGCAGCGCGGCACGCGGCCCAGCCCCTCACGGCTGCGCGAGGCGATCTTCGACATAGTCGCCTTCGAGCCGCGCGGGCGCTTCCTCGACCTCTTCGCCGGCTCCGGCGCCGTTGGTCTCGAGGCCGCCAGCAGGGGGTTCGATGTCGTGCTGGTCGAGCTCGCCAAGCAGGCCGCCGGCGTAATCGAACGCAACGCGAGGACGCTGGGACTCGGGGCCCTTGTCGTGCGCGGCGACGCCATCGGGTACGCGGAAGACAACGCCGGCCAGTTCGACGTCGTCTTCGCCGCGCCTCCGTACCCGCTGGACCTGCGATCGATCTTCGACCGAGTGGTCGCGTCCGGGGCCGCCAAGCCCGGCGGCCTCTACCTGCTTCAGCACCCGACCGGCTTCTCCCCCGCGCTGCCGGATGGCTTCGAGCCGGGGAGCGTGAAGGCACACAGGTACGGCTCGAACTCCGTGACCGTCGTACGGGTGAAGGGAGACTGAACGCTCGGGGCCGGCCTACACGGGCGCGCCGGACGCAGGTGTTAGGCTGTCTGGCGGCCGCGTAGACGCGTGCCCACCACGAGGTAAGGATGCTAGGTTTCGTCCAGAAGCTCTTCGACAACAACGAGCGTGAGGTAAAGCGCTTCGAGAACGAGGTCGTGGCTCGCGTCAACGCGCTCGAGCCCGAGGTCGAGAAGCTGGACGACCTGGCGGCCGCGTACGCAGAGCTGAGGCGCCGGCACCAGGAGGGCGGCGAGAGCCTCGATGCCCTCATGCCAGAGGCCTTCGCCCTGACGCGCGAGTCCGCCAAGCGCTACCTTGGCCAGCGTCACTACGACGTGCAGCTCATAGGCGGCTCCTCGCGGCGGTGGCGGCCGCAGTGGTTATCCCACTGTCGACCATGTCCACC
>CAZMFX010000022.1:0-27743 GCA_964565625.1 uncultured bacterium
CCTACGGCGGCAGTGCCACCCGTGCCCACACCGCGTAGTGATCGGAAAGGTCCCGACCGTTCGCCTTGAGCGCCAGGGCCCGGTTCCAAGCGGCTCTTGGTTGGCCGTAGTCGTCGTGAACCAGGACGTAATCGAGCCACAGGTTGCGACCGTCCGCCCACTCGTTGTGCTCGGGATCCCAAGTGGCCGTCAAGCGGCCCACCACAGGCGGCCACGACGCTCGTAGCGTGCGCAGCATCGAGCCGAGCTCCGGCGAAGCGGCGTCGACGTTGAAGTCTCCTGCAAGCAACACGACCTCGTCGACCGGTATCTCCTGCCCGGCTACGAAGGCAGCGAAGAGCTCGAACTGCGCCGCGCGCACGTATGGCACGTTCACACCGAAGCTCGATTGTGCGTGGGTGCCGAAGACGTGGTAGGTGCGTTCACCCTTGCGGATCGCTGCGTAGGCGACGCCCTTGTCCGCCAGGCAGTCGGTGCCGCTGCACGTCTCCCCGAAGGTCATCGTCGCCTCGCGGACGATGGGCCAGCGGCTGAGAATGACGATGCCGCCGTTCTGCCGCAGTGCGAGGCCGCCCGCACCGTTTCGACCCACCAAGTCGCCCCTGTACGGGTAGGCGTCCTTCAGCTCGGCGATGAGCGCTTCACGCCAACTGTCGACGAACGCCTCCTGAAGCACCAGCGCGTCGTAGCCCTTCAGGTGCCCGGCCATCCACCTGGCGCGGACCGACGGCAGCGTGTAGCTCACCGGCTCAGGAAGGAACGCCGTGTTGAGGGTCAGGACGTCAAAGAAGCGGTCTTCCGGGCGGCCCAGGTGCCTCGCGGTCGGCTCCAACGGGGCCGCGCTGTGTGCAGGCGTGCCGTGGTCTACCGGTACTCTCGTTCCGGGGACGCACGACGTGAGCCAAATGATGGCAGCGCACACAACGACCCATGCGACAGTTGAACGGCTCACGACCCTACGCCGACCCGCACTCTCGCCTGGTGGAACCTTGGCACCACATCGGCGGCAACCATATGCCGCTCCTCGACTTGTGACCAGACGCCCGCTCCCGCTGCCTCACGTGCACGCGCCGCGCGTGTCCCTACGATGCTGTCCGGGAGGCAAGCATGAAGCTCGCGTTCGTTTACATGCCGGTGAAGGACGTTCCGTCCGCTCTCGCGCTCTACCGCGACCACCTCGGGTTCGAGGAGACGTGGCGCGAAGGGGACCTGACGGTCGCGCTCGCCTTGCCAGGCACGGACGTCGTGCTCATGGTGGACCAACAGGTGGAGGGCGACCCAGAAGTTGCCGGACCGTTCTTCCAGGTAGACAGCGTTGACGAGTTCTACGCCGTGAACGAGGCGGCCCTGAGCTTCGTCGTCCCGCCCAAGGACATCCCGCCCGGTCGCTACGCCGCCTTCCAGGACCCATCCGGCAACATCGTGCGCGTCCTCGACAGATCCAAGGAAGGCTAGGGACGGGCGCGTTCACCTAACCGCGCCCAGCGCTGCACTAACGACTACCTTGGTACGGCCTCGTCGGCGCGTGCCCGAGCGACCTTCGGCTCGAGGCCGTCCCGAAGGCCCTCGCGGAAGACCTCTTCCCATTGCTCGAACCTGAGGGCCTTGGCGAGGTACTCCTCTGCACGCTCGGACGGCACCGCGACCACCCCGTCGTCGTCACCGATGACGACGTCACCGGTCCGAACGAGGACGCCGCCGCAAACGACCGGCTGTCCTACCGCACCAGACAGGTTCAACCTGCGGGTCGTCAGCGATGAAAGGTTGCGAGCGAACACCGGGTACCCAAGTTCCACGACCTCGCGCCAATCCGTCGCCGCCCCGTCTATCACCGTGCCCGCCAGCCCTCGTCCGTGAGCCATACGCGACATGAGCCCACCCCATGGCGCGTGCCGGCGATCGCCGTGGCGTGCGACGACGAGGACGGTGCCCGGCTTCGCCCCGGACAGCGCCTCGGCCAAAGGCGCGTTATCGGTCGGTTGGCACGCGACCGTGAGGGCGGTCCCGACCATGCGGACGGGCCGGAAGAGGGGCTGGATCTCCCAGTCGAGGAACCCGTCGGTGCTCAGGTGCCCGATGGTCCCGCTCGAGATGCCGAGGTACGGCTGTAGCCAGGAGCCTGGGCCGGACGCCGGTTCGCCCGCACCGGCCGAGCGGCCTTCTGAACGGATCGCCTCGTCGCCCTGTCTCTCGTTCGCCCGCCCGCTGTCGCCTTTCATCTACACCGTCGCCTCCATGACTCATCACGCCTTGACGGCGGTTGGGCCGGAGCCTAGCATCCACCATGCTCTGCTCAGCCGACATCCGAGTTTCCCATCCCGAACGAAGTTTCGAGGTCATGACCGAGGCGCCAGGAAGCTCCGAAGGCCCCAGGCCCGCATGACGAAGCTCAATGTCGCCCTCGTCCAGACCGACCCGGGTGACGACAAGGAGGCGAACGTCGCGAAGGCTCTCGCGTTCGTCGAGCAGGCGGCGAAGGCCGGCGCTCAACTGGTCGCGTTGCCCGAGACGTTCCACTTCCGCGGTCCCAACGAGGGACGGCGCGCCGCTGCCGAGCCCATCCCTGGACCATTGACCGAGAGGCTCTCGGCCGTTGCCAAGAAGCATGGTGTCTACCTCCTCGGAGGCAGCTACAACGAGCTTCACGATGACGAAGAAGACGGACGGACCTACAACACGAGCCAGCTCTTCGGACCGCAGGGCGAACTCCTGGCAACCTACCGAAAGATCCATCTCTTCGATGCGTTCGTAGGCGGCAGGTTCAGGGCCATGGAGTCCAGCCGCAACCGTCCGGGTGACCGCGCAGTGGTCGCCGACACGGCGTTCGGACGTGTCGGCCTGACGATCTGCTACGACCTGCGCTTCCCCGAGCTGTACCGCACGCTCGCGCACGCAGGCGCGACGCTGGTGTTCGCGCCGTCCAACTTCGCCGAGCGCACGGGCCGCGACCACTGGGAGACGCTCATCCGCGCCAGGGCCATCGAGAACGGGTACTCCGTCTTGGCGCCCGCAACCATCGGCAACGGCGGGACGAGCTTCGAGGCGTACGGGCGGTCGCTCGTCGTCGACCCGTGGGGCACGGTCGTCGCCTGCGCACCGGACGAGGAAGGCTTCACGCTCGCCAACATCGACATGGCGCGGGTCGCGACCGTTCGTGAGTCGCTCCCGACGCTACGGCACGTGCGACCTGAGGCTTACGATGTGCGCTGAGAGCGAAGTTCTCTAGTCACCGACACCTTTTTCCGCCGCCCGGTACCCCACCACGGCGACGCCCATGCAGGCACAGGAGGAAATGGATGAGCAAGTCCCTCGGCCGTCTCACCGCAGCGATCGCACTCTTCGCCGGACTCGCGTTCGGTAGCTTCGCGACCGCGCAGGGGAACAGCAACACGATCAGGATCGCGACTTCTCTGGCGCAGAACTCATTGGCGCCCGGCGAGGCTACGGGCCTTGCCGACGCCACCGTCATCCGCACGATGTTCGAGGGGCTCGTCGGCTTCACCGACGGCGAACTGGTGAACGAATTGGCAACGTCATGGGAGGCGAACGAAGACGCCACCTCCTACACGTTCCAGCTGCGTGAAGGCGTCACCTTCCACGACGGCACGCCGTTCAACGCGCAGGCCGTCAAGGACTACTACGACTGGGTGATGGACGAGAACAGTATCGCCGCCCGGGCCCGCGGTCAGCTGGATGCGATGACCGGCGTCGAGGTCCTCGACGAGTACACGGTGCGCATCGACCTCGACGCTCCCAACGGCGCCTTCATCTTCCTCCTCGCGACCAGCAACGCCCGCATCGCAAGCCCGGCCTCGGTGCAGGAGTTCGGCGCCGACCTTACAAGGCATCCGGTAGGCACGGGCCCGTTCCGCTTCGTGTCCTGGAACGAGGGCCAGAGCGTGGTCGTGGAGCGCAACCCGGACTACTGGGGTGAGCCTGCCAAGGTCGACCGCCTGGAGTTCGTCGTCGTCAACAACGCGGCGACCCGAGTTGCCATGCTGCAGAGTGGCGAGGTGCAGTACATAGAGGGCCTGCCGCCGCAGCTCGTCCCGACGATCGAGGGCGACGCCGACCTTGAGGTCCTCACGGCACCTACCAACTTCCTGCGGATCCTGCAGCTCAACACCACGAAGGAGCCGTTCACCGACCAGCGCGTGAGGCAGGCCCTGAACTACGCGGTGGACAAGCAAGTGCTCGCCGACGTCGCTTACAACGGGTTCGCGACCGTCATGACGTCGCCGATCCCGGCTTCGGCCTTCGGTCACGTGGAGCAGCCGCCGTACATCTACGACCCGGAGCGCGCCCGCGAGCTGCTGGCGGAGGCCGGGTACCCCGACGGCTTCTCGTTCACCGTGTTGACGTTCACGGGAGACGAGTACCGCATGGCCGGCCAGGTCCTGCAGCAGATGTTCTCGCAGATCGGCGTGCAGATGGAGCTGGACCAGCAGGAGCGCGGTGCCCTCGTCGACCAGATCTTCCTGCCCGTCGACGAGAACCCGACAGAGGCGGCCCTCGTGGGCGCCAGCGCGTCGACCGGTGACGCCGACCTGGCGCTTACCGTGTCGTTCACGCGGGAGTCCTTCCCGCCGGCCTCAAACAACTGGAGCTTCTACAGCAACGACCGTGTCGAGGAGCTGGTGGAGGCCGGGCGGTCGAGCGGCGATCCCGCCGTCCGACAGGACGCGTACAGCGAAGCCCTGGGCATCATCTGGGAAGACGCGCCCTGGGTGTTCCTGGTCAGCCCCGACTCGATCGCCGGCCGCTCTGCGAGCATCACCGGAGTCAAGGCGGCGCCAGACAACACGATCGACGCGAGGCAAGCGCAGTTCAAGTGAGCCCCGCTGCCGTCGAGGGCCGTGGCCACCGGTCTTGCCCTCGACGGCAACGCTCTGACCGGCTCTGAACCGGGCACCATAGGAGCATGCTGCAGTTCATCGTCCGTCGGTTGGCGCAGGCTGTGCCGACCGTGCTGGGCGTCGTCGTGCTCATCTTCTTCTTCGTGCGCGCCCTGCCGGGCGACCCCGCCAGGCTCTACGCCGGTATAGATTCCGACATCACCGTCGTGGAGGCGGTGCGCGAACGGTTCGGCCTCGACCGCAGCCTGCCAGAGCAGTTCGTCAGGTTCACCTTCGAACTCACGAGGGGCAACCTGGGCGAGTCGTTCAGGGCGAACCGCCCGGTGGGGCAGGTGATGCTGAACCATCTCAAGCCCACGCTGGTCCTTGGCGCCCTTGCCGGGTTGGCCGCTGCCGTTCTGGGAGTCTCGCTCGGCATAGCCGCCGCCCTTAGACGCAACTCACCGCTAGACCTTGGCATCACCTCACTCTCTATCCTGGGCATCAGTACGCCATCGTTCTTCCTCGGCATACTGCTCATCTACCTCTTCGCGGTCCACTGGCGTGTCCTACCCGTGGCGGGCAGCGTCAGCCCCAAAGGGATAATCCTGCCGGCGATCACGCTGGCGGCGGGTGCCCTCGGGACCATCGCGCGCTTCGCCCGGTCGAGCGTGCTGGAGACACTCGGCAACGATTACGTGCGCACCGCCCGCGCCAAGGGCCTACCGCCCAGGGTCGTTGTCAACAAGCACGCCCTGCGCAACGCGCTCATACCGGTACTGACCATCGTGGGGCTTCAGTTCGGCTTCCTCCTCTCTGGAGCGGTCATCGTAGAGACCGTCTTCAACTTCCCCGGCCTTGGGTGGTTGCTCATACAGTCGATCGACGCGCGCGACTACCCGGTGATCCAGGGCCTCATGCTGGTGTTCGCACTCCAGTTCGTGTTCATCAACCTGGTCGTCGACCTCCTCTATGCCGCGGTGGACCCGAGGATCACCTATGAGTGATACGACCGCCACGCCACAGCCCGGGGCACCGGCAGCGGCCCGACCGGTAGCCCGCCGCCGCGGAGTGCTCACCCGCCTGCTGCGTCACCGGAGCGGGTCCGTTGGGCTGTTCCTGACATCGATCTTCGTCCTGATGGCCATCGTCGGTCCATGGATCGCGCCCTACGACCCCTCGGCTCCCGACTACTTCAACCTCACTGCCGGCTCCACGCCAGAGCACTGGCTCGGCACGGACGCGTACGGCCGCGACACTCTGAGCCGCGTGCTGGCCGGGGCCAGGTACTCGATAACCATCGGCATCAGCGCGACGTTGATCGGAGCGCTGCTGGGAGGCGCGTGGGGCCTTATCGCCGGCTTCCTCGGCGGGCTTTTCGACTCCGTCTCGATGCGGCTCGTCGATGTCCTGCTCGCTTTCCCCGGGATCCTGCTCGCCATCGGCCTTGTGACGATCACCGGTCCGGGAGTGGGCCCCGTCGTCCTCGCCTCAGCCGTGTTCGGCGTGCCGGTGTTCGCCCGGTTGGCGCGCGGAGCCGCCATCGGGGTCAAGCAGCAAGCGTTCGTCGAGGCCGCGGCCAGCATGGGGGCGCGGAACAACAGGGTGATGCTCAAACACGTGCTGCCGGCTGTCATCCCGTCCGTCCTCGTCTTCGCGACCTTGAGGAGCGGATCCACGCTGCTGATCGCGTCCGGGCTCTCGTTCCTCGGGCTCGGCATACGGGCCCCCACCCCGGAGTGGGGCGGGATGCTCAACGAGGCGCAGCTCTACCTGTCGGTGCAGCCGCTGATGGCCTTCGCCCCGGGCGTCGCTATCACACTTGCCGTGCTCGGCTTCAACCTGCTGGGAGACGGCCTGCGCGACGTGCTTGACCCGACCGTGCGGGAGTGACCGGCCGAACCGGGAGCGCCTAAGGCAGCGGCTCCGCCAACGCTCCACCCTCCGGCTGCGCCTGCTGATCGTCCTGGATGACCATGGCCTCCTGCGGGGTGCGCAGCTCGCGCATGGTCTCGTCGGAGAGACCGGCGAAGCGCGGGAGGTCGACCATGTCCATCCGGACCATCCGTTCGGTCATCTTCGAGAGGAACAGGCGGTTCATCTCGGGTTTGGCCGACATGCGCCTCAGCACGGCAGCCGGAACCTGGATGAGCGTGGAGTCCTGCTCCGCCACCACGTTGGCCGTGCGCGGTACGCCGGTCAGCGCGGCGATCTCACCGAAGAAGTCGCCGGCGTTCAAGACCTCGAACGGCCTGTAGCCGCCCGCCTCATCGCGGCCGGCAACCGCACGTCCTTCGAGGATGAAGTACCCGGCGTCGCTGTCCTCGCCTGTCCGTACGACGACGCTGCCGGCAGGGGCCTCCGCCACCAGCGTTTGAGAGGCCAGTTCGCGGATCTCTGCCGGTGTGAGGCCGCCAATGACCGGTATGTGGACGGCGAGCGCCGCGTAGTCTGCAGCCGTCGCGCCCCTGGTTCGCAGCAGGCCTGGTGCAGCAGCCGCGCCTCGGAGGAGGGTGACGGCGCGGCGCCATTCGGCTGCCGGCTGTCCAAGGCCGGGCATGAGTGCTGTCGCCACGCCGATCGCGGTGGTAGCCACCGCCGTGACGAGGTACACGAGTCGGATCTCGAAGTAGTCTGCCAGGCCGACGAGCACCATGCCGACGAGGAAGAACGCGTTTGAGGCCACGGAGAACGTGCTGGTCACGCGCCCACGCACCTCTCGCGTGGTCTGCCGCTGGATTATCAGCCTGCCGGCGATGGCCGATGGCGCGTTAAGGAACCCGGAGACCATGATCAGCACGATCGCCACCGGGATGCTGTTCGCCATGGCATAGAGGATGCCGATGACGCCCATCCCGATGAGGGCGATGGTCAGCCACTGTCCCTCGCGTAGACGGTCGGCGCGGGACGCCATGAACAGGCTGCCGAAGACGAAGGCGAGCGACGTCAGGCCCTCCTGGAGCCCGAACACGAACTCTGAAGCCCCTAGCGCCTGGACGGAGAACGGCAGCAGAAGCGCGTTGTGCAACCCGAAGGTGACGGCGACGCCTGCCGAGATGATGAGGAACGACCGCAGGATGTCGCTGTTCCAGAGGTACTTGAGGCCGGTGCCGAGGTTCATGAGCACCGACTCTGCGCTGGTCGACTCGTCGACCTCGAGCTTGGGGATCGGGATGCGCGAGATGACGAGGGCCGAGAAGAAGAACGTTGCGGCGTTGAAGTAGAACGCCCAATCGATGTTCGCGGCCGAGGCGATGATCCCGCCGGCAGCGAAGCCCAGCGCCGTTGACCCGAAGCCGCTTATCGCCAGCATCGAGTTGGCGGCGGCGAGCTCCTCATCGGTCGCGATCTCGGGCAGCACGCTGGAGTGCGCAGGTTGGAAGAAGGTACCGACGGCGCTGACGAGCGCGACGGCCACGTATAGCCAGCCGATGCCGAGGGCGATGACGAACGGGATCGACAGGACCATGACGCCGCGCAGGACGTCGCAGACGACCATTATTCGCTTGCGGTCGTAGCGGTCTACCACCACGCCGGCGAACAGCCCGATGACGAGCGCGGGGCCGGCCGTCGCCATGAGAACGAGACCGACCGAGAGCGCCGACCCGGTGACGCGGTATACGAGGATTGCGGCGGCGATGTCCACCAGCGAGTCACCGATGGTGGAGACGAGCTGCGCCGTCCACATCGCCCGGAACTTGCGGTTGCGGAATACCGCGAAAGGTGAGAGGGTTCCGGACGCCGTGGCCATGCTCGAACCTCCTGCCTCGTCACCCCGCGCGTGCACCAACCAATCGAACGGACGTCCTGGAGCTGCGCCTAGAGGCGAGGTACCTCTGGTTTTTTACGTCTGCGTATTATTACGCCTCGCGGCGACATGAGGACAAGGTTTCGCTCGCCCCGCACGACGGCGAAGCGCCCGGCCCCTGGTTATCGTCCGGCCGTGACGACTCCGCTGTCCGTACTCGACCTGGTACCAGTCCCGCCAGACGGCACGGCTGCAGACGCGTTGGCGAACAGCGTCGAGCTGGCCCGCCTGACCGAGGAACTGGGGTACCGCCGCTACTGGGTGGCGGAGCACCACAACACAGAGGCGTTCGCGTCGATGGCCACCACAGTGATCATCGGCATGCTGGCCCGCGAGACCCAGACGATCCGCGTCGGGTCGGGCGGGATCATGCTCCCGAACCATTCTCCGCTGAAGATCGCCGAGGACTTCCTCACCCTCGAGGCCCTCTACCCGGGTCGTATCGACCTGGGGCTGGGCCGCGCGCCGGGCACGGATCAGGTAACTGCCTTCGCGCTAAGGCGAAGCACGGAGCTGCTGGCTGCCGACGACTTCCCGCAGCAGATCGAGATGCTGCGCGCGTACGCCGGCGAGTCAGGCTTCCTCGATGGCCATCCGCTCGGGAAGGTGAAGGCATCGCTGCCGGGCGTGCGCCTTCCCCCGCTCTGGATCCTAGGCTCGAGCACCTTCGGTGCTCAGCTCGCTGCGCACACCGGGCGTGGCTACTCGTTCGCGTTCCACTTCAGCCCGGACGCCGCGGTGCCTGCGCTGAAGGCGTACAGGGAGGGCTTCCGACCGTCAGACGAGCTGTCCGAGCCGTACGCCATCCTGGGCGCGGCCGTGATATGCGCTCCCACGGAGGAGAGGGCGGAGGAACTGGCCCGCGCTCACGACCTCCTGTGGCTGAGGATCCGGCGCAACGAGCGCTTCCCACTTCCCACGGCCGAGGAGGCAGCTGCCTACACCTTCACGGCAGAGGAAGAGGCGGCGGCTCAGGCGTCGAGGCGCATGCTCGTATGGGGCACGCCCGAAAGGGTAAGGAAACGCCTGGAGGAGCTCCGGGATCAGCTGACCGTAGACGAGTTCATAGTCACCAGCCACATCGCATCTCACGAGGAGCGTCTGCTCTCCTACCGGTTGCTGGCCGAGGCGATGGCCTAGCTCGCGGCCCCCGGCCGCGACCGCCCGCTCCCGCCGCTCACGTGAGACCGCCTGCCGGACGAACCGGCAGGCGGAGCAACGCGTCTAGTTGACCTTAGAACCTACTCCAGGTAGCTGGGGTCGTAGTAGGTGCTCAGGTCGAAGGGTGGCATCTCGCCGCCGTGAACGGCCTGAGAGATGACGAGGATGTTGCGCAGGCTGTCGGCCGGCACGCTCAGGTCAGGGCTTATCGCCTGCTGTTCGAGGACGATGAAGTCGTACGCCTCCTGGACGATGTCGGGCTCTATGCCCGTGTACTCGCTGAGGATCCGCACGGCGTCCTCGCGGTTCGCTGGCTCGTATATCCAGGCGGCCGCGTTGGCGAACGCCTTGGTCACGCCCTTCGCGGCGGTGGGGTTCGCCTGTGCCCAGTCGCGGTTGAGGATCAGCGGGGTCTCCAGCCAGTAGTCCGTGTAGACGTCCAGGAGGTTGAATCCCTCGCGCAGCGCCAGGATGTCGAACGGTGCGATGAGCAGGCCGCCCTCCAGCTGACCGTTCTGGAAGCCGACGAGGCGGTCGCGCGAGTTGGGGATGCCGACGACCTGCACCTGATCCGGTTGGACGCCTGCGTTCATCAGCTGGTACAGCAACAGGTCGGAGGTGCCGCCGGTCACGGCCCCGCCGGTGACACGCTTGCCTGCCAGGTCCGCTGCTGTCTCCGTCGTGCCGATGAGGCGGAGGATCGGCTTGGAGAGGATGGCGCCCGAGATGACGAGCGGCGCTCCCTCGTCTATGGCGCGCATGACGTTGTCGCCAAGCGCCACGCCCGCGTCCGCGCTACCGCTTGCGACGGCCTGGGCAAGGGCGGCGCTGCTCTGGGCCTGAACCGGGGTGACGGCGACGCCGTTCGCCGCATAGAAGTCCTGGTCGACCGCGATCGCGTGCAGCCACAGCAGCGCGCTGGGCGCCAGCGTCGCCAGGGTGACCTCCTCGAGCTCGCCGTCCTGAGCTGTAGCCGGCGAACCGAAGAGCAGCAGGACGGCCGCCAAGGCCGCTAGAGACCTCTTCAAGTGCTTCACGCTTAACCCTTCCCTTCCTAGGCCCGGTACGTGCTCGCCGTCGGCTGAGGGCCGATGGTCGTCACTCCCATGCCTTGACGCACCTCTTCCTCGATCAGGTGCCATATGTGGTCGACAAGCTCGAGGAAGGCAGGCGTGCGCTTGACGCTCAGTTCGCGAGGGCGCGGGAGATCCACGTTCACCACCTCGCGGACGGTGCCGGGACGCGCGCTCAAGACGACTACCCGGTCGGCCAGGTATACGGCCTCGTCGATCTGGTGCGTGACGAACAGGACCGTCTTCTTCTGATCTCCCCAGATCCGCAGTAGCTCGGCCTGCATGATCTCGCGGGTCTGGGCGTCCAACGCCGCGAACGGCTCGTCTAGGAGAAGGATGCGGGGATCCATGGCCAAGGCGCGCGCGACGTTGGCCCTCTGCCGCATGCCGCCAGACACCTGGTGCGGGTAGTAGTCCTCGAAGCCTTGAAGGCCCGTCAGGTCTATGAGGCCCTGGGAACGCGAACGCACCTCGGCCCTGGGACGGCCCGCCAGGTGCAGGCCGTAACCGACGTTGTCGATGATCGTGCGCCAGGGGAGGAGGTTGTCCTGCTGGAAGACGAAGGCGCGGTCGGGGCCCGGGCCCGTGACGACCCTGCCGTCGACCTCGACGGTACCGGCGCTGGGCGGGATGAGCCCGTCCACGATGCGCAGCAGGGTCGACTTGCCGCTGCCGCTGGCGCCAACGATCGCCACGAAGGCGCCTTGCTCCACCTCGAGGTTCACGTCCCTCAGGGCCGTCACCGTGCCGCCACCGGGTGCCTTGAACACGCGGCTCAGGGCGGTCAACCGTAGGGCCGGTTCGCTGGTGCCCGCGCCGAGCGATGCGCGTGCGGCTGAACCCCTGCGGTCGCTCACTCGCGCACCTCCCGCCACGGCGCAAGCCTCGCCTCCCAGGCGCGCAACCCGATGCTGCTGATCATCCCCAGCAGCGCGAGCAACACGACGTAGCCGAGCAGCCTCGCGGTCGCGTACGTCTGGCTGGCGGCGAGGATCACGTACCCGAACCCTGCGAAGGCACCGAAGAACTCCGCGACAACAACACCGACTAGCGCGCGCGTGAAGGCGACGCGCATGCCTCCGATGATGAACGGGATGGCGAACGGCAACGACACCGTGCGGAAGATCTGCCAGCGCGTGGCGTTGAACGATCGCGCCGCCTCGATGAGGCCGGCATCTGTCGACCTGAGGCCGACCTCGGTGTTTATGACGATGGGGAACACCGCGACAAGCAGGATTATGGCGACCTTGGACTCGACGCCGAACCCCAGCCAGGCGACGAAGAGCGGGGCCAGAGCGACTATCGGCACCGAGTACGCCGCCGTCAGGAGCGGGTCGAGGATCTGCTGGACTATGCGGCTCGAGGCGATGACCAGCCCGAGCGCCATGCCTATGACGACGGCGATGGGGAACGCGATGGCGATCTCCAGGAGGGTGATCCGGGCGTGGATCCACAGCTGGCCCGTCGTCACCTCGTTCGCCAGCGCCACTACCACCTCGCTGAACGGCACGATGATGAGGCGGTTGGTGACGAAGTAGCGCGCCACCAACTCCCACACGGCCGCCGCGAGCCCGAACGACAGCACCAGACGGAACGTCTTGGCAGATCGCGTAGAACCGCCGAGCCAATCACCGAACGTAGACCTATGCGGCGTGGGGGGAACGCCGAGGCCAGGTTCGATGCCTGGGTCTCCAGGGTCCATTGCTATCTCGCTCCGTTCGGGCTGGGCGGCCACGAGACTCATGCCGGCTGCACTACCCGGCCTTCGAGGAAGCTCGGCGTGTAGGCGACGGCCTGCTTGCCGTCTCCACTCTCGCCCGTGACCACACCGTCAAGGAAGACCGTCTTCCCGCGGAGCACGGTACGACGCGGTATGCCTCTCACATGCACGCCGGCGTATGGGGTCCAGCCGTTGCGGCTGAGGACCTCTTCGTCTGTGATAACCGACTCTGCATCCAGGTCCACCAGCACGAGGTCGGCGTCGGTGCCTACCTCGATCCGGCCCTTGTCCCTCAGCTGGAACAGTTCGGCGGGTGTCGTCGAGGTGGCGCCGACCACTCTCTCGTACGAGATGAGGCCCTTGCTGGCGGCGTCAAGGAGCAGGCTCAGGTAGTGCTGAGCAGACGGCGTGCCCGTGTGGGCCTTCCAGCCGTCGGTCCAGCCGATCTCCTTCTCCTCCCGCGTATGGGGGGCGTGGTCGGTGGCGACTATGTCTATGGTGCCGTCGTTGAGCCCCTCCCACAGGGCGGGGGTGTTCTTCTCAGGCACGTAGTAGGAGAGCGCGTACGAACCAAGGCGCTCGATGTTCTTCCAGTCGTTGCCTAGGAACAGGGCCCACGGGTTGATCTCGGCGCTCACCTTCTGTCCCCGTGCCTTGGCCTCACGCAGCAACCGGACGCTTCCCTCCGTCTGCACGTGCAGCACGTGCAGGTGCACGCCGGTGGCCTGCTGCATCCTCAGCAGCAGCCCAATCGCGCTCTCCCATATCAGCCCGTCATGGGAGGCGTAGGCCTTCGCGTACGCGAGCGCGTCGCGCTCGCCACGTGCCCAGAAGCCCTCTTCTATATGGGTCATGAGCGACTGGTCGTGCGGGTGGATCATGAGCGGGATGTCCGCGGCTGCGCAGGCCTCCATGATCGCCATGAGCCTGCCGTGCTCGTGAACACCGATGCCCGGCATGTGCGGGTAGTCGCGCCCGGTGTCGACGACCATGAAGATCTTCATCGCGAGCACGCCTGAAGCAGCCATGCGGGGGATCTCGCGCAGGTCTGTGCCGGCCGGGTTCACGTTCCAGTCGACCACGGCCTTCTGCCTGTACAGGTCGAACATCGATTCGAGCCGCTCACGTGTCGTCGGTGGGGGGTAGACGTTCGGCATGGCGACCGTCGTCGTGACTCCACCGGCGGCGCAGGCGCGCGTCGCCGACTCGATGTCTTCCTTGTGCGTGAAGCCCGGCTCACGGTGGTGGCTGTGCGTGTCGACTACCCCGGGCAGTACGGCCAGACCGCTCGCGTCGATCACATCATGCGCTGCGGGCTCGGACCCGGGCTCGTATATGCCCGCGAACTTGCCGTCCTTGATCCCGACAGACGCGTCGAAACGAGATGTGGCCGTGATCAGATGGCCGCCCTTGACGACCGTATCCAGCGAACTCACCGATCCATTCTCCTTATCCGTTTGCCAGAACCATAGGCCAAGCTGCGATGCTTGTCTAATATCACGGATTGATTATGTGATAGCTTTTTTGCATCATGAAGCTTTCGGGCGTGAAGGCCCTCGTGGCCGTGTTCGAGCACGGCGGCTTCAACGCCGCCGCGGAGGCGCTGTCCGTTGCCCAGCCGTCCCTCACCCGCAGCGTCCAGCAGCTCGAGTCCGAGTTGGGCGTGAGGCTGATCGAGCGCGGCCCATGGGGCATCAAGCCGACGGGAGCGGGCCAGACCTTCTACGAGGGGGCTAAGCGCATCCTCGAGACGGTCGCCGAGGTCCAGGCCGTGGTCAGCGGCCGCTGGACGGAGACGATCAAGCTGGGCGCCGCCGCCACCGCGGCCGGCAGCTTCCTTGCCCCGCGCCTCTCGCTCTGGCTCCGCAACCACCCGACGGCGCGCCTGGCGATGATCGAGGCGGGAGCCAGCGAGATGCGCCACGTACTGGAGAAGGGCGAGTGCGACATGGGCATCGTGTCCGGACCGGTCCCAGCGCAGTTCGAGCACCGCTACGTGACGACCGTAACGGTACAGGCCCTCCTGCCTCCCGGCCACAGGCTCGGCGAAGTGGAACCGGGCACGCCGCTGGACGTTGCCGAGTTGCATCACGAGGTCGTCGTCACCAACAGCGACGACTTCCTGTCGAACCAGCTACTCAGGTCCGCTTGCCGCCTCGCACAGGTCGAACCCGACGTCGTGTACCAGTGCAGCGTCGGTCAGACGCTTGCCGCACTGGCCGAGAGCGGCCTCGGCATCGCGATAATGGGCGATTCGGTAGACCTGCGCGGCTACGGTCTGCCGAGGCGACCCGTGAAGGGGCACGACGGCGGACTCTTGACCTTCGACCTTCACGTCGCCTGGCCACGGCGCAGCAAGCTGTCGGACGGGGCGATCTCGCTGGTGGAGACGCTGTGCGGCGAAGCACCGTAGTACTCGTAAGCTAAAGATCTACCGTAAGGCCACGTGACTACGAAGCGCCGCAAGCGCTGGGCGGCCCGGACGGCGGCACCGCCCCGCTCCTATGGCATCGTGTCGATGCCAGGGAAGGTAGGCCTCAACAATACGCTCGACCCGTACAACATGGAGGCCGGTAGACCGCGTCTCTGCCTAGCCATCATCGCGCTTACGAACCGCTACCATTCCACCGATGGAAGCGACCGACACGCCACGCGTGAGCCTACGGGAGATCACATCGGAGACGGTAATGGATGTAGTCCGGCTGAAGGTCTCTCCCGAACAGGAACGCTTCGTCTCGCCCAACGCGTACTCCCTCGCCCAGGCCCTGTTCTCGCAGACTGCGTGGTACCGGGCCATCTACCTGGACGACACACCTGTCGGGTTCTTGATGCTGTCCGACGACAGCCTCGCCCCGGAGCCGCCTGCAGACCCGGAGATCTTCTTATGGCGGTTCATGGTGGACGAGCGTTACCAGGGTCAGGGCATAGGCACTGCCGCCCTCGGCCTAATGATCGATCACGTCAGGCACAAGGGTGGTTTCAAGGCGCTGGAGACGACGTTCGTCCCGGGCGAAGGCGGCCCGGAAGGGGTGTATCTCCGTGCCGGCTTCAAGCACACAGGTCGCATGGACGGGGACGAGATCGTTCTGGAGTTGCCACTTACGTCTTAGCGAACGAATCTCGTCCTCTTATCGGCGCGAAAGCCTAGCCGCGATCGTTCATGCGCGGCTTCAGGGCGCGTATCGTTTGAGTCCGTGCACGACTCTCGTCAGGAAGTCTTCCGTACGGTTCGGCTAACGGCACGCCGCTGGCGCGACTCTGACCTCGAACCGCTTCTGACGGTGTATGGCGATAGAGATGCCATGCGTTGGGTTGGTGACGGGACGCCGCTGACGCGCGAGGAGGCCGAGCGCTGGCTCGAGGTGACGCGCACGAACTACGAGCGGCGAGGGTACGGGATGTTCGCCCTCGAGGACACGGTCACCGGGGAAGTGGTCGGCTTCATCGGCATCGTTCACCCGGGCGGCCAGAGCGAACCGGAGGTCAAGTACGCCCTTGCGAGGGAACACTGGGGCAAGGGCCTCGCTACCGAAGCCGTGCAAGGCATAGTCGAATACGGCTCCTCAGCTCATGCCCTCGCTCAGATGATCGCCACCACCGCACCAGAGAACACGGCCTCCCACCGGGTGCTCCGCAAGGCCGGGTTCAAGGGTAGCGGCGTTCGCTCGAACGACGACGGCACAGTCACCTGGTTGTTCACCTGGACGCTCACTGACCAGCGAAGATAGCGGCGCTGTTCGCGGGTAGCCAGCTTAGGCGGGGTAGAGCGTCGCCCGCAGGTCAGCTAGATCGGCGAACGCGAGGCTCGCGGGAGCTTCCCCTACAGATCGAGTCAAGCGCTGGGCACCGAAGAACCGCTGCTGCTCACCTTCGAGAGCGAGTGAGAGAAGCGGTAAAGCAGTTCTTCCGACCGCTCGAGCCCTCCCAACTCCATCGCCAACAACGCGGCTCCGGCTTCCGGAGGGAAACGCGGGTTGGCGATCTCGACGGCAACACCCTCGGCCTCCAGAGCGGAAAGGAACCTCATCCTCACGGGGCCGTCGTTACGTAGGACAGCGCCGTTGGTCGCCAGCAGGACTTTCCTGCCGTCCGGTTCCATTCGGCGGATGACAACTGCAGCCATGGCGGCCAGGTCCTTGCCTGCACGGTCCAAGATCTGACGCGCGACGTTGTCGCCTCGCGAAGCCACGTCCTCCACGTGCGGCGCGAAGCGCGCGATGTCTGGCTGGTTCGTGTCGGGCGCGTAAAGCCAGCTAGTGAGCGCTGCCCCGTACCGTTCCAGACCGTCCGGTCCCCACTCTTCCGCCGTCTGCGTGAAGCGCAGCAGCGCGTCCAGCAGCCGCGGGCTGTCGCCTCTGCCATCGGCTGTCGCCAACGCCGCTTCGATGCCGTGCCTGGCGATCGCGTACGCGCTGCCCTCGTCTCCGAACGCCGGTCCCCAACCGCCCACCCGGATGCGCCTGCCAGACGCCGTTACTCCCAGGCATATGGATCCGGTGCCGGCGGAGAGCACGACTCCCGGTAGGCCCGCGAAGGCTCCCGCCCAGGCCGCGTATACGTCGCTGTCGAGGTGAAGACGCCGCGGCGCAACGGCGCCGCCCAGCAGGTCCAAGGCGAGCTTCTCGTCTCCCTTGTCTTCCAGGCCAGCGCTTCCCAGGAACGCCGCCGCCACCTCGACGCCCCGCCGTGTGCCGCTGGTCGATGTCTTCGAGACCTGGTCCAACGCCTGCCTGACGGCGTCTCTCACGGCCACGCGAGCGTGGACGACGGCCCCGGTCCGGAAGTTGGCGGGCCCTGAACGCCCCGCGCCCAACACCTCACCATCAGGTCCTACGAGAAGCGCGCGGGTGTGGCTGCCTCCCGCGTCGACGCCGAGGTAGGCCCGCACTACAGGCTCCTCACCCTGGCGCGCCAGCGGCCGATGTCCGGTCCGGAGCGCGCACCGTTCTCCTGCAGGTTGGCGCTCTCGAACACGTCGGGGACGTGACCGGCCTCCACACACAGCTCGATCGCCCGCGCCACAGCCGCGTTCAACAGCGCAACGCCTGCGAGGGTCGATAGCGGGCCGACCCGCGACGGCATGCCGCTGATGTCCAATACGGCGTCGCCGTACGGCACCCTGTTGTCGAGGACAACGTCGGCGACCGCTGCCAGCTTCTCACCCGAGCCGTGACGCGAGTCGACGACGTAGGCGGTCGCGAGAGACGTGACGGCGATGGTGGCGCAGCCCCGCTTGCGCGCCTCGAGCGCCAACTCGACCGGGTACGCGTTGCGGCCAGAGTTCGAGGCCACGATCAGCAGGTCGTTCGGTCCCACCCCGGCATCCGTCAGGACCAGCGCTGCGTAGCCCTCGAGGCGTTCCACTTTGCTGCTCTTGACGGCTCCCTCGTGAAGCATCAGTGACGATTCGAGCAACGGCGCGACAGCCGCCAATCCCCCCGCCCTGTAGAAGAGCTCCTCGGCGAGCATGTGGGAGTGACCGGAGCCGGACACGTAGACGATCCCGTCCCGCTGCAGGGTCTCTGCGATCATGCCAGCAGCGCGTTCGATCCCGCCCAGTTGGGTCTCCCAGAGGTCTTGGAGCAGGGCCCTCGCCGCAGTCAGGTAACGCTCGGCCGCGTTCGCCTCGCCATTGGTCGTGTCGGATAGGTTCACAAAGGTCTCCCCATGTAGATCGCTCCCCGGTCCTCGTTCCCGACCCTCAGTAGCTCGTCGAACCCCAGCCGCCTGTAGAAGCCCTGGGCGCGCGTGTTGGCTGCGCCGACGCCCAGGTGGACGCCGTGACTCCCTCTCTCCCTGAGCGCATCCAGCAGACGTTCGAGCATCCGCCTGCCCCAGCCCAAGCCCTGCGCCCGCGGCAGGAGGTCGATGTGGAGGTGCGAAGGGTACGGCTCGATGGCGGCAGGGTGGTCCAGCCGCGGGTGATGGATCTGGTGGTAGATGCGCTCGTCGGGGCTCCAGGTCGAAGGATCGCCCTGGGGGTCAGGCGTCACGGCCTGCAGTGGGGGCAGCCATGCTGACACGAAGGCCTCCTCGAACTTCCTGGTGTCAAGCGCACCGAGCACGTAGCCGCACACACCGGCACCGTCCTCCAGCACGAAGGCGAGGTCCGGCTCCATGTCGACGTACGGGCCGACGTAGAGGTTGCCGAGGGCTAGCGGGTCCCGGTACAGCGCCGTGGCGTCGTTGCCGCTGTCCCCGGTCTTGAGGCATACCTCGTAGACGGCGTCGCGGTCGGTAACGCGGTAGGGGCGCATACGGAAACCCCCGCGCTCACCAGTACCGGATGGCGCCGGTTCGCTTCGGCTCATGGCTGACCCCGGTCCACGGGCACGAGTCGCTGGATGGCGGCCGTGAACCCGCCGCGATAGGTGTTGGCGATCAGCTCCGGCGGACCGAAACCGGTGGAGGCGTCGGGCGCCGAGCGCGACCACCTCAGGTAGTCACGCAGCACCGTGGCCTCGGTCCTCGCCTCCCACACGTACTGGTAGAGCGCGTACAGCAGCTCGCGGTTACGGACGTGGGTGAACGCATCGAGAAGCTCACCGATCTCGCGGGCGACCGCCTCCAGTCGGTCGAAGCGGCCTCCCCAACGGTCCGGTCCCTCGGCAACCAGCTCCTCGCCCAGGCGCAGCACCTCGGCCGCCCGCTCGCCGACCTCGAAGGGGAGGTAGAGCAGGTCGCCCAACAGCTCGATCTGGGAGATGTCCAGGGTCCCGCCGCTGTGGAGGGCGAACCGCGGCTGCCACGCGTGCAGGGCCTCTAGGTAGGCGGCCCGCGGCCTGTATGCCGCCGGGTCCTTCACGTACGCTGCCAGGGTCTCGAGGGGCACGAAGTTGGCCTCGTACTCGCAGTTGGGGTTGGTGATTATCCCACTCACCTCGTCCAGCACCGCGGGCTCGCGTCCCGAGTACGGGCCGAGGTAGACGCGCCTTATGTCGTAGTCGTTGGCGTGGAAGTTGTCCCAGATGAGGGGCTTGCGCCGCAGCACGGTCGCCACCTCGCGCAGCGTGGCCGGAGGCAGCGTCTCCGAGACGATCTCCGGCCCGGTCCAGAAGACCTGGATCTCGTCGTCGAGAAGCTGGCCGATCTGGGAGAGGTACGGCGAGTCGGGGACGTCAGGGGTGGCGAAGCGGCCGCAGTACTCGGTTGGGCAGAAGAAGAACTGGCCGCCCGTGACCCTGCGCCTCACGTATGACAGCAGGTCGTTGGCGACGGAGCACTGAGCCTGAGCGAAGGTCTCGAAACTGCTCGCGTCATCCTCTGAGAGGCGCGCCGGTATGTCGTCGAAGAGGAGCGTGAAGTCGCGGATGCCAAGGTCGATGAGCTGCCCGACCTTTGCCTCGAGGTTCCGGCGGTCGTCAGGGTCCGAGTAGCGGATGTCCAACCCCGGCGCCACGGCGCAGTTGAACCTCAGCCCGGCCGCCTGGCACTGCGCGGCGAGCTCGCGCAGCTCGGCGGCCTCTTCCCTGGCGTAGAGCCAGCGCCACTCGGCGCGCAGCTTGAGGTCGTCCTTTGGCCCGTATATGTAAGTGCCTAGAGCCGAGCCAGAGAGCCGGTCGAACAGCTCGAGGCGCTGGGCCCTGCTCCACGGCCGTCCGTAGAAGCCCTCTATCACGCCGAATGTCTGCTGCTCAGTCGAGTGATCCAAGTGTCAACCCTTCTATTACCTGGCGTTGGAACACGAAGTAGAGGATGAGGATGGGCACGGTAGCGATCGACAGGGCGCTGAAGACGAGACGGTAGTCGATGCTGTGGTACCCGTAGAACTTCAGGATCCCGGCAGGCAAGGTCCGCAGCGAGTCGTCATGGATGAACAGCAGCGCGAAGAGGAGCTCGTTCCACAGGTTCACGGCGTTGAGGATGACCATCGTCACCAGCGCCGGCCGGATGAGCGGCAGCATCACGTGCCAGAAGGTCTGCAATAGGCCCGCCCCGTCGATCTTGGCGGCGTCTTCCAGTTCACCCGGCAGCGTCAGGTAGAACGACCGCAACAGGTAGATGGTCAGCGCCAGCGGCCAACTCGAGTACGGCAGGATCAGAGCCAGATAGGTGTTTATCGCTCCGAGGTCACGGAGCAGCACGAACAACGGGATCACGACGGTCTGCGGAGGCAGCAGCAGACCTATGAGGAAGACGTAGAACAGCGTGTCGCGGCCCCGGAACTCCATGCGGGCGAACGCGTAAGCCGCCAGGCTCGACAGTCCGACTATCAAGGCGACGGATACGCCGGTCACGAAGATGCTGTTGAGGTACAGACGGCCCAGCTCCCCTACCCGCCAGGCCTCCAACAGGTTGCCCCACTGCCAAGTCTCCGGCAGACCGAACGGGGCGGCATAGATCTCGCGGTTGGTCTTGAGCGACGAGTAGAGCATCCACCCCAGTGGGAAGGCCATGCCGACGGTGACCGTCACGACCACCCAGTAGTGGAGGATCACGCCGGGAAGCGGACGGCTCACGCCGCGGCGCCGAGGCACTGCCATGCGGAGGCGGCTAGTACTGGACGACGTCACGTCGCGCTGTCCTCTTCAGGTAGACGATAGATACGACTCCGATGACCACGGCCATGATCACGGTGAGGGCGATGCCGTAGCCCATGTTGTTGAGGTCGAAGGCCTGCTTGACGATCCAAGTCGTCGGGATCTCCGTTGCGCCGAACGGCTGGCCGTTCGTCATCGTGAAGAACAGGTCGAAAGCCCCGAACCCACCGGTGATGCACAGCAGCAGCGTCACCACGGTCGTCTCGCGCAGCAGCGGCAGCGTGATGCGCGTGAACTGCTGGAACGGTCCCGCCCCATCGAGCGTCGCGGCCTCGTAGATGGTGCGCGGTATGCGCCGCAGCGCCGCCAGGTAGATGATCATGTAGAACCCGGCGTACTTCCAACCCGAGACCAGGGTCACCGCCGCCAACGCGGTGCGTGGGTTGGCAAGCCATGCGTTCGTCAGGTCGTGCAGGCCGACGTTCGCCAGGAAGGCGTTTAGGAGCCCGAAGCGCAGGTCGTATACGAAGGTCCACAGCAACCCCGCCGCGACCATGGACAGCACGACCGGCGAGAAGAACAGCACCCGCATCAGGGCGAAGCCCGGCCTGTCCGAGTTGAGGAGCACGGCCATGACGAGCCCGAAACCGACCTCTACGAAGATGGTCCCGAGGATGTAGAGCGAGACGTTGACATAAGACCGCAGGTACGTGGCGTCGGAGAAGGCCCTGACGAAGTTGCGAACACCGGTCCACGTCGGCGCCGTGAGCCCGTCCCACTGAGTGAACGCGTAGTAGAGCGAGGCTCCCAACGGCAAGATGACGAAGGCGGAGAAGAGCAGCAGCGCCGGTAGCACGAAGGCCAGCTTCGGGAGGTAAGGCCCAGACAGCGAGCCGGTGCGCCGGGCGGGCGGACGCGCGCCGCCCGGTGCTCCAGTAGGTACTACCCGGCTCGCTGCTATCTCGCTACTCCCGCATGTGCGCTAGCTGGTCATCTACCCACTGCAGCGCATCGGCAGGCGACCGCACTCCACCCGCCACCTGCGCGGCGCCCTGGTAGAAGGCGTCCGCTATCTCCACCGGGTAACCGGTGTCCGGTGGCGGCACGATCTCGCCGGCGCCGTCGAACAGCTCGGCGAGCTGCTGGGTGTGAGGGTCGAGGTCGGCCGCCGCCATGGCGCCCTCGACGGGGCTGAAGGCGCCGGCCTCGGCCCACGCTATCTGGTTCTCCTGGTTAGTGAAGAACTTGAGGAAGGCGATGGCAGCGTCGTACGCGTCGGTCCTCGCGCTCACTTCGAAGCCGGTGGCGAGGCCGATAACGCTCGTCGGATCGCCCGCGCCGCCCTCGATGACCGGCGTGTTGAACACGTCGTAGTTGAAGTCCTCGGGAGCGCTCTCGTTGGCGATGGACACGAGCCACGAGCCGATGGGGTGCATGGCGGCCGCGCCCTGGAAGAAGGCGTTCATGGCCGGGTCTGCGCCAAGGCCGGCCATGTCGGCGTTGAACGCGCCCACCTCGGCCAGCTCGGCTATCCGCTCGAACGCCTCGATGAAAGCCGGCTGATTGAAGGGCTCCCGCAGGCTGAAGGCCGCGTCGAAGCGCTCCATGCCGACGACGCGCGCCGTTATGTGCCCGGCCCAGTTGCCGAGCGGCCAGTACTCCTGGTTGCCGAGGATGATCGGCGTCACGCCGTTCTCCGCCAGCGTCGCGGAGGCCGCAACGAGGTCGTCCCACGTCTCGGGCACGATGATGCCGTGCTCTTCGAACAGGTCGACGTTGTACCAGAGCGCCGTGGTGACGTCGAGCGTGTTGGGTATGAGGTAGACGCCGCTCTGGTACGTGGTGCCGGCAGGCGCGGACCATGCGGCGTCTATGAAGCTGTCGCCCCAGCCGTCCTGCGCGAGAGCCCCGCTGAGGTCGGCAGCGTAGCCGGCCGCGGCGTCGCGGGCGACGAGCGCGCCACCCCACTGGAAGTAGATGTCGGGCGGGTCGTTGCTCTGGAGCAGGGTTATGAGGCCTGCGTCCTGGTAAAGGTCGTCGTCCTGGACGATCTGCCTGATCGTCACGTCGGGGTTCTGCTCCTCGAACGCGGCGACGATCGCATCGAACGCCACGCGGTCGGCGCCGCCCGTCATCGCGTGCGCGATGGTCAGCTCGGTCTGGCCGAACGCCGTCCCCATGCCTAGGAGCAGCAGGGCCGCGGTGGCGCGCAGCCATCCGGTTCTGATGGGACTTCCTCTTCTCACTCTCACTCCCGTTCGCTTCCTGTCTGGAGGTTCCCGCGGTGGTGGAGTTGGGCTCCCCCACGTCACACGCCTACTGCCGTCTCGGAACGAAGCCTGTAAGCACCTCCTTCACAGCCGCTGCGTACCCACGAGCTCTCGCGAGACCGTCGGGTCTCGGGCGTTTAGCAGGTACCCGTCGTCGATGGCGAGCTCTAGCGCCAGGAGCGCCGCGCCCAGCGCGCCGGCATGAGCCGGTAGGGCGGCGTACACGACGGAGATGTCACGGGTCAAGAGGTTCATCACGCGCTGCCTTATCTCGGAGGCGAGGTCGTTGAGGAACGCGTCTCCCGCCGCCGAGAGCTGCCCGCCTATGACGACGTGGGTGGACCCCGTGACGTTGATCACGCTGGCAAGGGCCTGACCCAGGTGGGAGGCCAGCTCGGCGAGGACGAGGTAAGCGGCCTTGTCTCCCGCCCCCGCGGCTCGGCAGATGTCGGCGAAGTCGACGTCGGGGTCGGTGGCCACCGATGTCTGCACGCCCTCTTCGACCAGTTCGAGGAACCTCTTCACTACCGACTCGTGCGAAGCGACGGTCTCCAGACAGCCGTGGTTGCCGCAGGCGCAGCGCGCGCCCCCGTTCGGCACCACCACCAGGTGACCGACCTCGCCGCACACGCCCGACCTGCTCCTGAGCAACTCGCCGTTGACGAAGATCCCGCTTCCGACCCCGTCCCTACCGACGAAGAGGTAGACCGTGTCTGGTTCATGGCGCGCCGCGCCGTGAACCCGTTCGGCCAGAGCGAACGCTCGCGAGACGTCCTCCGCGACGACCGGTACGCCCAGCGACTCGCCAATACGGTTCGCCACGGGCAACGCCTCGGCCTCGAGGTCAGCCTGCGTCAACCACCCGCCGCTGGCGTCGACGACGTCGTGAAGAGCGAGGCCGGCGGCTCGGACGTCGTCCCATGCAACGCCTGCAGCCTTCGCCTCTGCGCGCAGGCGCCTCGTCAGCTCTGCCAGCGTGCCGTCGTCCGCCCTGAAGGGCGGTGGGTCCTCGACCTCCATCTGGTGGGCTACCCGACCCAAGGCGTCGACCGTGACGCTCAGCATGTGGCCGCGCCCGAACTCCAACGCGACCACGTAACCGGCGCCGGGGTCCAATCGGACGAGATCAGACGGCCGGCCGCGGCCGTTGCGCTCGACCTTCGACTCGACGTTGAGGATGCCGCGTTCCACCAGGCCGGCAACCAACCGCACGACAGCTGTGGGGCCGAGCCCCGTCTCCTCGCCCAGCTCGCCCCGCGTCATCCCATCGTTCCGACGCAGGCTACGCACCACTTCGATCTCGCGTGCCCGCCGCGCGCCGCCATGGGAACCGTTTGTCGCCACTTAAATGCACGCTAGCAGCGTTCACCGGCAACAGTCAACGGATTACCTGCATATGTGCAGGTATATGAGGTGCGGCAGCTTGAGTGTGTTGGTGAGTCATCTCACGATGAGGGCCTATCCTCCGCTGATTCCCCCGGTCGAGCTTCGGCCGGGGGCCGAGAGGAAACGCGTGAACCACGTGAACGGTGTGATGCTGCAGTTCTTCCACTGGTTCCTGCCGGGAGACGGCACCCTGTGGCGGAGGCTAGAGGAGAGGTCTGGCGAGCTGGCGGAAGCCGGGTTCACGGCCGTGTGGTTGCCGCCCGCCTACAAGGGCGCGGGTGGGGCGAACGACGCGGGCTACGCGGTCTACGACCTGTTCGATCTCGGTGAGTTCGATCAGAAGGGGTCGATCCGGACCAAGTACGGCACGAAGGACGAGTACCTGCGCGCGATACGTGCGGCTCAGGCCGCGGGCGTCCACGTCTACGCGGACATAGTGCTGAGCCACAGGCTGGGCGGCGACGAGGAGGAGGAGTTCACGGCGACGCCCATGGACCCCATGGACCGCACGAAGCCGCTCGGCGAGCCGCGCCAGATCCGCGCCTGGACCAACTTCAGGTTCCCTGGCCGGGGCGGCAAGTACTCGACGCTCGAGTGGCACTGGTGGCACTTCAACGCCGTGGACCGCGACGAGAACGACCCGGAGTTCGAGGCCGTCTACCTGTTCGAAGGCAAGCAGTTCCAGCAGGACGTGGACCTCGACTTCGGGAACTACGACTACCTGCTTGGCTGCAACGTAGACATCCAGAGCGAGGACGTCCGCGTGGAGCTGCTGCACTGGGGCAAGTGGTACGTGGAGACCACCGGCCTGGACGGGTTCCGCTTCGACGCGGCGAAGCACGTCAGGCCCGACTTCTTCCTCGAGTGGCTGGAGCACGTGCGCGCCAACAGCGACAAGGACCTGTTCGCCGTCGGCGAGTACTGGAAGTACGACAAGGAGGACCTCAAGCGGTTCCGCGGCAAGACTGACGGCAAGGTCACGCTCTTCGACACGATCCTGCACGAGAACCTCGTCGCCGCCAGCAAGGACGCCGATGGGTTCGACCTCCGCAAGGTCTTCGACGGCACGCTCGTACAGGACGACCCGACCGGGGCCGTGACGCTGGTCACCAACCACGACACGCAGCCTCTGCAGACCAACGAGGCCGTGGTGGAGCCATGGTTCGTGCCCCTTGCCTACGCTCTCATCCTGCTGCGCGAGGGCGGCTACCCTGTGGTGTTCCTCGGCGACTACGACGGTGCCGAATACGACGGCACGGGCGACGACGGTGAGACGCACCACATCGTGATGCCCAGCCACCGCTGGCTCATCGACCGCTTCCTGAGGGTCAGGCGCGAGAACGCTTACGGCGAGCAGAGAGACTACTTCGACGACCCCCGCTGCATCGGCTGGGTCAGGGTCGGCGACGAGGAGCACCCTGGAGGGGTCGCGGTCGTGATCAGCAGCGGCGACGCCGGCGCCCGCCGCATGCAGACGGGCAGTCCAGACACCCCATACGTTGACGCCACAGCACACGTAGAGGGGACGGTCACCACGGACGCTGACGGCTGGGCCGAGTTCCGGTGCGAGGCAGGGTCGGTGTCGGTATGGGTCGCCGCGCCGAGCTCCGGCGACGCGGAAGAGAGCGCCTAACCGGGCACGTACATCTCGCCGATCGTGAAGGTCATCAGCGCGAAGGCGAAGGCCAGTCCAGTGAGCACCGTGGGCGCCCAGCCGCTACTGCGCGTCTGAGACGGCAGCCAGTACAGGAGCAGGTAGAAGAAGAGGACGCCCGTTCCTCCCAGATAGTGGACGTACAGCTGCAGAGGGCCAAGGCCCTGGTCGAGGAGCTTGATGCCGATGAGCAACTGCGCCGCGACGACCACCTGCGTGACGATGAACAGCGTCATCACCCATCTGGGAAGCGGCTTGCGGCGGATGGCGAAGGTTGCAGCGGCTACCAGTGACGCTAGGGTCGTGAGTATCACGGCGGTGCCGACGGCGAAGTGGACGCTCGATGGCACCCAGAGTTCGTCAATCACCCGTCGACTCTACGATGAAGGGGCCGAACGCCTTCATCGAGGCTGAATCGTCGCCCATGACCGGGGCCGCTCGACCTTAAGCTGGCACCCATGAGCTACGCGTGGCGCCGGCAGGCGAACGGCCCTTCTCGTGAACGAAGGTCGGTCGGGGCGGGAGACGTCGGGATCGTTGTCGCGGCGTTCCTGTTCGCGGCGGGCATCGTCATCGCCGCGTTCATCGCTGTGCGGGGGTTCGAGTCCGTCAGAAGCTACGAGTCTTCGCGGCTGGACGTCACCGGTTCCGCCGACCGAGCGGTCGTCTCAGACCAGGTGAAGTGGACCGGGTCGTTCTCCCGGCGCGTCGATGCCTCGGACCTGGGCGACGGCTACCGCCGCATGTCCGGGGACCTCGAGGTGGTCCTCGACGTTCTGGAGACCGCCGGCTTCGACCGAGACGATCTCGGGATCCAGCCGGTTTCGGTGTCCGCCGTCTACCGCGAGTGCTACAACGCCGGCGCAGACTGCGTGCGCGAGGTCATCGGCTACGAGCTGTACCAATGGTTCACGCTGACCTCTGACCAGGTCCAGGCCGTGACGAACCTCGCTCAGGATGCGCAGCCGTTCGTCGACGCCGGCCTTACCTACCAGACGACCGCTCTGGAGTACTACTACTCTGGCCTGTCGGAACTGAGGCCAGAGCTCCTGGCCGAGGCCATAAGGGACGCGCAACGCCGTGCCCAGGCCGTGGCGGAAGCGACGGGCGCGCGCGTCGGGAACCTACGCTCCGCCGACAGCGGCGTCTTCCAGGTGACCCAGCTCAACTCGACCGAGGTGGCGTCGTACGGCATGTACGACACCAGCACCATCGAGAAGCGCGTCACGGCCGTGGTGCACGCCAGTTTCGAGCTCCGGTAGAGGGGCGGGTCGCGCTCGGCTAGGGGGAGCCCGGAGCTTCTACCACCAGCCCCAGGTCGCCAGCAGCCTCCCGCATGCGCAGGTCGTAGGTGAC
>CAZMFX010000022.1:27843-29566 GCA_964565625.1 uncultured bacterium
GCGACCCGGTCCTCGACCGCCAGTTCCCGCCCGTACGTCCACTCGTCGACGACCTCACCACCCCGCATGAGATAGATCGTGTCGCCGGAGTTGTTCCATACTCCCTGCCCGGGGTTGACGACGCGGATCTCACCTGCCGGCTGAGACCCGCTGGGAAGCCTGAAGGTGGAGCGCGAGCCCTGGTCCCACAGGTAGTAGCCGGTGGTGTCGGTTGGCTCGTCAAGCCAGACCGATACCCACTCCGCACCCGTGTCGTTCGGCGTCGACGGGTTGACAAGGGCGCAGTGGAGCCGCACCGCGCTACCGCGAGGCCGCCCTTCCGCGTGCACGGCCTCCCCACCCCACAGGCCAAGCCCGCGCGACTGGGCGGTGGCCGCGGCGGCGGCGTACAGGCCGGCGTAGTCGTCGTTCGGTGGGATGGTCAACGTTCCCGCCCAACCGCCCTCCACCATGGCGAGGTTCACCTGCGTGCCGCGGCGGCCGTCCAGGTTCCACCGGCCCTCTGGGTCGTCGATGTAGAGGTACGCGAGCAACCTGCCGTAGCGGTCCTGAACCTCGCGGCCCAACTCGACCCACACCTCGGTTCCCAGCGGGGCTATGGCCGTAAGCGCCTCTCGGGCGATGAGCCACGGCGCTCCCTCTTCCATCTCCGGCGAGTCGATGCCTATGAGCCGGATCGTGCGCGGCCCCAGGTCCGAGAGCAGGACCACGGTGTCGCCGTCAACTACGTCGAGCAGCTCCACAGGCCCACGCAGCTCGCGGTTCGGCCGCATGTCCTGCCCGTACGTGGCGCCAACGAGAAGAGACAGCACCGCCGCGAACGCCGCGACGCGACCGAAACCCACCGTCAACCGCGCGCTGACCGCCACCGGCGCTTGATGGCGCGCACCTCGAACAGGTGTCCAGCCTCGTGCTCGACCAGGTGGTAGACGACCCAGGCTGGGGAGACCGCGTACCCCTCGCCCTCAGGAGCCCGCACCCTGTCCCACTCTTCCAGGCTCATGGGGCCTATCAGGTCCAGGAACCTTCGCCTCACCAACACCAGGCGTCGCAGGTGCTCGCGTGCCGGCACGCCGGGCACGTGAGTAAGCCTTCCGTCCGCCGTGCGGTGGTGGTGCGGGAACGCATCCACGATGTCCTGCGGGTACGGCTGCATGAGTATGTCGTCGAACAGCCACGACGTCTCGATCAGCGCGATGTGATACAGCAGCGAGCCTATGGAGTTGTCGTCTCCCGACGGTCCACGCCAGTCGAGGAGTCCTGAGTCCAGGTCCTCGACCTCTTCGACGAGCCCACGCCGCGCCTCCTCCATCGCCCACAACCAGCGGCCCACCTCCGGCTGGGCGCCGGCATGCGGCTCTACCGTCCGCACGTCCCTGCCTTCGAACGCCTGTGAACCGTGCATCTCAGGAGCCAACGTACTGTGCCAGGTGCTGGCCTGTCAGGGTGGTGGGCGCCGCCACCAGGTCGGCCGGCGTGCCCTCGAACACGATGCGACCACCTCCGTGACCCGCTCCTGGACCTAAGTCGATGATCCAGTCGGCGTGCGCCATCACTGCCTGGTGGTGCTCGATGACGATGACGGACTTGCCGGCGTCCACCAGGCGGTCGAGGAGGCCAAGCAGCTGCTCGACGTCCGCCAGGTGCAGACCGCTTGTCGGCTCGTCGAGCACGTAGACGCCGCCCTTCTCGCCCATGTGCGTGGCCAGCTTGAGGCGCTGCC
>CAZMFX010000023.1:0-9619 GCA_964565625.1 uncultured bacterium
GCGGGTCATCGAGTACCTAACTCGTTGAAGGCCCGTGCCTGCCGTCTGCGCCTCCACGTGCATCCAGGTGATGGTCACAGAGTGGTCACGAGGTGACCACTCCAGCTCTACCGCTCACATCGCCCGCTTCAACATAGAGATCATCTCGGACTGGCTCATGTCGCTGGAGTCGATCGCGTCCTTGAGCAGCTCGGCCAGCTCGACGATGGCGGGGTTGCCTTCGACGTCGTTCGCCGGCACGAAGTAGCCGACTAGATGACCGTGCCTCTCGATGCGCAGGCCTTCCCCGGCGGCCAAGAGCTTAGTGGCGTTGTCCCTGAACTCGCGCACACCGACGTTCTTCACTAACACCTCCAGGCGCAAAGGCCTCTTGGAACCGCGTGGTGACCACACAGTGGTCAGACAGTGGTCAGCTTAGCATCATCCAGGGGCGCGTATACTCACTGCGCATGGCTCTGTCGGACATCGAGCTGCGCGTGCTCGGCGCCCTCATCGAGAAGGAGCGCACGACGCCCGAGGGTTACCCCCTCTCGAGCCAGGCGTTGGCGACCGCATGCAACCAGCGGACGAACCGTGAGCCGGTGACCGATTACCACCTGCAGGATGTGATGACCGCGGTCGGCAGGCTGCGGGACCGAGGGCTCGCGGAGACGGTCCAGGGGCCCGCCGACAGGGTCGCGAAGCACAGGCACAAGGCAGCCACCGCTTTCGGGCTCTCCGACGCCGAGGTCGCGGTCCTCGCCGTGCTGCTGTTGCGAGGACCCCAGACGCCTGGGGAGCTCCGCTCCCGAACGGAGCGTTACGTGGCGTTCGGCAGTGTGGATGCCGTCGTTTCGGTGCTCGAACAGCTGAGCAGCCGGTCGCCGCCGCTGACGAAGCGTCTCGGCCGTGGTCCCGGACAGAGCCAGGACCGCTACACGCACACGCTGGGTGTGGACGAAGGCCATCTGAGCCCCCGTCTGCGCCGGGCGGGCGAAGGCAACGGTAGGGAACGTCTCGCACCTGCCGGCTCCCGTGCGGTTCCGGGGGCAGGTGATGGGGAAGGGCAGGACGCGATCTCGCGCGTACACGAGCTGGAGGCGCAGGTCGCGAAGCTGGAAGCGCAGGTCTCGAGGCTCGCAGCCAGGGTGACCGAGCTCGAGGACCGTGGCGGTTGACGCTCGGCGGGGGTGCGGTATCGCGGACTCGTGACCGTACGTGCAGCCAGGCTACGGAGCGTTGGGCACGGTCCGCGACAATGTATGTCATGGCGGCGCGCCACATCTGGGGCGCCGGCGACGGGAGGCCAGATGACTGACGTACTGAGACTCAGCGACGAGGAGTGGCGGCAGAGGCTGTCGCCGGAGGAGTACAAGGTCCTGAGAGAGCACGGCACGGAGGCGCCGCACGTCGGCTGCTACGTCGGCACGAAGGATCCAGGCACCTACGTGTGCGCGGCCTGTGGGAACCCCCTTTACGAGGCCGGGGTGAAGTTCGAGTCCGGAACGGGCTGGCCGTCTTTCACGTCACCCCTGCCGGGGGCCGTGAAGGAGAAGCTCGACACCTCGTACGGCATGCACCGCACCGAGGTCGTCTGTGCACGTTGCGACAGCCATCTGGGTCACGTCTTCCCTGACGGACCGCCGCCCACAGGCTTGCGCTACTGCATGAACTCGATCTCGATGCGCCACGTGCCGGAAGGCGAGCCGATAGTGCTCGTGACCAGTTGAAGGTCGCCGAGGCGGCCCTCACGGAGGGCATACGGCTGGCCGGCGGGCCCGGACAGTCGCGGGCCCTACCGACGACGCTTGCGCAGCTCGACGCTGTGCGAGCCGAGTGCCGGGCGCTGGTGAACCGCTCCGCCAGCCTCTCGGGGATAGCCGCGGTCGTCCCCCTGCCAGGCATCGATGTGGGTGCCGACGTGACGCTGTTCATGCAGCTCCTGCCCGCCATAAACAAGCGATTCGGGCTGTCTGCGCATCAGGTCGAGGAGTTGGACGAGCGAACCAAGGAGCTGGTGTTCCTCGGCGCGACGAGCGTGGGGAGCCAGGTCGTGGCGCGGCTGGTGACAGCGGAGGCGGTGACCGCGCTACTCAAGCGCATAGGCGTCAGGGTCGCGGCCAAGTCGGCCGCCAAGTGGGTGCCGGTGGTCGGCCAGGCCGCTGCAGCTGGCATAAGCTTCGCCGCCATGAGGCTCGTAGGCAACCGTCACGTCGAGGACTGCTACCAGATCGCGCGGTCGGTGATCGCCCAGTCCGGCCCGGTCGTCGACCTGCCACCCGCCCCCTCCGCCTGAGCCTCTAGAGGGGCTGTTCCCTCAGAAGGCTCCGCACCTCGGCGTCCGTCGTCTGCCCGAACGACTCGTACCACTCTCCAACGCTGCCGAACGCGGGCGGAGCGTGAGGGCATACGACATCGTCGGCCGCGCCCCTGAGTCGCGCGACCGAGTCGGGTGCCCCTACCGGCGCGGCGACGACGACGCGGCGTGCGCCAGCGTCGCGGGCTGCCTGTATGGCCGCGAGCACCGTCGCGCCCGTTGCGATGCCGTCGTCGACGAGCAGCACGGTCTTGTCGCGAAGGTCCAGCGGCGCCTTCTCCCCGCGGTAGGCCCGCTCACGGCGCGCCAGCTCCTCGAGCTCTCGAGCCACGACGGCCTCCATGATGTCCTCCCGTATGCCGAGCCTGTCGACAATGTCGTGGTTGAGGAACATGGCGCCACCGCTCGCCACGGCACCCATCGCCAGCTCCTCATGCCCCGGCACTCCGAGCTTGCGCACGACGAGGACGTCGAGCGGCGCGCGCAGGGCGTCCGCCACCTCGCGCGCGACCGGCACGCCGCCGCGCGGCAGGGCGAGGACGATGATGTCCTGCCTGCCGGAGTAGTCATTCAGCGCCGCCGCCAGGCTTCTGCCGGCGTGGGCACGGTCGTGGAACAGCGCCATGACTGACCGTACTAGTCGCCCGTGAAGACCGCCAGAGCCAGGATGCCGTGGTGAGCGGCGCGACGCGAGCGCCGCCTCTACAGCAGGTGGCCCAGCTTGACCGCTTTCGCCCTCAGGTAGCGTTCGTTGTGAGGGTTGGGCGCGATCCTGAGCGGCACGCGCTCCGTCACCTCGAGGCCGAAGCCGGCCAGCGCCGCGATCTTGCGCGGGTTGTTGGTCAGGAGCCTGAGGCGCCGTACGCCGAGATCGACCAACATCTGCGCCCCCACGCCGTAGTCCCTCAGGTCGGGCTTGAACCCGAGCCTGGTGTTCGCCTCCACCGTGTCCGAGCCATCGTCCTGCATGGCGTACGCCCTGATCTTGTTGAGGAGCCCTATCCCGCGACCCTCCTGCCTAAGGTAGACGAGCACGCCGCGCCCCTCTCGGGATATCGCTTCAAGCGCCGCGTCGCGCTGGAAACCGCAGTCGCAGCGCAGCGAGTGGAGCGCGTCACCAGTTAGGCACTCCGAGTGCATGCGCACGAGCACGGGCTCGGGGCCCGTGACGTCGCCCATCGTCAAGGCGATGTGCTCGTCACCTCTTATCTCGTCGACGAACCCGTGGATGCGGAAGGCGCCGTGGCTCGTCGGCAGGTCTGCGGAAGCGACGCGCCTCACGGTCGTGTCGCGCTCCAGCCGGTACGCGATGAGGTCGGCTATCGCACCGACGAGGATACCGTGTTCACGGGCGAAAGCGAGGATCGCAGGCAGGCGCATCATCGTGCCGTCGTCGTGCATCAGTTCCGAGATGGCGGCCGCCGGCTTCACGCCCGCGAGCCTGCACAGGTCGACAGCTGCCTCCGTGTGCCCGGCCCTGCGCAGCACGCCGCCGTCGCGGGCGCGCAACGGGAAGACGTGGCCCGGACGTGCGAGGTCGCCCGGTCCCGCGTCGACCGAGATGGCGGCGTGAATCGTCGTCGCCCTGTCCTTCGCGGAGATCCCCGTCGTCACACCCTCACGGGCCTCGATCGAGACCGTGAAGGCGGTCTCGCGGCTCGCCGTGTTGTGGCTCACCATCGGCGGGAGGTCGAGGCGGTCCGCCATCTCGTTCGTCATCGCCAGGCAGACGACCCCACCGGTGTTCCGGATCATGAACGCCAGGTTCTCTGCTGTCACGGACTCGGCCGCCAGCACCAGGTCTCCCTCGTTCTCGCGGTCCTCGTCGTCGACGAGCACGACCGGGCGACCCCTTGCCAACTCGGCTACGAGCGCCTCGACGGGCGCGAACCCGGTCACCTCGCGCCGGCCATCAGGCATCGCCGGCCTCCCTTAGCGCGAGGACGCGCTCCACGTGCTTGCCGATGATGTCCGTCTCCACGTTCACGCTGTCCCCTGTGCGCAGCCGGCCCAGCGTCGTCACCTCGAGGGTGTGCGGGATGAGGGCGACCGAGAAGTCAGCCGCCGGCCACTCGGGGCGCGAGCCACCCGGCCCCCCGACGTCGACGACGGTGAGGCTGACACCGTCAACGGTCACGCTGCCTTTGGGAACGATCTGACCTGCGAGCCGGGCAGGTGCCCTGAACCGCAGCATGGTGGCCCCCGGCTTCACGTCCACACCCATCACTTCGGCCACCCCGTCGACGTGACCCGAAACGACGTGGCCTCCGAAGGACCCTCCCGCACGCATGGCCTGCTCGAGGTTCACGTCCGAGCCGGGTATCCACCTGGGGGCCGTGCGCCCAAGCGTCTCCTCGACGAGCTCGACCCTGAAGCTGCCGCCCGACACCGTCGCGCGCTCCACGACCGTGAGGCAGCATCCCGAGACCGAGACCGAGTCGCCAACGTGAAGCGCCGTCACGAAGGGGATGCTCGCCGACACCGTCAGGCCGACCGCGCCGGAAGCAAGCTCCTGGACGTCGGTGATCGACCCGACCTCTTCTACTATTCCCGTGAACATCAGGCTACCTCCGGGTACGAGACGCGGCCGCTTATCAGCAGGTCGTCGCCGACCGTTCTGACCTTCCTGCTCCTGCCATCGATGACGAACGCTTCCTCGAGGGTCCCGACCCCTACCCCAGCCAGGGGCCCGGGAGCGGGGCCGCCGACCAGCTTCGGCGCGACGAACCAGGCCACCCTGTCGATCGCGCTCGCGGACAGGAACGCCCACGCCAACGTCCCGCCTCCCTCCAGCAGCAGGCTCCGCACCGACCGCTCGCCCAGGTCGCGCAGCGCGTGTGGCACGCTCGGACGGCCCGACTCGGCAGGGACTGGGACGACGGTCGCCCCACTGCGCTCGAGGGCCGTGCGCCTCGCGGCCGGCGCGCCGTCAAGCGTGTAGACGATCACCCTGGCAGGAAGGCCCTCGGCGTCCGGCTGGAAGAGGCGCGCGGTCGGCGGCGTCCGCAGCGTCGTGTCGAAGACGACCTTCAACGGCGTTCTCCCGCCCGGCAGCCGTGTCGTAAGGGCCGGGTCGTCTTCGAGCACCGTCGTCACGCCCACCGCGATGGCGTCGACGCCATCCCGCCACTCGTGCACGAGTTCGCGGGCGGGCTCGCCCGTCACCCAGCGCGATGCGCCGGTACGGGTGGCCGTCTTGCCGTCGAGCGACATCGCAGCCTTGTAGAGGACGTGAGGGCGGCCGAGGCGTTGGGATGTCAGGTACGCCTCGTTCAGGTCCTCTGCCTCGCGCGCCAGCAGGCCGGTCCGGACCGCTATACCGGCTGCCTCGAGTCTGGCAACGCCGCGCCCCGAGACCCGTTCGTCCGGGTCCAGGTGCGCGATGACGACCTCGCTCACGCCAGCGGCGATGAGCGCTTCCGTGCACGGCGGAGTGCGCCCGTGATGGTCGCACGGTTCGAGGTTGACGTAGACGGTCGCTCCCCTCGCGGAGTCGCCCGCGGCAGAGAGCGCCGCCGCCTCGGCATGCGGGCCGCCCGCGAAGGGATGCCACCCCTCGCCGACGACATCATCCTGAGGTGAGACGATCACGCAGCCCACGAGCGGGTTCGGCGACGTGCGCCCGCGGCCTCGAGCCGCCAGCTCGAGCGCTCGCCGCATGTGCCTCGCACCTGCCCGGCGCGCGGCCCGTGCCTTCTTGTCATCTGATACCGACATTCGTCCGGGGCCGCCGGTGGCGACCCGCGCTGCCTCCTTCTCTCATCCGGACTGTCACCGTCGGTACCGGAATCGCACCGGTTCGGGCCGTTTCAGGCTTCGCGGACTCTGGCGCCACGCCTGCGCGTGGGCTCATCACCGCCGGTCGGGAATCTCACCCTGCCCCGAAGGATCTAGTTGTGGCGGGCCGTCGTGGCCCGCGGAACGGATCAGCGTTCTACGGCAATGATACCGCGTGGTACGGGCGATTCTGCCCACTGCTGTTACCATGCGCCGGTGGATACGAACCAACACGAGAGCCAATTGAGACGCTACGCAGACCTGCTTCTGCGCGTCGGAGTCAACCTCCAGCCCGGACAGAAGCTGATGCTGCGCACGTCTACGGAGGCGGTCGACCTCACCCGCATCGTCGTCGAGCGCGCGTACAGGATGGGGAGCCCATACGTAGACGTCGTCTGGACGGACGAGGGCGTGACCCGCGCCCGCTTCATGCACGCGCCAGACGACAGCTTCGACATCGTGCCCCAGGAGACGGCGCAGGCGATGATCCGCAACGCCCAGGAGGGCTCGGCCTCGCTCGCCATAGTCGCCGACGACCCAGACAACCTGGCCGGTACGGACCCGAAGCGCATGGCGACATACCTCAAGAACTGGCGCCCCCTCCTCAAGCCCTACTACGACATGGCTATGCGAGACGGCATCGCCTGGTCGATAGGCGCCGCTGCGTCACCTGCGTGGGCCAAGAGGGTGTTCCCAGAGCTGCCGGAGGACGAGGCTGTCGAGAAGCTGTGGCAGCTCATCTTCAAGGCAGTCAGGCTCGACGCCGAGGACCCGGCAGCCGCCTGGCAGGAGCATCTGCACCGGCTCGACAGCGCCAAGTCCGGGCTCAACAAGAAGGGCTACGCCGCGCTGCGCCTCCGCGCGCCCGGCACCGACCTCAGGGTCGGGTTGGCAGACGGCCACGTCTGGGACGGCGGTTGCTCGAGCACGCCCGGCGGCGTCACCTTCGTCGCCAACATGCCTACCGAAGAGGTGTTCACGGCGCCGCACCGCGAGCGCGTCGACGGGGTGGTACGCGCAAGCAAGCCGCTGGCTTACAACGGCAGCCTCATAGACGACTTCGAGCTCACGTTCGAGGACGGCGTCGTCGTGAAGGCCGTCGCGGGCACCGGGCAGGTCGCCCTCGACAACATCCTCTCGTCTGACGAGGGCGCCAGGCGCCTCGGCGAGATCGCGCTGGTGCCGGTCTCGAGCCCCATCTCACGCATGGGCGTCCTGTTCTACGAGACGCTCTTCGACGAGAACGCCGCTTGCCACATCGCCCTCGGTCAGGCGTACGCGATGACCGTGAAGGGCGGCTCCACGATGACGGCGGAGGAGAAGCTGGCGGCCGGCCTCAACAACTCCATGACCCACGTCGACTTCATGGTCGGCTCCGACCAGATGGACATCGACGGCGAGCTGCGCTCAGGCGAGCTCGAGCCTGTCATGCGCGGCGGCGAGTGGGTGGACTGAGCCAAGCAACGGCCTCGGCAGGGTCCTCGAGCCCGCACGCGGCAGCGCGCGAGGTACTCAAGACGGTCTTCGGCTACGAGTCGTTCCGCGGTCACCAGGCCGAGGTCGTCGATGCGCTGTTGGCGGGTGAGGACGCGCTCGTCCTCATGCCGACGGGCGGCGGCAAGTCTCTCTGCTACCAGGTTCCGGCGCTGGTGCTTCCTGGCACTGCGATAGTCGTCTCGCCGCTCATCGCCCTCATGCACGATCAGGTGACGGCGCTCGAGATACTCGGCGTGCGAGCCGCCCACCTCAACAGCAGCCTCGGTCACACAGAGGCGCAGGCCGTGCAGCGGGACGCGGCCGCCGGCCGACTCGACCTCCTGTACGTCGCGCCGGAGCGCCTTCTCACCGACCCCTTCCTTAGCCTGCTGGACGACCTTCACGCCCGCGGCGGTCTGAACCTCTTCGCGATCGACGAGGCGCACTGCGTCTCCCAATGGGGTCACGACTTCCGGCCGGAGTACATCCGGCTCGGCATGCTGGCGGAGCGCTACCAAGGAGTACGCCGGGTGGCGCTGACCGCGACTGCCGACGACCGCACCCGCCGTGAGATCGTGGAGAAGCTGCGCCTGGAGCGAGCCAAGAGCTTCATCGCCAGCTTCGACAGGCCCAACATCCGCTACCGCGTGGTCGAGAAGAGCGCGGCCAAGGCCCAGTTCCTTGACTTCTACCGTCGTGGCCACGAAGGCGAGTCCGGCATCGTCTACTGCCTGTCTCGCAAGAGCGTCGATTCCACGGCCCAGTGGCTGCGCGCCCGCGGGGTCGATGCGCTCGCCTACCACGCCGGCCTGGACAAGGAGCAGCGGCGCGAGCGGCAGGAGCGATTCCTGCGCGAGGAGGGCGTGGTGATGGTGGCGACGGTCGCGTTCGGCATGGGCATAGACAAGCCGGACGTCCGCTTCGTCGCACACCTCGACCTGCCCAAGAGCCTCGAAGGCTACTACCAGGAGACCGGCAGAGCAGGCCGCGACGGCGAAGCCGCCGAGGCGTTCATGACGTACGGGCTGCAGGACGTCGTCCAGGTCATCCGCCTCCTCGAGGGCGGCGGTGGAGACGACCGCCACAAGCGGGCCGAGCGGCAGCGTCTGGAGGCGTTGCTCGCCTACTGCGAGACCTCGGGCTGCCGCAGGCAGTCGCTGCTCGCGTACTTCGGCGAGGAGCTGTCAGCGCCATGCGGGAACTGCGACACCTGTCTGGAACCGGTCGAGACCTTCGACGGCACGGTACCTGCCCAGAAGCTGTTGTCGACGGTGGTGCGGACGGGCCAGCGCTTCGGCGCCGGCCACGTGATCGACGTCCTCCTGGGAAGAGCGACCGAACGCGTCACGAACCTGAGGCACGACGGGCTCTCCACCTTCGGGATCGGGACGGAGCTTGACACGGCCGGCTGGCGCTCTGTAGTCAGGCAGCTCCTGGCCAACGGGCACCTGGTACCCGATCCTGACGGGTTCGGGGGCTTGCGCTTGGGGCCCGGGGCAGGAGACGTCCTGCGCGGTGACGTCCAGGTCGTGATGCGCCGCGAGAGGCTGCGGCCCAGGGCGGGTGCCGCTGGCAGGCGGGGCAGGGCCGCCACCGCCGACCAAGGCATGCCGTTGACCTCGGCGGAGGAAGACCTGTTCCAGGCGCTCCGAGCACTTCGTACCGAGATCGCGAGGGAGCAGGGCGTGCCGCCATACGTGGTCTTCCACGACAAGACCTTGCGGGAGATGGCTGCGCTTGGGCCAACAGACCTGAACGGGCTCGCGCAGGTATCGGGAGTAGGCGCCGCCAAGCTCGAGCGCTACGGGGAGAGGTTCCTCGCTGTCTTGAACGGCTAGGGGGAGTTGGACGCCGCCGGCGACTTCCTGATGCGCTTGGCCAGCGGCTGGGACGACGCGGTCGAGAGGCCGCGCGCCCACGTCGAGGACGGCTGAGCCTTGCCGAACAGTTCAGCTGGCTCCGGGACGGAGTCCGCCTCGGGCCGCTGACGGGAGCTGGTTGACCTCTCACTGGTCGTGCTAGATTCCGCGCGAAGTCGAAGGTTGAGACGGTCATGCGGAGTGCCTGGCG
>CAZMFX010000023.1:9719-27323 GCA_964565625.1 uncultured bacterium
GTGCCTGGCGACGCGGAGATGCTGGCCGCCGAGGAGTTCTACCGCCGCGTCACTCAGGGCCGTATCGTCATCACGCTCGTCACCGACGAGACCGACCAGGCCAACGCCCGGGACGAGGCGTTCGTCGCCGACCTGGCTACCCTCCATGACATCGTCGACCCGAGCCCGGCCCTGACCGACTTGCTCGAGGCGGCGGAGGGCATGACCGGCCACGAGCCCGGTACGACCCTGGCCGTGGGTGACACGCAGGTAACGCTGCAGGGCATAGGCGACCGCGTACGGGACGCCGTGGTCATAGAGCAGTTAGCGGGCGACCCGGACAACGCCATCGCCGACTACCGTATGAGCTACGACCTCTTGCCGGAAGGGCTAAAGGGCCAGGTCGCGCATCCCGATGCGCTTGCGGGGGCTCCAGTCGAGGAGATCCGCGCCGCGCTGGCCGCCATGAACGAGCTCCTGTCGAGCGTCAGCGACCTCGACCGCGTGCGCTACGACCCAATGTCGGCGCGGCAGGAGGTCGGCACTCTGCCGTCCCAGGTCGCAGTACCCGGCAGTGACCACGACGCAACGTGCGCGCAGCCGACCGGCTACTTCGCGAACTACTGGTTCCCGTTGCGGAACTTCCTTTCACCCATGAAGAACCAGGCTCGTCGCTACAACTGCTGGGCCTTCGCGTCGATAGGGGCGATCGAGAGCCGTGAACGGGTGCAGAACGGCAACCCAGTAGACCTCTCCGAGCAGTTCTACGTGAACCAGGCGAAGTTCGTTTGGGACCGCAGCGACTTCACAGAGAGCCACAGCGCCCCACTTGCGCTCTCGAAGGCCGTGAGCGCCAACCAGCGTCTTCCCGACGAGGCGTTCTGGCTTTACAACCCAGCCACGGCCAGGGCAGGCGCGGGCGACGGCAAGTCGGCCGACTACGTCGGCTCCTGCGCCAACTACCTTGGCACGTGCTCCGACACCGCCCACCAGAGCCCGCGCTACTGCACTCACTACGTCGTTGGTGGCGCTCAGGTGCCTTTCTGCGGATTCGACACCATGACCTACACCGGGTCCGGCGTGCAGGCGAGCCTGTCGCGTCAGCTCTGGGCGTCCGGCCAGGGCTTCGACCTCAACCGGTACCGGCAGTACCTGGCGCAGGGCCTCGTGATCATCGCCTCGTTCCGCGTCTACCAGGGCTTCAGCGACGCCGTCGGCGGCGTCGTCAGCGACTACGCGAAGGAGTGCAGCGACGCCAAGGGCGGCACGACGAAGAAGTGCGGTGGCCACGTCGTGCAGATCGTCGGCTTCCTCAGCAACGCCGCGCTCTCCACGCCGCAGTTCCCGGTCAACGTGGGTGGCGGCGGCTACTTCGTCGTCAAGAACTCGTGGGGTTGCGTAAGCGGCGACGGCGGCTACTACTACGTCCCGGCCGACTACGTCGAGCAGGTGTTCGGTTCCTTGCACGTGCTCGAGTTCGACACGCGGCGAAGCGCGGCCTGGAACCAGGAGCAGGCAGCGCCGGGCAGCATCGAGGCGCCCGTCATCGCGCTGAAGACCGTCCCCATGCCGAGGCGGGCCGACCTGCGCGTCAGCCTTAATCTCGCCCAGTACTTCACGGTTACCCACTCGGTTGCCAGCAGCGTCCAGGTCAAGGTGGTGTCGAACCGGTCCGGCACCGTCTACGACGGACCCCACACGATCAAGTTCGGGGCTTTCGGCGGACCCGACCTGCCGCTTACCTTCACCGCGCCCGGCCTGCACACGCTTACGGTCACCGCCACCCACGCCGGCCGCAGCGCCTCTGTGTCGTTCGACCTCGATGTCGTCAACTCGGCCCCTGCCGTCGACATCCAGACGTTGGGGAACGCCTACATAGGCTTCCCCTACCCGCTGACGGCCCTGGTCGGCGACGTCAACGAGACCGGGAACGCGCTGTTGTGCTCCAACATGACCTGGACGGTCGACGCGCCGGACGTCCTTAGCGGCAGCGGTTGCCAGGTCCAGGTGACGTTCGGCGTCGAGGGGTCGAGGAGAGTCCGAGCGAGCACGGCCGACACCGAGGGCCGGTCGGGATCGGACACCGTCTTCGTGACGGTCGAGCCCGAGAGCGCCAATCCCCACCCGCAGTTCCAGACGTACGGCGTCTACGGCTACGACATGCGCTTCTTCAATGGCGCACCGATAGGCTGCGGCTACGTACAAGTCGGGCTCGGCGCCACCATCGACCTGAGGGACAACGCCTGCAGCCTGGTGATCGGCGTGCCGCCAGGGCTGCGCTTCTCCGCGGCCGTCACCGTCACGAACCCCACGTCCGAGGCGCTCACCTACGACTGGCGGCTTATCGTCTCGGACCCCGGTTTCCCCGACGTCACGATCCGTAGCGTCAACGGCGACACGACCGGCGAGTTCCTGCTGACCGCGTCCGGGAACAACACCAACGAGGCGACCTCGGACTGCCGTGTCGAGGTCATGGTCAACGCCCCCGACCCGGCCAGGAGCAAGGGTCTCACGGTCTGGACCGGGCGCTGCACTTACTGGGCGACGCGGGTGGCCTAGCCGCTAACGCACCTCGCTGCCGTCCTCCAGTTCGCGGTCGAGCGTGACTAGGCTCAGCTCGCCGCCTGCGTTCTCGGCGGCGAGGATCATCCCCTGGCTCTCGATGCCGCGCAGCTTCACCGGCTTGAGGTTGGTGACGAGCACCAGCCGCTTTCCAACCAGGTCGCCTGCCTCGTAGTGGGCCTTGATGCCCGAGACGACCGTGCGCGTCTCCGGTCCCATTCTCACCGTCAGGACGAGGAGCTTGTCGGCGTCGGGATGGTCCTCCGCCTTCTCTACGGTGACGACGCGGAACTCCAGCTTGCCGAAGTCGTCGATCGTCACCTCGTCCTTGTGCGCCAGCGGCGGTGGCGGCTCCGGTTCGGCCCGCGATTCCTCTATCTCCTTCTCGAGCGCCTCGAGGTCGATCTTCGGGAAGAGCGGCTCGCCGGGGGCGGTGCGCGTGCCGGCTGGTATGAGCGCCCACTGCGCCGCGTTGCTCAGGTCGAACGGGGCGTTGCGGATGCCGAGCTGCTTCCTCAGCTCGTGCGCCTTGCCTGGGATCACCGGGTCGAGCAGGATGCTGGCGCAGCGCAGCGCCTCGAGCAGCGTGTTGAGCACGGTGTCCAGCCGTTGCTTGTCTGCCTCGTCGCGCGCCAACTCCCACGGCTTGACGTCGGTGATGTACTTGTTGGCTCGGCGCACGGCCTCCATCACCGCCTCGATGGCCCGCTCGAACTGCAAGGACTCGAAGTAGCGGGTGACCTTGGCGGGAAGGTCCGTGAACGCCTTCCTCAGCTCCACGTCCTCCGGCTCCATGGCGCCGGCGGCGGGCACAACGCCGTCTCTGTAGCGTTGGAGCATGCCGAGTGTGCGGTTCAGTAGGTTGCCCAGGTCGTTCGCCAGGTCGGAGTTGACGCGCTCCGCGATAGCGACCTCCGAGAAGCTGGCGTCCAGTCCGAACGTCATGTCACGGATGAGGAAGTAGCGAAACGCGTCGTTGCCGTAGCGCCTCACCATGTCGAGCGGACGGACGACGTTCCCGAGCGACTTGCTCATCTTGCGCTCGTCGTTGAGCCAGTAGCCGTGCACGTTCAGGTGCTGGTAAAGGGGTATGCCGGCGGCCTTCAGCATGATGGGCCAGAAGAGCCCGTGCGGCTTGAGGATGTCCTTGCCGATGAAGTGGTTCACGTGCGGCCAGTAGCGCTCGACGCTGTCGCGCGCCACGAGGGCCGAGTAGTAGTTGATGAGCGCGTCGAACCACACGTACGCGACGTGGTCGTCGTCCCACGGCAACGGTATGCCCCACGGCACACGGTCGCGCGGACGGCTTATCGACAGGTCGCCGATCGGCTCCCTGAGCATCGCGAGCACCTCGTTGCGGTAGCGCTCGGGTCGGATCAGGTCGGGGTTCTGGCTCAGCGTGTCCCGCCACCACTCGCGGTACTTCTCCATCTTGAAGAAGTAGTTCGCCTCGGTTCGGAACTCCGGCTCGATCTCGTGCTGCGGGCACTTGCCGTCTACCAGCTCTTTCTCCGTGTAGTAGCGCTCGCACTTCACGCAGTAGAGGCCCGAGTACTCGCCGAAGACGATGTCGCCGGAGTCGTATACCTTCTGCAGCACCTCCTGGACCACTGCCTTGTGGCGCGGATCGGTGGTCCTTATGAAACCGTCGTAGCGGACCCCGAGCCTGTCCCACGTGTTCTTGAACTGGGACGAGACGTCGTCCGCGTACTCCTGGGGGGACTTGCCGTTGGCGGCGGCCGCCTTCTGGATGTTCTCGCCGTGCTCGTCCGTGCCAGTGAGGAAGAACGTGTCGTCGCCCTTGAGCCTGTGGAAGCGGGTGACGACGTCGACTAGCAGCGTCGTGTACGCATGGCCCAGGTGGGGCGCAGCGTTCACGTAGAAGATGGGCGTGGTCGCGTAGTAAGAGCCGCGCTCCTGGTGGCTCGGCTCGGGCGAGGGCTCGGGCGCGCTCTGCGCTACGGGGTCCTCGACCGGGGCGGGACTGGGATCCGCGATCTCCTCAGGCTCGTCTAGCACGATGCGGTTGCGTGGCGTGCCATCACTCATCGGCCGGCTCCTCCAGGCGACGTCCTCGTGTCTGATGCGATCCCTTGGTCCTCGCGGCAAAAAACAAGGGCGCCTGCTTCATGCACGGCGCCCCGCGAGGTGCTGAGCCTGTGCTCAGCCCGTCACAGGGCCCTGATGCATCATGCGGCGCGCCATCTCGCAGGAGTATAGCAGCACATGGCGCGCCGCCCGCACGGGCCTCAGCCGGCTCGGGACTCCGAACCAACGTGCCCGGCGCCATCTTGAGCGTCCAATGGGTCGGGCTGACCGTCCTGCGGGCCCAGCTGCCTGAGCGCCGAGAGGAAGAACTCCGCCGGCTGAGCGCCGGACGCCCCATGCGTCTCGTCGAAGACGAAGAACGGAACGCCTGTTACGCCGTAGGCGCTCGCGCGCGAGAAATCGGCCTCTACCGCGTCGGAGTACGCGCCCGAGGCGAGGGCATCGCGCACGTCCGCCTCTTCGAGGCCACCGTCCACCGCCAGCGCCACGAGCGTCTCGTGATCTGCGACGTTGGCGCCATCTGACTGGTACGCGCGCATCAGGCGTTCCATCACAGCGCGGCCGACGCCCTTCGCCACTGCGAGGTGGGCGACTCTGTGGGCGTCGAAGGTGTTGGCGCTGAGGGCCTTGTCGAGGTGGAACTCGAGGCCGGCATCGGCGGCGGCCTGCGTCGCGTTGTCCATCATCGCGAGTGCGCGGTCCTCCGAGACCCCGTACTTGTGTGCCAGGTGCGCCACCGTCGTGCCCGGGTCTGTCGTCGGCGCGTTCGGGTCGAGCTGGAACGAGCGCCACACGACCTCGACAGCATCTGCATGTTCGTAGCGCGCCAGGGCTTCCTCGAAGCGGGTCTTGCCGATGTAGCACCAGGGGCACGCGATGTCAGAGAAGATCTCTACCTTCATGTTCCTCCAGGCGCCGGCGCTATGTCGCCGACGCGACTGATGGCAACCTAACCCCTGCCGCATGCGTTCTCGGGTCCAGGGGAGACACGTCTGGCAAGTCGGGTCGTCCTCGTGCGGGTCGGTCGCTCGGTCCGCGATGGTGGCATGATGCCGCCATGCCGGAAGGCGGCGCGACCCGCGTCTCTGCCACCATGGAGTTCCAGCGTGCCCGCAGGAGGGCGGCCCTGCAGTCGGTCTTCGCCCGGCTCCTCGGCACGGACAGCGATCGGCTGCTGCCGTACGAGGAGGTGAGGCGGCGCCTCCGCGCGGTAGAGGGGCAGGAGGTGACGCTCCAGGACGTGCCGCTGGACGCCATCGTCGGGTCGGTCGGCCGCTACCAGGACTTCACGCGCGAGTTCCTGCCCCTCGTCGACGAGGACAAGGGCCGCTGGGTAGGCGTTCGCATGGCGATGACGGGCCTCGAGGGCGTGCCGCCCGTCGAGCTCTACAGGGTGGGAGACGCGTACTTCGTAAAGGACGGCAACCACAGGGTGTCCGTCGCGCGTCAGCTGGGCGCGAAGACGATAAACGCTTACGTGACGCCGGTTCATACGCGTGTCCCCCTGGGCCCGGACGTCGACATCGACGAGTTGAGCCTCGCGTCCGACTACGCCGCCTTCCTGGAGGAGACGGGCATCCACGACCTCAGGCCGGAAGCCGACCTCAGGCTCACCGCTCCGCTCAGGTACGTCTCGCTGCTCGAGCACATCCGCGTGCACCAGTACTACATGGGCATAGACGAGGGCCGGCCCGTTGACTGGGACGAGGCTGTAGCGCACTGGTACGACACCGTCTACCTGCCGGTCGCACGCGAGATCGAGGAGCACGACCTCCTCTCGCGCTTCCCGGAACGCACCGTGACAGACCTCTACCTCTTCCTCTCGGAGCACCGCGGCCGGCTCGAGCGGGAGCTCGGTTGGAGGCTCGAGAGCCCGCAACTGGCCGTCGGCCTGAGCCCCGCCTTCGGACTAGAGGAGCAGGAGGGTCGCCTGAAGCGCGCCGTCGGCGGTGAGGAACAGCATCGCGAGGCGATAGCCAGGCTCGTGGACGGCGTGCTCGTCGTGATGGCGGGCGCCGACCCGGAGCGTGCGTTGACCGCGGCGCTCGAGGTCGCGGCGGTCGAAGACGCGAACCTTCTCGCCATCAGGCTGGGCGTGCCTGCGACGGGTGCAGCCGCAGAACGCGAACGGGAGGCGTTCGAGGGGCGCCTGCTCGCAGCCGGCATCGAGGGCCAGCTCGCCATCGCCGAGCACGAGCCGATACAGGCCATCCTGACGCGCGCCGCGTACGTGAACCTCGTGATCGTGGCCGGGCCGGAGCCGGGCGAGAAGGTCGAGGGGTGGCTCAAGGCGTTGCTGCACCGCTGCCCGCGGCCCCTGCTCGTCGTGAAGGGGGCGCCCGTGGGCTACAGACGACCGCTCGTGGCGTACGACGGACGGCCCCGCGCCGACCTTGCGCTCTTCGCGACGGCCTACCTGGCGGCAACGCTCGGCTCCAGGCCAGCTGTCGTGAGCGTCGCGGAACGTGGCCGGCCGGCGGAGCCCCTTCTGGAGCGGGCGGCTGCCTACCTGAGGCAGTTCGGCGTGGACGCCGACCTCCACGCGGAGCGAGGGGCCGTAGACGACGCGATCCTCGCCGTCGCCGACCGCGTGGACGCCGACCTCATCCTCATGGGCAGCTACAAGTACAGCCGCTGGCTCGAGGAGCTCACCGGATCGCTTGTCGACCGCGTCGTCGCGGACTCCGAGCTTCCCGTCCTCGTCACCTGAAGCCCCCATGGGTGACACGCTGCCGAGGTGATCGTCAGCGGACGATTGCACCGGGGAATGGCCCGTCCGGCTGGTATCGTTACGAGCCATGTCGAAGACGCCCGCGCTGCCACGTCAGGAAGACGACTTCTCCGGCTGGTACAACGACATCGTCTACCGCGCCGAGCTGGTCGACCTCAGCCCGGTGCGTGGCAGTTTCGTGCTCAGGCCGTACGGGTACGCGCTGTGGGAGAACATCCAGCGCGACCTCGACGCCATGTTCAAGGAGACGGGGCACGAGAACCTCTACTTCCCGCTGCTCATCCCCATGTCCTACTTCGAGCGTGAGGCTCAGCACGTCGAGGGTTTCGCTCCGGAGCTGGCCGTCGTCACGCATGCCGGCGGCAAGGAGCTGGACGAGCCTTACGCCGTAAGGCCGACGTCCGAGACGCTCTTCGGCGAGCTCTACAGCAAGTGGGTGAACAGCTACCGCGACCTGCCGCTCCTCTACAACCAGTGGTGCAGCGTGCTGCGGTGGGAGCTGCGCACGCGGCCGTTCCTGCGCACGACGGAGTTCCTGTGGCAGGAGGGGCACACGGCCCACGCGACAGCAGAGGAGGCGATGGCCGAGACCGAGCAGATGGTGCAGGTCTACGCCCGTTTCGCACGCGAGTTCGGCGCGCTACCCGTTTTCGTCGGTGAGAAGACGGAGGGCGAGAGGTTCGCCGGCGCCAAGGTGACGCTGACGATCGAGGCGATGATGCGCGACGGGAAGGCGCTCCAGGCGGGCACCAGCCACTTCATGGGCGAGAACTTCGCGCGCGCGTTCGACATAACGTTCAACGACGTAGACAACCAGCAGGCGTACGCCAACACCACGTCGTGGGGCCTGTCGACCCGCTTCATCGGCGCGCTGATAATGGCCCACGGAGACGACAAGGGGCTGGTGATGCCGCCAAGGCTCGCGCCGCACCAGGTGGTGCTCGTGCCCATCTACAGGGCAGACGACGAGACGGCAAGGCAGGGGGTCCTGGACGCCATAAACAGGATCGCTGCCGAGCTGCGGGGCGCCGGCGTGCGCGTAAAGGTCGACGACCGGCAGGGTCTCAGCGCCGGGCGCAAGTTCAACGAGTGGGAGCAGAAGGGCGTGCCGTTCCGCGTCGAGCTCGGGCCGCGCGACCTCGAGTCCGGGGTCGCCACTGTCGCGAACCGCCTCACGGGGGAGAAGGAGCAGGTGGTCGTCGGCGAGGTTGCTCATGGCATGCCCGGCCGCCTTGGCGCCTTCCACGACGCGCTCTTCCGGCGCGCCGAGGAGTTCAGGGACGCTCACACGTTCCACGCCGAGACGTTCGACGAGCTCAAGGAGATGGTGGAGCACGGCTTCGTTTACGCCACCCACTGCGGCGAGCCCGAGAGCGAGAAGCAGATACAGGAGATGACCAAGGCGACGGTCCGGTGCATCCCGAGCGAGGGACCGAGCGCGGAAGGCACCGTATGCGTCCACACCGGCAAGCCGAGCGGCTACGCGCGCAAGGTCATCTTCGCGAAGGCATACTGATGGACCAGGGCGGCGGCGAGATGAGACGCAACGCGGCACCCGAGAGGCGCGCCCTCCAGGTCCAGGCCTCGATCCTCAAGCAGGCGCTACCCAAGGGTGTGCGCGTGAGCTTCGGCGAGGGCAGGCGCCGATCGGACGTCGCGATGGCTCTGCTCAAGGGCGACCGCGAGGCCGTCCTGGCTCTCCCTCCGGCCATAGAGGACTCGCTCGACCTCGACATGCACGTCATGCGCAGCACGCATACGCGCGGGCACTTCGAGCTGCTGCTCGTGCTGATGGAGCCTCTCGAGGACCAACGGCTACGCTCTCCCGAGCGCAGGGCCGTGCTGCGCAGTCGCCTCGAATCCTCAGACCCCGAGGCAGAGGCGCTCCTAGAGCGAGACGCACCCAACTAGGCCGGTCGAGAAGCACGTGCTCGGCGACTCGCTGAAGCTGTTCTGGTCGTTCCTCAAGATCGGGCTGTTCGGCTTCGGCGGCGGCCAGGCGATGATCCCGCTTATCCAGGAGGAGGTCGTCGAGCTCAACTCGTGGCTGACGCGCGAGGAGTTCCTCGACGTCTTCGCCTTGGGCAACACGCTCCCCGGCCCGATCTCCACGAAGATGGCCGCAACCGTCGGGTACAAGGTCGCTGGGGTGCTGGGCGCAACGAGCAGCATCATCGGCCTCATGGGGCCCAGCATCGTCGCGATGGTGGCGCTCCTCTCCGTCTACCTGCGGTACCGGGAAGCGCCGCAGGTCGAGGGGTTCCTCCGCGGCGTCAGGCCCGTAGTGATCGCCCTGCTCGCGCTCGTGGTCTGGGAGTTCGCCCCGCGAGCCCTGGGCTTCGCGGCTGGTCTCGCCTCCAGCTGGCCGCTGTGGCTGATAGGCATCGTGGCGTTCGCGCTCTCCGTGCGCTTCAACGTCCACCCGATCTTCCTCATAGTTGCCGGCGGCGCCATCGGCGTCATCGCGCTCAGGAACTGAGCGGCCGTCCAGGCGGCCGTCCTCGGGCCGGAGCCCGACCGCGCGTCGCCGTACCCGGCGGCCGCCATGGGGTCGTGTCGCGGCTCTAGGTCAGGCGGGCCGGGTGCGCATGGTCGCCAGCATCGCGAGGACGCCGAACACGAGGACCGAGGCCATCGCGAGCGCTGCTGCCGAGTGCTGGGGCCAGGCGAGACGGCCGGCCAGGGCGAGGAGCGCCCCGCCGACCCCGGTGCAGACAGCAGACGCCCACTGGTCCGAGATCGCGAGGGCAGAGGAGACCCGGCCCTCCTTCCCCTCGGGAGCGAGGAACAGCGCGACGACGGAAGCTGTGGAATGGGCCATGCCGACCGCGAGCCCTACGACGAACCAGATGATCACGACGACCGGCAGGGGCGCGGAGCCCATGAAGAGGGCCGCGAGCAAGGCACCCAGGCCTAGGGGCGTCACGAGACCGCCGACGCGCATGCGACGCTCGCGCCCCGCCTGTCCGCGCTCTTCCAGCCGCGCCTGCAGCCACGAGCCGACCGCCCAACTCACGGAGCCGACGGCGACGACGGCGCCCGTCACACCCGACGTATGGCCGAAGACCGCGGTGAGCGTGAACGCCAGGAACGCCTCGATGCCGACCACCGTCGCGTACAGCAGCCCACGGGTCGCGACTATCGCCGGCGGCCCCCGCCTCAGGCGCAGGAAACCGGCAGGCATCAGCCGTCGCAGCCCGTAGAGAGCGGCTGCGGCGCCGGGCAGAACGAACAGCGTCTGCCACGTCTCACCGCCACCAAGGCCCGCCTGTATCAGACCGGTTCCCACGGCCAGCAGTAGCGCAGCCACGAGGCGGCCGAGAGCAGGCGCCTCGACGACGGTGGGCCTGAGTTCCCTGAAACGCGGCACGGTAAGGACGGTGACGAGCACGAGGAGCGGCAGTATGCCCCAGAAGACCAGGCGCCAGCCGAGGGTCTCTGCGACCACTCCGGCTATAGCGGGCCCCAGCAGAGAAGGGATCACCCAGGCGCCGTTCGCCAGCGCGATTATCCGCGCCCTGTGCTCGTCGGGATACGCGCGGTAAACGGCGGTGAGCATCACGGTGTTGAGCGCCCCGCCACCCAGTCCCTGGAGCACCCGGCCGACGATCACGACCTGCATGCTCGGTGCCGCCGCGCTCAGCACGAGGCCGACGCCGAACGCCGCCAACCCCAGCGCCAACGGCCTGGCGAGCGAGCCCGTGTCTGCGAGGTGGCCGCCAGCGACGATGCCGAAGAGCGATGCGAGCAAGAAGCCGCTGAAGAGCCAGCCGTAGAGGTGGAACCCGCCCAGGTCCTCTGCCATCAGCGGCGCGATCGTGACGACGGCGAGAGATTCGAACGCGACGAGGGTGACGCCGAGCACTATCCCGACCGTCAGCGAGCGCCTCACGCCCTCGGAGGTGCCGGGGTCTGCTTGGCCCACCGCGTCGGCGCGTGGCATCCGCGCTACGTTAGCGCCGACAAGCCTTGGTCATCTCGCCTGGGAAGCGCCGAGATGCCAAGCGCCCGACACGAGGGCCGGGCGCATCTGCATCTGGGCGCCGAAAGCCGGGGCCGGCGGCGCCCCGCGGTCAAGTGAAGATGTGACGGGGCAGCACTGCCGATACCAACCAGTTGGGAGCATCCACGACCTCGCTGATGCGGAGGTTCACGGCCACGCTGCAGAGGGCGTACGCGACTTTGGGCTCGAGCCCGTACTCCTTGCCGAGGTGATCGATCATCGCGCGCACCGCGTCCTTGGTCGCCTCCATGAGGTCGGGCGCCACGCCGGTAGTGGCGTAGAAGCCCTTGGGCATAGGCTCGCTGGCAGCTGCAGCTGCCAGCTCGTAGCGGGGAGACGAGTAGCCCGCGCCCTTCAGCAGGTCGATCCGCACCCTTACCCTCATAGCGGTCTCTATGGCGGTGCCGCAAACCTCGCCGTCACCTTGTGCCGCGTGGGTGTCGCCGAGCGAGAAGAGGGCTCCTTCGACGGCGACGGGCAGGTAGAGCTTGGCGCCTCGCGTCAGGTCGCGAACGTCCATGTTCCCGCCCTGCGCCCTTGGCGGCACCACGGAGTGCAGCCCTGGCTCCGCGAGGGCTACGCCGATCGTGCCGGGGAACGGGCGCGTCGGGAGCCTCACCCCTGGCAGGAACTCGACGTTGTCCGCGCCGTAGGTCGAGACGTTGAGAAAGGGCTCTGTGAAGTCGTCCGCCAGCAGGCCGAACCCGGGGATGATGCCGGTCCAGCCCCAGCCGGTAGGGTCGAAGTCGAGCAGCTCGACGACGAGGGCGTCGCCCGGCTCTGCCCCGTCGATGACGACTGGGCCCGTGACCGGGTTCACTTTCGCGAAGTCCAGACGGCCGACGTCGGCAGCGGTCGAGGTCTTGGTGAGTTGCCCGCCGGAAGAGTCGACGGTCTCGAACTCGAGTTCGTCGCCCGGCGCCGCCTCCATGGCGGCGCCGAGCGAGTTGTCCCACCCGAAGTGGTGATGAGCGTCGTGGATCGTCTTGTAGCCGGGCATCGCTAGTCGGCCATCCGCACCAGCTCGTAGTGAACGGGGATGTGCATGGGGTCTGTGAAGATCCCTTCCGGACCGGTGACGCGCGTGGAGTGCATGCTGACCTGGAGCTCGTTGAAGATCGGAATCCAGGGGGCGTCATCCATTATCTCCAGGAAGATCTGCCGCCACTCCTCGACGCGCTGATCGTGCTGGTCGGCCCTGGCGAGCGTGTCGGCCTCGGCGGCGCGCGCCTCGAGGTCCTCATTGCAGTACCTGGCCCAGTTCCAGCCGCCTGGAATGTTGCTGGCGCAGGCAAGGATGGGCCAGTAGAAGTTGTTCGGGTCGGGATAGTCGGCGATCCACGCCATGCCGCCCGACCACAGCAGTGGTGCCTCGCCGGCTCCTCCCGCTTCTATGACGGTGCTCTGAGCCTGTGTGCGCACTTCGGCGTTCACGCCGATCTCGGCGAGGTCCGCTTGGATCGCCTGGGCGATGCGGTCGTTGGGGGAGACGTTGTACGCGTACAGGACGGTGTCGAAGCCGTCAGGGTAACCGGCCTCCGCCAACAGGGCTCTCGCAGCCTCCGGGTCGTAAGGGTAGCCCTCGTAGTCGGCCGCGTAGCTCTCGAAGAGAGGTGGCAGGATCTGGTTGGCCGGCACCGCGCGATTGTTGAGGATGCGCACGATGCGGTCCTTGTTGATGGCCATGTTCAGCGCCCTGCGCACGCGAACGTCGTCGAACGGCTCCATCTCAACGTTGATGGTCACGTAACCGGTCTGCATCTGCTCGCCTGTCGCCACAAGCTGGCTCAGGTCGGGGTCGTCGAGGACCTCCGTATAGCGTGCGCTCGGGATCCCGTCGCCGAGGATGTCCACCTCGCCACGCTGGAGGCGCAGGAAGGCGACGTTGGGGTCCACGCCGATCTCGAAAACCAACTCGTCGAGGTACGGGATGCCTTCCTCGAAGTAGTCGGGGTTGCGGACGAGCACGAGCCGCTGGCCGAGGACCCACTCCTCGAGCATGAAGCCACCGGTGCCAACCGGCTGGTGACCGAAGTCGCCCGCCGCCGCCTCTACAGCCTCACGCGGCACGACATGGGCGAAGTTGAGTCCCAGCTTGTGGAGGAACGAAGCGTCGGGTTCCGACGTGGTGAACTCGATCGTGTGATCGTCAATGACGCGGATCCCCGTCACTTCTTCAGCCGCGCCGTCGATGAACTCCTGCGCGCCGGCGATGCTTAGGTAGAAGCCCTGACCCGGGCTCTGGGTGGTGGGGTCCAGCACGCGCTCGATCGAGTACTTGACGTCGTCAGCCACCATCTCACGGCCGTTGTGGAACACGACGTCGTCACGGAGCGTGAACGTGTAGGTGAGGCCATCCTCCGAGACGGTATAGCTCTCGGCCAAGTGGGGCTTGAGGTTGGTGGTGCCTGGCTCGTAGTCCATGAGACCGTCGAACAACGACTTGATGATCGACCAGTTCTGCCAGTCGTACCCGATCGCTGGGTCGAGGGTGCTGACGTCCACTTGGAAAGACACCACCGCCCTGCCACCCTGTTGCGCGCTGCCTATCGCTGTCAGCACAGCCAATACCAGCACGGCGGCGTACTTAGTAAGCCGCCTCTGTCTCGGGGAGCTACGGTGTGATCTCGTCTCCTGCATCTCCATCCTGCCTTCCTGGCGCACTTGGCAGCGCCATGCGTTCGAAACCCGGCCCGCGGGGCCAGGCTTGCCGCCTACTGGTAGCGGATCCGTGGGTCGAGCGCCGGGTACAGCAGATCGGCGATGAGATTCCCGACTACCACGAAGAGAGCTGTAATAAGTACGCCGCCCATGATCACCGGGATGTCGACGAGTTGGATCGCCTGCCACACCATCTGGCCTATGCCCGGCCAGCCGAACACCGTCTCCACGACGACGATTCCGCCCATGAAGACGCCGATGTCGAGGCCCACGAGCGCCACGACCGGCAGCACGGCGTTCTTGAGGACGTGCTTCATGACCACCCGCGTTGGAAACACGCCTTTGGCGCGCGCGGTCCTCACGAAGTCCTGCCTGAGCACGTCGATCGTCGCGCTGCGCGTGACCCGTGCGTACCAGCCGCCTCCCGCGAGCCCGACGGCAACCGCTGGCAGGACGACGTGGAGGGGCGTCCCGTACCCTCCGAGCGGGAAGACCGGGACGAGGAATGCCAGCAGGTAGATGAGGATGAGGCCAACGACGAACTGGGGCGCGGATACACCCACGAACGCGAGCGTCATCACGAACTGATCGAAGCGCGTTCCCCGCCTGAGAGCGGCCACGATGCCAGCCGGTAGGCCGATGAGTAACTCGAACAGGATGCCGGCACCGGCTAGTTGCAAGGTGGGCATGAACCTCGAGGCGATGAGGTCGGAGACAGCAGCGCGCTGTGCATATGACCGGCCGAGGTCACCATGCAATAGCCCGTTGATGTAGCTCACGAACTGGACAGGAAGCGGGCGGTCGAGCCCGAGCTCGTGTCGGATGCTATCGACCGTCTGTACCGTCGCGCTGCGGCCCGCGATCATCCTGGCGGGGTCTGCCGGGAGCAGGAACACGAGGAGGAAGGTGACCAGCGTGACCCCGAGCAGTACGAACACCGACTGCAGAAGGCGCTTAGCCAAGTACGGGAGCACCTACATCACCTCCGCTCCGCGAGGTCTAAGGCGTCCCGCAACGCCTCGCCCAGAAGGTTGAACGACAGCGATGTAAGTAGGATGGCCGCGCCGGGGAAGACGACAAGCCACGGTGCGTCCAAGAAGTAGGACTGACTCTCGTTGATGATGCCGCCCCATGACGGCGTCGGCGGCTGGACCCCAACGCCGAGGAAAGATAGCGACGCTTCGAGGAGCACAGTCGTCGAGATCCCCAACGTGCCGAAGACCATTAGTGTCGACACCAGGTGAGGAAGGATGTGCCTGCCCAACGTCCGCGCGGGCCGCACTCCCAACGCGCCCGCCGCCTCCACGAAGTCGCGTTTGGCGATGGAGAGGACCTGGGCGTAGATGGCGCGCGCGATCCACACCCAGTTGACGAGGGCGATCACCATCGCGACTATCCAGAGGCTGGGCCTCAGGATGGCGGCCAACGCGATCGCGAGTATCAACGCCGGGAACGCCGTCATGATGTCTGTGAGGCGCATCAGGATGGTCTCGGTCCAGCCCCTCAGATAGCCAGCTAGTACTCCGACAACCAGACCTATAAGGATCGCCGCACCGTTGGCTACGACGCCTACGAGCAGCGACACCCTGGCGCCGTAGATCACGCGGGAGAGGAGGTCTCGGCCGAGTAGGTCGGTGCCTATCAGGAAGCGCCCCGATGGCGGCAACGGGTCCCCCTGGAGGGTCAGGCCGTCGAAGTACTGACGGGCCGGGTCGTGTGGTGCAAGCCACGGTGCGGCGAGAGCAACGATCACGACGATGATCACGCCGACTAGGCCCACCATGCCGGCGCCGTTCGATCGGAACCGACTCGCCCAGCCGCGACGGCCCGAGCGTGTGGAACGTACGCGCTCTTCCGGGCCGCCAGCTGGGTCTCGTGTGTACCGTTGCTCGGCGTCGGGTTCCGGTTCCGCGTCTGCACCGGTGGGTGGGCCTGCCTCGAAGCGTGAATCGGCGGTCGGCTGCCGATCCGGTGGCGTGTCGTCCTGAGCGGTACGATGACGTTCACGCCCACTGGTTTGGACCGCCCGACGCAATCGAAGGACCCTCCTCCTGAATGTTGAATCGCCACCGCGCGGCGGGCGCGCATGTGGCTAGCGAGGTATTGATCGACTTCAACGGACCGCCGACGGCGCGAGGCGGCCGGCTCTCCAACCTTCAAGGTCAGTCGCCAGGCATCATATATGACAACGTTTGGGCGCGATCCGCCCTCCCCGAGAACCCGGAGCACTTGACGGTGTGGCAGCCGACTGCTACAGTCCACGGCTTGGGAGCCGAGGCTCCGACCGCCGCGTAAGCAGGCGGAACCACGAGGAGGTGGACGATGACGTACATCCAGATCGCGTCGGTTGTCGGACATCGGGTCCGTTATGCGCCCCTCGTGGGCTTCGGCGCTGCGCGCCAGAACTGACGGAAGCGCCGCAACAGACCTCACACAGACAGTAGGTTAGCCAGCTCTCCACGGACCACGTGGGTCCGGAGGCGTGTCAGTTCACCGCCGACGGGCGCTCGCCCAGCGCCCCCTAGGCTTCTGCCCCTCTGGGCCGAAGCGACCAAGGAAGCCGGCCCCCCGGGCGGGCCACGACAGACAAGGAAGGAAGGAGGTCGAGAACGAGATGATCATCTCTCCGGTCACGCACTTCATCGCGACACGCGGGCCGCGCTTCGGCGCCGCCTCCTCGCGCCGCGACGAGCGCCTTCGCCGCGCCGGCTACGCCGACGGCGAGCGCCTACCGCGCAAGGAACACCACTGGGCCAACCGCTGAACGAGCGAGGACATGGCTAGCACCAGCTAGACCGCGCCCTCTCAGCAGCGAGACGAGCAACTGGCCCGCAAGCCCCCAGACGACCCCTTATTGGAGGGCCACAGATGTTGCAATCGAGTCACTCGCTGACACGCCTTCTCAACGATCGCGTGAACGACCTGAGGAGCCGGGCGGCCAACGAAGCCGTCGTCGCAGCCGTCACCGCCGAGAAGCGGCGCGTCCGGCGCGAGGCAGCCCTCGCCTCTGTAAGGCAGGCAGTCACGGCCAAGGAGGAGCGGGCCGCGTTCACCTGGCAGAGCCAGCGCCATGCCTTCGGGATGCGCAGGCTCCGCAGCGCCAGGTGAAGAGACTAGGAACCCCGACCTTGACAGGTGTAAATCCAGTATTTACACTCGCTGAGGTGCGAGTATCCACATGTGCCGCGTAGGCTCGTCCTGCGCGGCACCACTGCTACGAGGTGTCGGCAGCTAGCGGCGAGATAGCCGCGCATGGCGCCCCTCGGCACGGAAGCGAGGCGAGGACGTTGGCGTTGAGTCTCATAGAGGTCGACGGGGTTCGCAAGTTCTACGGAGGCTCGCGGCAGGACCGAGTGACGGCGGTCGACGGCGTCACGTTCCAGGTGGGTCGGGGAGAGGTCGTGGGGCTGCTCGGCCCCAACGGGGCAGGCAAGACGACGACCATAAAGATGGCATGCGGGCTCATCCACCCCGACCAGGGCGCAGTCCGCGTCTCCGGTCACGACACGAGGACGGCGAGGGCGCAGGCCGTCAAGCACATATCGGCGGTGCTCGAGGGCAACCGCAACCTCTACTGGCGCCTGAGCGTGCTGGAGAACCTCGTCTACTTCGCGGGCAA
>CAZMFX010000024.1:0-27165 GCA_964565625.1 uncultured bacterium
GTAGCCGGTGGCCTTCGACGCGAGCGCCGAGGACCGCGACACGCGCGGGTTCATCTCGATGACGATGACGTCGCCGTCCTCGGGGTTGACGGCGAACTGGATGTTGGAACCGCCGGTATCTACGCCTATCTCGCGGATGATCGCGATGGAGTAGTCGCGCAGGCGCTGGTACTCCTTGTCGGAGAGCGTCTGGGCCGGGGCGACCGTGATGCTGTCGCCGGTGTGCACGCCCATGGGGTCGAAGTTCTCTATCGAGCAGATGATGACGACGGTGTCGTTCGTGTCGCGCATCACCTCGAGCTCGTACTCCTTCCAGCCGAGCACGGATTGCTCGACCAGCACGCTGCCGACCGGCGAGTCGTGAAGGCCCTGGGTGACTATCTCCCTGAACTGGGCCTCGTCCATGGCTATGCCGCCGCCTGTGCCGCCGAGCGTGAAGCTGGGGCGGACTATGGCCGGGTACCCGATGGTGGTGACGAACGCCAGCGCCTCGTCGAGGCGCCTGACCATCTTCCCGGCAGGCGTCTTCACCCCGATCCTGGCCATCGCCTGCTGGAACAGTTGGCGGTCCTCGCCCTTCTGGATCGCTTCGTAGTTGGCGCCTATCAGCTTGACGCCATAGGCGTCGAGCACGCCGGCTTCGTGGAGAGCAGACGCGAGATTCAGGGCCGTCTGGCCGCCAAGGGTTGGCAGCAGGGCGTCCGGGCGTTCGGTGCGGATGACGGCCTCGACGAACTCCGGCGTGAGAGGCTCGATGTATGTCCTGTCCGCGACGTCCGGGTCGGTCATTATCGTCGCGGGGTTCGAGTTGACTAGCACCACCTCGAAGCCGGCGGCCCTGAGGGCCTTGCACGCCTGCGTTCCCGAGTAGTCGAACTCGGCCGCCTGACCTATGACGATGGGCCCGGAACCGATTATCAGGATCTTGTGTATGTCCTCGCGCCTAGGCATCTTTATCCGGCGGAGTGTATCACCCGTGCCCTCCCGGACCGGGGCCCGGCGAGTCGTTTGACTAGCCCCGCCCGGCTCCGGATGACGACGGCCGCCGGCTCGTCCAGGCGCCGTCGCACCCTTATCGGCATGCGCGACAGCCCGGTCCCGCTCGTGACGGTTCCCGCCTTCCTCGCCGCGCTACGCGCCGGTGCGCTCACAGAGGGCCCGCGCGCCGAGCTCCACGGCGGCCGCGTCGTCACCGGCCACACGCCCACCCCAACTCAGATGGCGGTGCTCGCGCACGTGCACGCCGGCCTGAATACCTCAGCGGTGGAGCGGGCTGGCGGTGTGGTCGTCGTCAACCCCGCCTTCCGCCTGGGCCCCGGCGACCTGTTACGCGCCGACCTCGCCCTGCTCAGGCGGCACGAGGTGAGGGCCGCTACCGGTCGCGTCGCGCTCGCGGCGGCAGGGGTGGGAGATTCTTACGATCCCGAGGCTGCTTTCGTCATCGTGGAGCTCACGCGCGGCAGGTCGACGCGGGAGCAGAGGGTGCCGCTTTACGCGTCCGCCGGGGCGCGCCAGCTCTGGTTGCTTGACGTCACGCGCGGCTGGACGGAGGTGCTGAGGTCACCGTGGCGTGGTGCCTACCGTTCGCGCACCCTGTGGTACCCGGGAGAGGCTCTGCGGCTCGACGCTCTGGGTGACCTGGAGGTCATAGCGATGCCTGCTCCGTGACGCCGTCCCCACGGCCCCCTGCAGGTGTACCCGGGCTTCGGTCAGTCGATCTCCACCGGCTCCGCCGCCGGGTAGCTTCCCAGGTACTTGACGAACGCAGCGCGCCGCACGAGGCCAGACAGAGCGGCGGAAACCTGCGGCTCGGCCACGTGACCTTCTATGTCTATGTAGAAGAGGTAGCTCCACGGCTTGTCCCGCCTTGGCCGCGACTCCAGCTTGGTCATGTTTATGCCGTGCTCTGGAAAGACTTGCAGGCAGGCGACCAGCTCGCCGGGCCGGTGATGCGTCGCGAGCAGCAGGCTCGTCTTGTGGTCACGGCCGGGCTGTTGTGGCCTCTCCTCGTGACCCAAGACGAAGAAGCGCGTGAAGTTGAAGTCGAGGTCCTCGATGCGCTCGGCCACGATGTCGAGGCCGTAAGCCTCGGCCGCTCGGCGGCTGGCGATCGCCGCGCTTCCGGTCTGGCTGCCTCCATGCTCGGCCAGCAGCTTGGCTGCGCCCGCCGTGTCGTACTCGGCGACGGCCTGCATGCCGTGCTGGCGGATGAAGCGCTGGCACTGCTGCAGGGCCTGCGGGTGGCTGTAGACGCGCTTCACGTCCTCGAGCCGGGTGCCGGGCCGGACGAGCAGGTTGTGATGCACTCGCACCACGCGCTCGGCCACCACTGTGAGCACGGAGTCTGTGAGGAGGTCGTACGTCTGGTTGATGGATCCCGCGAGGCTGTTCTCGACGGGCAGGCAGGCGAAGTCGCAATCGCCTCTCACCGTGGCGTCGAAAGCCTCCTCGAACGATGGGTAGCCGACCGCCTGCGACTCTGGCGCGAAGGCGTACGCTGCCTCCTCGCTGAACGCCCCGGCCACGCCCTGGAACGCTACGCGGGTAGCGGTCGTAACGGCCATGCGGGAGAGTCTACTCCAGCGCCTCGACCTCGCCGCGGAGGCTGGCCAGCCGCACCGCGATCTCGTCGAGCCCCTCTCCCAACTCCTCGAGGCGCTCCAGCTCCGAGCGGACGAAGCGCGTGTACGGGCTTATCGCGCCGGCCAGCTTCTCCTGCGACCTGGCGAGCTCGTCCTCGAACTGGCCTGTCAGGCCCTCGACGAGGCTGTCCTGCAGCTGACGCATCCGCTCGTCGAGCTCGCGCTTCGCCTTGGCGCGCTGACGCGGCAGCACCAGCAGCCCGACGCTGACGAGCGTCAAACCCAGGGCGATGCCCGTGACGTCCAGCGCGGCCGTCGATATGAACGCTAGGACGGCGGCGGACAGCCCGATGCCCGTCACGTTGAACAGCCCCGTGCGGAAGACCGCCTGCTGCAGGTCGTCGGCGAGTCGCCTCGATTCCGAGTCGTCGTCGTACGTCTCGAGGGCTTCCTCTGCGCGCTCGCCGAGCGAGCGCACCAGCGCCCGCCTGTCGTACTGGAAGCGCCCGCCGACCTCGCCTATCACCCTGGTCTCCTGCGCTGAGGCGCGCTCGTTGACGAAGCGCATGACGTCCTCCCAGAACTGGAGGTTGCGCTGGATGAACCAGTCGACGAGGTCTGATACGGCCCGGTCGATGCGCGTATCTGTGTCCCTTATGACCTCCTGCTGGAAGTCCGCCTGCACCTGCTTGGTGTTGAGCAGCCTGGGGATGCGGCGGAAGCGGATCGTGTCGTCGAAGAACGCGTGCCCGCGCTCCTTCACGTCACGCACTATGTCCTTCACGCGGATCGCGTGGGTCTCGAACTCGCGCCGCATGTCCTTCTCGAACTGGGCCCGCTGCCTCTCTATCTCGTCGAGGCTGCCGCTGTCGTCGGTGAGCAGCGCGAGGCGAGCCGCTAGCTGGTCCTGGTAGACGGTTACCGTGCGCTCGGCGACGCCCAGAGGGCTGAGCAGCTTGAGACGAGGGCGTTCGGCACCCAGCCTCTCGGAGACCGCCCTGGCCAGAGCGGGAACACCAGACGCATCGAGCGCTTCGTCGTCGCCGTCCTTGCGCGCGCGTTCGGCAGCCTTCGCGCTCACGAGGTGCACCTCAGGCGTGACGTTCAGCGTGTCGCGCGCGTGCTCGCGGACGTACGTCTCCACCTCGGCGCGCTGCTCGCCGGTTTCGAGGATGTCGACCTTGTTGACGACCATCAGCACCTTGCGGCCCCAGGAGGCGATCAGCTCCAGGAAGCGGCGCTCGCTCTCGGTGAACGGCCTGTCGGCCGACGTGACGAAGAGCAGGAGGTCGGCCCTCGGGACGAACCTCTCCGTCAGCTCCTGATGCCGCTTGACGATCGCGTTGGTGCCAGGGGTGTCTACGAGCGCGATGTCGGTGAGCAGGGGGGAGGTGTGCGTCCGGTGGACGATGTTGGGCCCCTCCTGGCGCTCGGACTGTCTCTCGCCGTGGGTGACCACCGTTATCCGGTCGGTGGTGGGCGTGACGCCCTCCGGCATCACGTGCTCGCCGAGCAGGGCGTTGAGCAGGCTCGACTTGCCGGCGTTGAACTCGCCTGCGACGACGATCATGAACAGCCCGCCCAGGTCGTTGAGGGCAGTCTTGACGTCGGCGACGTGCTCCTCGTCGGCGCCGAGGCGACCGAGAAGCACCTGCAGGTCGGTGATCGCCTCCCGCTCGCGAGCTGCCAGCTCGCGGAACGCCTCGGGTATCTCCAACATCGACGGAAGATACCACTTCTCCAGTTAACGCCGTCCTGGCCGCAACACAGCGCGGTTAGACTGCCCGACATGGACCACAGGGAACCGCTTACGGAGGAGGACCTCGAGAGGTTCTGTGAGGTCAACGGTGTAGAAGCGAAGCTCCACCGGCTCTCCGTCCCCACGCCGACCGTGTCGGACGCCGCCGCCGCGGTGGGCGCAGACCCGGGCAGCATCGTCAAGAGCCTCGTCTTCCTGGCCGACGGGGAGCCGGTGCTCATCATCGCGGCCGGGGAGAGCAGGGTCGCCTACCCGCTCCTGGCCGAGGTGCTTGGCATCGGCCGCAAGCGAATACGCTTCGCCACCGCTGACGAGGCGCTTGCCGTTACCGGGTACCGGGTAGGGGCGATGCCGCCGTTCGGCCACAGGGTCCAACTCCCCACCTTCATCGACTCGAAGACCGTGCCGGAGTCGGGCACGGTCTTCGCCGGCGGTGGCGGGGTGAGCGCCCTGCTCGAGCTCGACGCCGGCGACATGCACGATGTGGCCTCCGCGAGACGAACGGCGCTGTCCAAGGACTGAGGCCAGCGGCCCCACACAGGTGACTACCGCGTTGGCTGTTGCGGTTTTGTGCGCGAAGGGCGGTGCCAATAGACTGCTGCATGCGTCCGCGTGATCCTGCCGCCTCGTTTGCCGGGTCCGGGCTCCTCGTCACGGGCCTGGCCGTACTGCTGTCTCTCCTCACGGCTGCGTTCGCGCAGATCGGCTACGAGCCGCACACGATCGTCGAGCAGCTGTCCGACTACGGCGTGACGCCGGCCGAGGAGGGCCACGTCTCCGCTTCCGGGTTCAGCTTCGATGTCGCGGAGTCGCTGGGCACCGCGGTCGCGGTGAGCGGTGAAGGTCCCCTCACCGACGCGAACGCACGGTTCATCGGCGCGCTTATCGGTGCGGCGAGCGGCTACGGGGCCGACATCGCGGCGCCGGTGACGGACTTCTTCCGCAGCCGGTCGGCCGAGATGGTCGACGCCGGCGAGGTGGCCGTGCAGGTCCAGGAGTACGTCATGTACGTCTCCCTCACCGCAGGGGAGCCGCCGGACGCGACCGTGCGGTTCGAGCCACAGGCCGTGCCTGAAGACCTCTTCGGCGAGCCTGCCCACGCCATCGGCCCGGCGGACGCGAGCCACGTGATCCGCGAGTTCACCGACCTGCAGTGCCCGTTCTGCGCAACGTTCGCCCGCAGCGGACTGCCGATAGTGGAGGCGCTGGTGGCCGGCGGCGACGTGCGTTTCGAGGTGCATCACTTCCCGCTGAAGAGCATCCATCCGAACGCCACGGTGGCGGCCGAGGCGAGCGAGTGCGTCGCCGCGGAGGCCGCAGCTTCCGGTGGCGACCAGGCGGGTGAGGACGCGTTCTGGACGTTCACGGAAGCCCTCTTCGCCGAGCAGTCGCGGTGGGCGTCTCTCCCCGATCCCCTACCGACCTTCACGGCCATAGCCTCGGAGCACGGATTGGGCACAGAGGGCCTCGCGATGTGCATAAGGACGGGGCGCTTCAGCCAGATGATCGAGGAGGCGTACAGGCATGCCGCTCAGGAGATCGGGCTCACGGGCACGCCGAGCGTGTTCGTAGACGGCCTGAAGGTCGGGGACTACCTTGACGCAGAGGCGTACGAGCGCCTCATGCGGCTCTCGACGGCGCTCGCCGCCGCCTCGACAGAGGAACCAGCGGCGGAGTAGACAGGATCCCAGCCGCGCTGTTCCTCGCGGACGTGAGATAGTAGATTCATAAGAATCGTGCACCACGCGGCGATTCCCGCCGGTTTGACCGGGCGGACCATAGGGCTTTAGCTCGAGAGGGGCGCTTGATGACCGATACGAGTCAGTACCCGAGCCTTGTCTGGCACCTGAAGAACACCAAGTTGTTCCAGGACCTGACGCCGGACGAGCTCGAGAAGATCACTCGGATCACCCCATACAAGCGGTTCGAGGCCGGCGAGATCATCTACCACATGGAGGACCCGGCGGACGCGCTCTACTTCGTGCGCGACGGCATGGTGAAGATCTCGATGTACTTCCCCAACGGGAAGGAGATGATCCTCGGGCTGCTCGGCCAGTACGACATCTTCGGTGAGCTGCTTCTGCTGGAGAGCGAGCGCCGGCCCAACCAGGCTGAGGCCGTCGTCGACACGACGCTCATCGTCATGCCGGAGCAGGAGTTCCAGCGGTTGCTGCAGCAACACCCGGCGATCGCGATGAAGTTCATCCAGGTGATGAGCACGAGGCTGTGGCAGGCGCAGCAGTGGCAGGCCGAGGTCGGCGCCTTCGACGCTCCCGGCCGGCTCGCGAACCTGCTGCTGCGGCTCGCGCAGGACTTCGGGGCCGATTCGGATCGCGGCACGGTCATCGACCTGAACCTCACCCAGCAGGACCTGGCGAAGATGATAGGCGCGACGCGCGAGACCGTAAGCCACTGCCTCGCTCGTCTGCTCGAGTACGGCGCCGTGAGGCGTCGCCGGGCCCCCATCACCGTCAACGTCGACAAGCTGCAGCAGTTCCTGGACGAGGCGAGCGAGTAGCGGTAAGGCGTACGAAGGCTGGGTCCGCCGGTCCCGCCGGCGAGCGATCAGGACCGCGGCTCTATGTAGGTGATCAGCGTGCCGGAGTCCTCGCGCTCCGGCTCCGTGGCCTCTGAGACGACGTCGAGCGTGCCGTTGCGGGCGATGAACAGAGGCACCGCGCTGTCGCCGTGCGTCTGCATGAACTCCGCGAGCGTGTGCTCTGGGCTCAGCTCGACCTCCACCGGCTCGGCTCCGCTCGCGTGCAGGCGTTGCAGCCGCTGGAAGGAGAGCGCGCCGCGGGAGAGCCACAGGCCGCGGTTCTCGCCGCCGAGACGGTTGCTGTCCCACACGTGCTCCTTGGGAGCGAGCTGGTACACGGCGTTCTTCCCGAACTCGCGCCGGAACTTCACGGCCGTGAGGGCGTTCGCCTCCTCGTTCTGCGTCAGCGCTATGAGCCGACCGATGCCCGCGAGCCGCAGCTGGTCGTCGCTGCGGTCTGAGAGCAGGCTGCCGTTGTACGCCTGCAGGCCCTCCTGGCGCGCGGCTGCGACGTTGGACGGGTTCGTGTCCGCCAGCAGGACAGGCAACCCTCGCTCCTTGAGGATCTTGGCGATGTCGCGAGCCACGGGGTGGGCGCCAAGGAGCACGAAGCCCTGGGGGTCGGGATCGGCTACGCCAAGCCGCACGCCGAGGGGCTTGGCAGTGAGGCTCGCTAGAAGCACGGTGACGACGATGACCGCGAAGACGAGCGGCACGATCTCGACGGCGCCCTCTATGCCGTTCTCGACGAGCCGGGCGGCCAGGAGGGACGTGACGGACGCGGCGACGATCCCGCGCGGGCCCACCCATGCGATGAACAGACGCTCGTTGAAGGCGAGCTTGGAGCCCAGGCTCGACAGGAAGACGACGAGCGGCCTGAGAACCAGCACGATGATCGCGACGAGCGCCAGCGTCTGCCAGTTGAGCGCCGACACGACGGCCGTCGCAGAGACGTTGGCCGCCAGTACGATGAACAGCACGCTCACCATGAGGACCGTCAGGTCCTCCTTGAACGTGAGGAGGGAGTCGAGGTTCGGCACGCCGGAGTTCGCCACGATGATGCCCATCACGACGGCCGCGAGGAGGCCGGCCTCCGCCGACAGGAAGTTCGCGAGCTCGAACGTGGCGAAGAGCGCTGCTAGGGCCGTGACGTTTATCAGGTAGTCGGGTATCACGCGGCGCTTGAGAAGAAGCATCAACGCCCCGCCGCCAGCGGCCCCGACAAGCGCCCCGACGAGCAGGAACTGCCCGAGGAGCAGGGCGACGATGCCGAGGGGCTCGCCGGCGGATCGCAGCACCAAGGACTCGTAGACGAGCACGGCGACGAGCGCGCCCACCGCGTCGATGACGATGCCCTCCCACTTGAGGACGTTCGCGACGTCGGAGACCGGCCTGACGATCCGCAAGAGCGGGCCTATGACGGTAGGGCCGGTCACCATGACGAGCGCGCCGAAGAGGAGCGCTATGTGAGGTTGGATCCCCGCTATCAGGTGAGCTGCCAGTGCGGCGCCGAGCCACGTGATCGCGGCGCCCCACGTAACTAGGTTGAAGACGACGCGCCGCGTCTCGCGGATCTGCGGGAACCTGAGCGTGAGCCCGCCCTCGAAGAGGATCAGTCCGACGGCGAGGGACACGAGAGGGAAGAAGAGCTCCTCAGGGAAGATGCCGACGGGGTCCAGGAGGCCGAGCACCGGCCCGAAGAGGAAGCCGGCGGCGAGGAGCGGCAGGATCGCGGGCACCCGCCAGCGCCAGGCGAGCCACTGCGCGCCTACGCCAAGGGTGACGATCACTGCAACGGCGAGGCCGGGGTGAGACGCGAGCAGTTCTTGCACCGTGACAGTGTGCCACTCTGTCGGCCGTCGCTGCACCATCACCGGCTTCCGAAGGGCGCGGGTTTACGTGATAGCCTGCCTCGCCCATGGACGAGAGCGGAAAGGCCGAGGAGCGGCGCTACCTGGTGAAGACGAACGACGGTGACGTCATCGTGGCCATCAACCCGGCAGCCGGCGGGCTCGACGACGACCTCTTCGAGCTGCGCAGGCCCGACCCCGAGAACCTCTCGGGAATCACCATGGCGACGCCGCTGACGGCGTTCAGCTCCAAGGCTGTCGACATAATCGAGCTGCACGGGACGGGTTCGTTCGGCGGCAGCCAGCAGCTGAAAGAGATGTTGGTACGGGAGAAGGCGACAGCGCTACTACGGAGCATCGAGCGCTTCGCGAAGCAGGCAGGCAGCAGCTAGCTGACGCCGCCTCAGCCGCCCAGCCTGGCGGACGGGGCCCGCTCAGTCCTCCTCTTCGTCCTCCTCTTCGTCGTCCTCATCGACTATGTCGCCGAGGCCGAGCAGCAACTCCTTGTAGAGGTCGAGCGAGAAGTCGCGGATCGCCGAGCGGGCGCCCTCGCCTCTCAGGTCGGAGGTGACGCGCTTCTCGGCGACCGTCACGACGGCCGCAAGCAGGTCGTCGAACATGGGCCAGGGCCCGTCGAACTCTTCGTCCTCCGACTCGTCGACGCGCTCGGTCGCCGCGCCCGTGTCCGTAGCGCTCGCCGCAGCTGACGCGGCGTTGGGCGACGGTTTGCCCGCCTTGGGAGAGCCTCCCGATCCGCCCTTGCCGCCAGAGCCGGAAGCGGCCTTTCCCTTCTTGCCGGCCGCTTGCTTGGCAGCCGCTGCGGGCTTCTTGCCTGCCTGCCCGGAGGGGCGCGAGCGCGACTCGAGGGCCGAGAGCGCCTCCTCGGCAGCGTACTTCTCGGCCGTCCGCTTCGTGCCGCCCTGGCCCGTTCCCATCACCTCACCGTCTATCACCACGTCGGACAGGAACCTCGGCTCGTGCTCCGGGCCCGTCTGCTCGGTCCGGAACTCGGGCTTCGCCAGGCCGAGCTTCTGCGCCCGCTCTATCAGGACGCCCTTCGGATGCGACATGCGTCCTCCAATCTCGTCTCTTGAGAAGGTATCGGGGCGCCGTGGGCACGAGGACCATGGCGCGCCGTCCATGCAGCTGCCGGACACCCCGCTCGCGACCAGGCCACCGGCCTGGTGAGGCGGTTCGGGGGCATGGCCGGAGAGCGACGTGTCCGGCAGCTGCGACCGTCAGGGTACCACCGAGGGACCGAAGGGACGGGTACAGTGTGGTGCATGACGCGGATCCTTCTTTGCGATGACCACGCCATGTTCAGGCAGGGCCTGCGCGGCATACTGGAGACCGAGGAAGGGTTCAGGGTCATCGGTGAGGCGTCGACGGGCCGCGAGGCGATAAGGCACGCGCTCGAGACGAAGCCTGACGTGATCCTCATGGACATCCAGATGCCCGAGATGGACGGTGTGGCCGCGACGAAGGCGATCCTCGCCGAGCAGCCGGACGCCAGGGTGATCATCCTCACCATGTACAGGCAGGACAGGTACGTCTTCGAGGCCATAAAGGCAGGCGCGCGCGGGTACATGCTCAAGGACTCGGGCGCCGACGAGCTCGTCGAGTCGATCCGCAGGGTGGCGGCGGGCGAGACGCTACTCAACGCCGAGATCGCCGCCGAGATCCTCGCCGAGTTCCGCAAGTACGGAGAGCTGCCAGCGCATCCGGAGCACGAGATAAGCGAGCTGACGGAGCGCGAGGAGGAGATTCTCAGGCACCTCGCGCAGGGCGCGACGAACCAGGAGATCGCCAGCAGCCTCGGCGTGAGCGAGAAGACGGTGCGCAACAGGCTCACGGAGATCTTCTCCAAGCTGCGCCTCAACAACCGCACGCAGGCCGCGCTGTACGCGCTCAGGGAGGGCATCGCCACTCTCCAGGGCGGCGAAGAGGCGTGAGCCGGGCGGCGGGACGCTCCGCGTGACCGGCGAGACCTCACCCGACGAGAACAACACGCAGAAGCACATCACCGACATGGTGCTGCGCCTGGCGCAGACGTCCGCTCCGACGTTCCAGGAGGGAGAGCGCGCGGCGCTCGTAGAGGACATGTGGCGCGAGACGGGGCTCGAGCCCGAACGGGACGCGGTAGGCAACGTGATCGCCACCGTCCCCGGAGGCAGCGGGCCGACGGTCCTCGTGGCCGCGCACCTCGACAGCGTCTTCCCGCGCGAGACCGACGTGACAGTGCGCGTCGCAGGGGAGCGCCTCGAGGGAGCAGGTGTCGGCGACAACGCGACGAGCCTTGCCGTGCTGACCGCCTACCTGCGCGAGCTCCCGGCAAGACGTCCACGCCTGGTGGTCGCGGCCACTGTGGGCGAGGAGGGTGCCGGCGACCTGCGCGGGGCGCGCCACGTGGTTGAGGGCTGGGAGGGGAAGATAGACCACTTCGTGGCCCTCGACGGCCACCTGGGCTCGATCTGCCACCAGGGCGTCGGCTCGCGCCGGCACGAGGTGACGATGACCGCGGCCGGCGGGCACTCGTGGGGCGACTACCCGAGCCCCAGCGCGATCCACGCGGTGGGGGAGGCGATCTCCCGGCTGGCGCGCCTGTCCGTCCCCAAGGACCCGCGCTCGAGCCTCAACGTCGGCCTCGTATGGGGCGGGACGAGCGTCAACTCGATAGCGGCCCGGGCCGGCTTCGCCCTCGACCTGCGCAGCATCGACCAGCACACGCTCGACCTGCTATGGGAGGCGAGCGAGAACGAGATACGCGCGTCTGCCGCATCGGCTGGGTGCTCCATGGAGCTGCAGCAGATAGGCGACAGGCCGGCCGGCACGAGCGAGAACGGCACGCTGGTCGCGGCGGCGAGAGCCGCGCTGGAGGCCGCTGGGCTCAAGGCTTCCTTGGCGGCCGCGAGCACCGACGCGAACGCCGCCATGGCCCGCGGCATAAGCGCCATAGCGTTCGGCGCCTACCGCGGCGGTGGCGCGCACACGCTGGACGAGTGGGTGGACGCCTCGTCGCTCGTGACCGGCCTTGCCGTGTTCAGGGACTTCTTGGGGCGCGTAGCCGACTGACGCCGGGCGGGCCCCGCCAACCTAGCCGCCCTGTCTACGCGCCCGCAGCGCCAACCCGTCTACGATCTCGTTCTGCTCATGCCCTGCGTGACCGCGAGTCCATGCCCATGTCACGTCGTGAACGGCGGTCAGTTGCAGCAGCCGCCGCCACAGGTCCTGGTTCTTGACCGGCTGACGCGATGCGGTGCGCCAGCCGTTGCGCTGCCAGCGCTCGAGCCAGCCGTCGGTGAACGCCTTCTTCAGGTACTCGCTGTCGGTGACGATGCGTACCCGCGACGGTTCGGCCAGCGCCCCCAACGCCATCACCGCCGCCGTCAGCTCCATGCGGTTGTTCGTCGTCCCGGCCTCGAAACCGGACGCCTGCTCCCTGCGGCCGTCTCTCTCTATCAGGTACGCCCAGCCGCCCCTGCCTGACGCCGTATCGCATGACCCGTCCGTGTAGACGGTCACCAGGGCCCCGCTCATGGTGGGCCATCTTCGTGCCGCCGTGTTTCGTCCAGGCGCTCGAGCACCACGACGGCGGCGGCGTGATCTACCGCGTGCGACAGCGAAACGTGAGCGACGAGGCCCTCATCCGCCATCGCATCTGCCAGGTCCGGGCTCATGGCAAGGAACGGGCGTTCGCCCTCCTTCACGACCCAGACGTCGCGCCAGCTGAGCGAGGAGGGCCACACCTTGGCGAACGCCTCCTTGGCGGCGAAGCGCGCCGCCAGGCCGGGGTAGACGTCCTTGCGCCCATCCAGCTCGGCCAGCTCCTCGGGGTGGAAGCACCGCTGGAGGAAGCGCACAGGGTGTCGCTCGGCCGCGCGCCTGATGCGCGCTATCTCGATCAGGTCGAGTCCCACGGCGACGATCACCGCAGCACCCCCGTCGCACGCTCGGTCCAAGCTGGGGCTGTCACGCCCGCACCAGGCGTTTCACGCCTTCCGCACTCCCTACGAAGGCGACCCGCGCCATGCCGAGGAAGAGCCCGTGTTCGACGACACCGGTAGTCGACGCCAGCTCCGCCTCCATGTGCTTGGCGTCGAACCGTGGGAACGGACGGCAGTCGATTATGTGGTTGCCGTTGTCTGTCACGAAGAGCTCTGTCCCTCTCGTCCGAGGCGTTGCCTCTTCGAAGATCCCCTGAAGCAAGAACTTCGTCCTGTCCATGCCGAACGGCACCACCTCGACCGGTACGGGCGCCTTCTCGCCGAGGTGACCGACCAGCTTGGATTCGTCGCCGATGAGCACGAAGTCGCGCGCGGACCGGGCGACGATCTTCTCGCGCAGCAGGGCCCCGCCCAACCCCTTGATCGCGTCCAGACCCGGGGTGAGCTCGTCCATGCCGTCGACGGCCAGGTCGACTCCGTCCGCGGGCAGGTCGACGAGCGTGAGGCCGGCGTCTCGTGCCTGGCTAGCGGTGTCCCTGGAGGTCGGCACGCACTTCAGGCCGCTGAGGTTCCCCGCAGCCACTCGCTCGGCCACGGCCGCTACGAACCAACGCGCCGTGCTGCCGGTCCCCAGGCCGAGCGTCATGCCGCTCGCCACCATGTCGACGGCCGCTTCGGCGGCAGCGCGCTTCATGTCCTCGCTCGTCATCTCGGCGGGCAGTCTAACCGCAGCCCCTCCCTGGGTAGACTTGGACGCGTGAGGAGCATCGTGCTGGCCAGCGCATCGCCACGTCGCAGGGAGCTCCTCGCCAGCATCGGGGTCCGCTTCGATGTGCAGCCGGCGGACGTCGACGAGACGATGCTGCCGGGTGAGGCGGCTGACGCCCTTGTCGGCCGGCTCGCCGCCGCCAAGGCGGAAGTGCTCGCCCGCATTTTCCCGGAGGCTCTGGTGATCGCCGCGGACACGACCGTCGTCGTAGCCGGCGATGTGATCAACAAGCCGGCGGACGCGGCTCAGAACGCCGAGTTCCTCAGGTTGCTCTCTGGCACGGTGCACGACGTCTACACCGGTCACGCCCTGAGGCTGGGACCCGCCAGCGGCGGTGGTGTCGTCAGGACCCGCGTGCGGTTCAGGCGGCTCTCCGAGGGTGAGATCGAGCGCTACGTCGCGTCTGGAGAAGGCCTCGACAAGGCAGGTGGCTACGCCATCCAGGGCCTGGGAGCCGCGCACGTGGAGGCGATCGATGGTAGCTACACGAACGTCGTGGGGCTGAGCCTGCCGACCGTCGTCGAGGAGGCGAGGCGCATGGGGGTCGACCTTGTCTAGCCTGCTGCGGGCCTGGTACGCGTTCATCGCCTTGTGCCTGCTCACGATCGCCTCCATGGCGCTCGTCGGGCGCGTGCCGTTCGAGGTGACCGCTGCCGTGGCGCTGCCTCACGACCTGCTGCATCGCGCTGGCACCAACGTGAGGCTCACGGTCGAGAGCATGCTCGACAGGAGGGACCTGAGGGCGGAGCTGGAGCGGCTGGAGACCGAGCTCGCCGCCACGCGGCAAGACTCCAGGTTCCTAGAGCTGGAGGTCCAGCGGCTCGAGCAGGTGCTGGAGGTGAGGCGTGCACAGTCGCCGGGCGTCGTCACGACGGCGCCGGTCATCGGCGGCACGGTGGGGGCCGACCTCGCTCGGCTGATCATCGGGGCGGGCACGAGGCAGGGCGTCACAGCAGACATGCCGGTGACGGTGCCGGCCGGGCTCGTCGGGATCGTCACCGAGGTGGGCCCTACGTCCTCCGTCGTCCGCACGATCGCCGATCCACAGTCGCGCGTTGGCGTCACCGTTCGAGGCAAGGGCGGTCAGGGCGTGCTGGTCGGCGACGTCGGCGAGCTGCTGCGCGTCACCCGCTTCGAGGAGGACGATGCCGTCGAGGTTGGCGACCTCGTAGAGACCTCCAGCTACGGCGGGCTGTTCCCGATCGGCGTGCTGGTCGGCGTCGTGGAGCAGGTCCTGCCGCCTGACCCGAACGAGCTCCGCCGTTCGTACATCGTCCGGCCCAGCGTGGAGCTCGCGATACTCCGCGAGGTCGTGCTGGTGGCGCCGCAGTAGCCGCGCGTGTAAGCTCCGACCAGATCCACAGGGGCGGCTCAGGAAGTGACTCATGGCTGGCTGGGCGGTGATACCCACCGTGCGCGTGCCCGACATGCGTGAGGCTCTGGACTTCTACGTTGGCCAGCTCGGCTTCGGCTTGGATCGCGGCGGCCCGGACGACGTGAACAGTTCGTTGAGGCGCGGAGACGCCAGGATCATGCTCGAGGTGCCGACAGACCTGTACTCGCCGGCCTACAACGATGCGATCAGGCGGCGTCTCGGCGGGACGGCGCCCATATCGCTCTACATCGAGGCTCCCGACCTGGAGGAGTTCTATGAGCGGCTGGAGGCTAGCAGCGTAACCATCGTGGACCCGATCGCTCCAAGGCCGTGGGGCCAGAGCGAGTTCACCGTCGAAGATCACGTTGGAACCTGGTTGACGTTCTGGAGCGCCCCTGACCGATGACGGCCGCCGGCCCAATGGCTACCGCGCTCCAAGGTGAAAGAGGAACGGCGGCCGGTCCCGGTGGACCAGCCGCCAGCACCTCTGGGATATCGAGGGTCAGCTCTTCACGACGAAGCTGACCATCCTGCCCTTCACTACGATCTCGCGCACGACCTGACCTTCCTCCAGGTAGCGGGCCACGTTGGACTCGGAACGGGCGATGTCGAGGACCTCAGCGTCGTCGGCGCCCACCGGCACCTGGACCTGACCGCGCACCTTGCCGTTCACCTGCACGGCCATCTGCGTGGTCTCCGCCACCAACGCAGACTCGTCGTAGCTCGGCCAGCTCTGTACGTGCACCGAGCCCTCGAAGCCGGCGCGTTCCCACAGCTCGTCCGTCACGTGAGGCGCGATCGGCGCGAGCATGAGCAGCAGGCTCCTCACCGCTTCAGTCCAGCCCTCCCCGAGCGCAGCCCTGTGCGCCTTCGCCTTGCTCATCGCGTTCGAGAGGGTCATGAGCTCCGCGATCGCGGTGTTGAACCGGAACTCGCCGAGGTCCTCTGTCACCTCCTTCACCGCGCTGTGAACAGCGCGCTTGAGCTCGCCGGCAACGGCATCAGGGTCCGCGTCCGAGCCGGGCTCCGGCTTGGCCTCCTGGTCGACGACCAGGCTATGGTCGTTGACCAAGGCCCAGACGCGGTGCAGGAACCGGTAGACGCCCTCTATCCCCTGGTAGTTCCACGGCCCACCCTGGTCCCACGGGCCTATGAACATCAGGAACGCCCTCACGGTGTCGGCCCCGTACTGCGACACCAGCTCGTCTGGGTTCACGACGTTGCCGCGGGACTTCGACATCTTCTCGTTGTCTGCGCCGAGGATGATGCCCTGGTTGCGGAGCGTGAGGAAAGGCTCGCTTATCTCGACCAGCCCGAGGTCGCGCAGCACCTTCGTGAAGAAGCGCGCGTAAAGCAGGTGCAGTATGGCGTGCTCGACGCCGCCCGTGTACACGTCCACCGGCGTCCAACGCTTCACGAGGTCGGGGTCGAACGGCTTGTCGTCCGCGTGAGGGGTCAGGTAGCGGAACCAGTACCACGCGGAGTCGACGAACGTGTCCATGGTGTCCGTCTCGCGACGCGCCTTGCCGCCGCAGTTCGGGCACTCCACCTCGGCGAAGGCCGGGTGATGCTTGAGCGGAGACTCGCCCGTCGGCATGAACGCCACGTCGTCCGGCAGCAGGACGGGGAGGTTCTCCTCCTTCTCCGGCTGGATGCCGCACTCGTCGCAGTAGATGATCGGTATGGGCGTGCCCCAGTAGCGCTGGCGCGAGATGAGCCAGTCCCGCAGGCGGTACGTCACCTGCTCCTCGCCCGCCCCGATGCTCTTGAGATGGTCGATCGCGGCGGCGATCGCCGGGTTGGCGCGGCCCTTCTCGCCGTTCTGCCTTACGCCGTCGAGCGGGCCGGAGTTGATCATCGTTCCCGCGCCCGTCCACAGGTCCCTCAGCTCCTCGTCCGGCATCGTCGCGTCGTCCGGCCGCACGACGGGCCTTATCTCGAGGCCCATCTTCGTCGCGAACTCGAAGTCGCGCTCGTCGCCGTACGGGACCGCCATGATGGCGCCGGTCCCGTAGCCCATGAGCACGTAGTCGGCGATCCAGATGGGGATCCGCTCGTCGTTCACCGGGTTCACCGCGTACGCACCGATGAACTCGCCTGTCTTCTCGCGGGTGTCTGCCTGACGGTCGAGTTCCGTCATGTGGCTGGCGCGATCCACGTACGCCGTGACGCGCTCCTCGTGCTCTGGCGTCGTCAGCTTGGCTACCAGCGGATGCTCGGGAGCGAGGACCATGAACGTCGCCCCCCACAGGGTGTCGGGCCGCGTGGTGAAGACCTCGATGTCGTCACCCTTCTCGCTCTTGAACACCACGCGCGCGCCCTCGGAGCGGCCGATCCAGTTGGTCTGCATGAGCCGTATGCGCTCCGGCCAGTCGAGGCCTTCGAAGCTGAGGAGCTCGTCTGCGTAATCGGTGATCTTGAAGTGCCACTGCGGCATGAGGCGGCGCTCGATGAGCGCCCCTGACCGCTCCCCGCGTCCGTCTATCACCTGCTCGTTCGCGAGCACCGTCTGGTCGACCGGGTCCCAGTTGACGAACGACTCCTTGCGGTAGGCGATGCCCTTCTCGTACATCTTCAGGAAGAACCACTGGTTCCACTTGTAGTACTCGGGGTCGCACGTGATCACCTTCTTCGACCAGTCGAACATCGCGCCCATCTGGTCGTACTGCTTCTCCATGCGCTCGATGCGCTCGTAGGTCAGCGTTGCGGGGTGTACGTCCTCGCCTTGCCGAGCAGCGCGGATTGCCGCGTTCTCGGCGGGCAGGCCGAAGGCGTCGAAGCCCATGGGGAAGAGCACGTTGTGACCGTTCATGCGCCGGAAGCGCGCCGCGGCGTCGGCCGGCGCCTCGGCGAACCAGTGGCCTACGTGCAGGTCCCCAGACGGGTACGGGTACATGGTAAGGAAGTAGAACTTGGGCCTGCTGTCGTCGCGTAAGTCGACCTCGTATATGCCCATGTCGCGCCAGCGCTGGCGCCACTTCGCCTCTACTTCGCCTGGCGAGTAGCGGTCTGCCTGCTTGGCGTCGCTACCCGGGATGGTCTGTGTCATCTCTCCTCCAGAAGAGCGGTGTTCGTGCCTCGATACCCACGAAGAACCCCGGCCTTTGCAGCCGGGGTGCGCCTTCGGGAAGACGGAACCAGCGGTCCGTCAACCAGGCGCACCAGCTAGGTCTAGGCATAGTCGAGCGCCGCGGCGGAACACGTCTGAGATCATCGCGACACTCGCGTCCATGGCGGCATCCTAGGCTCCCCGCAACCCGCAGTCAACAGCGTTCGCCGCCTGTGAGGGCACAGTGTCGGCGGTGGCTCGCGCCGTCGAGCCCGGACTGCGCCGTCGCATGCCAGCCGGTACACTCTGGTGATTACGGGCTTGGAGGCAGACATGGATTTCGATCTCATCGTCATCGGCTCGGGACCGGGGGGCTATCACGCCGCCATCCGGGGCGCGCAGTTGGGTCTCAAGGTGGCTTGTGCCGAGAAGGCGGACATCGGAGGCGTCTGCCTCAACGTTGGCTGCATCCCGACGAAGGCGCTGCTGCATGTAGCGGCCGAGGTGAGGAACGGCAAGAAGGCGTCCGATCTGGGCGTCAAGTTCGGCGAGCCGGAGCTCGACCTGAAGGCGATAGACGGGTTCAAGAAGGACGTCGTCAAGAAGATGACGGGCGGCGTCGGCATGCTCTTCAAGGGCAACAAGGTCCAGGTCCTCGAGGGGGAGGCAAAGTTCGTCGCCAGGGACGAGATCGAGGTGGGCGGCGAGCGGCACAAGGCCAAGAAGTTCATCGTGGCGACCGGTTCCCGCCCCGCCTCCATACCGGGCTTCGACGTGGACGGCGACACCGTCATCGACTCGACAGGGGCCCTCGAGCTGGGGTCGGAGGTTCCCGGCAGGCTGCTAGTGATCGGCGGCGGCGCCATAGGGCTCGAGTTCGCAGACGTCTACCAGGCCCTTGGCAGCACTGTGACGGTCGTCGAGATGCTGGAGCAGATAGCTCCCGCCTCCGACCCGGACGCGGCCAAGGAGCTCCGCAAGTCGTTCGAGAAGCGTGGGATAGAGGTCCTGACAGGCACCAAGGTCGCCGGGCAGAAGAAGGGCAAGAAAGGCATCGAGGTCACCCTAGATGGCGAGGGTGGCCAGAGATCGGTCACCGTCGACAAGATCCTCGTGGCCGTCGGTCGCAGGCCGAACGGCAAGGGGCTAGGCCTCGAGGAGATAGGCGTTGGGGTCGACGAGCGCGGGTTCGTGGAGGTCGTCAACGACCACATGCAGACCGCTGTAGACCACATATACGCGATAGGTGACGTCGCCAGGGCGCCGCTGCTCGCCCACAAGGCGATGAAGGAGGGCCTCGTCGCCGCCGAGCACGCCGCCGGCAAGCCCGTCGCGTACGACACCGTCGTTCCGTCCGTCATCTACACCTCACCCGAGCTGGCGAGCGTAGGCATGACAGAGCAGGAGGCGAAGGACGCTGGCCACAGCGTGCGCGTCGGTCGGTTCCCTATGTCGGCCTCCGGCAGGGCGGCGAGCCTCGGCACCTCCGAGGGCCTCGTCAAGCTGATCGGCGACGAGGAGACCGACCTGCTGCTCGGCGCGCACATAGTCGGGCCCGGCGCAGGCGAGCTGATCGCAGAGGCGACGCTGGCGATAGAGATGGGCGCGACCCTCGAGGACATAGCGCTTACACAGCACCCGCACCCCACCCTCTCGGAGGGTCTGATGGAGGCAGCGGAGCACGCGCACGGCATGGCCATACACATCGCGAACCGGAGGCGGTAGGTCACGCAGGGTGGCCATGCCGTCCGCGGCATGGCCACCCTGCCATGGCGAGCAACCGTCCTGTACGGCGTTATCCGTAGCGGCTCAGGTGGTGTAGTCGGCGTTGATGCGGACGTACTCCGCGCTGAGGTCGCAGCCCCACGCCTCGCCCGTCGCCTTGCCGGCGGCGAGGTCCACCTCGATGAGCACCTCTTCCTGACGCAGCAGCTTGGAGACCTCGGCCTCGTCGAACCGCTGCGGCGCGCCCTTGTAGAGCTCGACGCGCTGCATGGAAACGCAAACGTTCGCCAGGTCGCAAACGGCGCCGGAGCGACCGACCGCGGCCAGGATGCGGCCCCAGTTGGGGTCCGCTCCGTGCACGGCCGCCTTCACCAGCATGCTGCCGGCGACGGTCTTGGCCGCCGCCCGCGCCTCGACGTCGTTGCGTCCGCCCGTGACCCTGACGGTGATCAGCTTGGTCGCTCCCTCGCCGTCGCGGGCCACCTTCATCGCGAGCTTCGCGCAGACGTCGACCAGCACCTCCTCCAGCTCTTCCCGCTCCGCGGGCACGCGCTGAGAGGACAGGGCTATGGCCATGTCGTTGGTAGACGTGTCGCCGTCAACGCTCAGCTGGTTGAACGTGCGGTCGACGACGCGTGGCCACATCTCTCGCAGGTCCTCCTGAGCGATGCGGGCATCTGTCATGACGAACGCGAGCAGCGTCGCCATGTTCGGGTGGATCATCCCCGAGCCCTTCACGACGCCGACCACCCTCGCCCCCGTCGAGAGGTTGGCGGCCACCTCCTTGGATGTCGTGTCAGTCGTCATGATCGCCTCGGCGAACGCCGCCGAGTCGCCCGTCAGGTCGTTGGCCGCCGCAGGCATGGCGGCCTTGAGCTGCTCTATCGGCAGCGGCACGCCGATCACGCCGGTGGAGGCCGTCAGCACGTCCTGGACCCTGTCGAGCGCCAACGTCGCAGCCGCTGCCCCCGCCAGGTCCTCGTTGTCCCACGTGCCGCGCTCGCCGTTGGCGCAGTTGGCGTTGCCGCTGTTCACGACGACGGCTCGCACGTACGTCTCTGCCGCGAAGCGCGAGCGGTTCCGGGAGACGCACGGCGCCTTCACGAGGTTGTTGGTCGAGACCAGCGCCCATGCCAACGGGTGTGGCGAGTAGATGAGGCCGAGGTCGCTGCGGCCGGACTCCTTTATGCCTGCCGTTATGCCGGCCAGCTCGAAGCCGCGCGGGGCCCTCAAGGCCACACACCCTGGAGCTGCAGCCCCTCGATCTCGTCGAACCCGTATGCGACGTTGAAGGCCTGCACGGCCTGGCCGGCAGCGCCCTTCCCGAGGTTGTCGATCGCACAGAAGGTGAGCACGTGACCGCTGCGCGGGTCGTACCTGGCAGAGAGAACGGCGCGGTCGCTGCCGTACACCGCCTTCGTCTGCGGCAGCTCCTCCTGGACGTGGATGAGAGGGTCGCCGGCGTAGTAGTCGGAGACCACTTGCAGCACCGCGGCGTCAGTGAGCTCGGCGTCCACCGTGCGCGTGGCGCATGTCGCGAGGATGCCCCTGTCCATCGGCACGATGTGCGGCGTGAAGCTGACCGTGTACGGCTCGAAGTCGTCGTGCGTGCGAAGGCGCTTGCCCGCCTTCCTTACGCGCCCGACCGTCGCCTCGATCTCGGCCGTGTGCCTGTGCGTACCGGAGGGCTTGTACGCGCGCGCGTTGCCTGCCATCTCAGGGTAGTGGAGCATGGCAGAGGCGCCTCTGCCGGCCCCTGAGACCCCGGTCAGGACACTGACCACCGCAGAGGACCCGAGCAGGCCCGCAGCTGCCACCGGCGCGAGAGCGAGGCTGGCGGCTGTCGCGTTGCACCCGGGGCTCGCTATGAGGCGTCTACCCGCCAGCTCGTCGCGGTGAAGCTCCACGAGACCGTAGACGGCCTCGTCGATCAGCTCGGGATGGGGGTGAGGACCGCCGTACCACTCTGCGTAGCTGTCGGCGGAGAGGCGGAAGTCCGCCGAGAGGTCGACGACGCGCTTGCCGGCGTCCAAAGCGCGCTTCACGAGTGGGGCAGTCGCCCCGTGCGGCGTCGCGCAGAAGATCACGTCCGCGGCCTCAATCACCTCTTCCTCGCCGGCGAACCGGAGCGAGGGGAAGAGGCCGGCCAGGTGCGGCCAGCAGGCGTCGACGGGTTGGCCGGCGTACTGCCTCGATCCGACGGCGACGAGACTCACGCCGCCGTGCCTCGCCAGCCGCTCGATGAGCCCAGCCCCTCCGTACCCGCTGGCGCCGAGGATGCCGACGCTGATGGGCGCCGCCACCTTCAGCCCTCCCGGTCCGCCAGAAGCTGCACGAGCACCGCCTTGTGCGCGTGAAGGCGGTTCTCCGCCTGGTCGAACACCACGCTGCGGGAGTGGTAGACGGCCTCTTCTGTGCACTCTTCGCCGTAGTGGGCCGGCAGGTCGTGCATGAATACGCCCCTGGGGCTCAGGTCCTCGAACCATGCCGGTGTGATCGTGTAGCCCGCGAAGGCGTTTCGCCGCTGCTCCAGCTCGTCCTCCATGCCCATCGATACCCAGACGTCCGTGTAGAGAGCGTCCGCCCCCTTCGCGGCCTCCCGTGGGTCGTGCGAAATCGTCACGTCCGCGCCCTTGGCGCGCGCCTCGGCCAGCAGGTCGGCGTCGGGCTCGTACCCTTCCGGGCAGGCGATGGTCAGGCTGGTGCCCGCGAGGGCCGCAGCGTTCACGTGCGAGTTGCAGACGTTGTTGCCGTCACCAACGTACGTGACGCGCAGCCCACGCAACTCCCCGAAACGCTCGAGGAGCGTGACGTAGTCGGCGAGGAGCTGGCACGGATGCACGCGATCCGACAGGCCGTTTATCACCGGCACCCGCGCGTGGTGGGCGAGGGTGACCAGCGTGTCGTGACCGTACGTGCGCGCCATGATGCCGTCGACCCACCTGTCCAGGTTGGAGGCGACGTCCCTTATCGTCTCGCGTACGCCCCAGCCGATGTAGTTCTGGCTCAGCAGGATGGCGTGGCCGCCGAGTTGCGCCATGGCGATGTCGAAGGTCGAGCGCGTCCTCAACGACTGCTTCTCGAAGATCATGGCTATCGTCTTGTGCTCTAGGTGGCGCGGCCTCACGCCGCGCTTCCAGTCCTGCTTCATCTGGACCGCGCTCTCCAGCAGTCCGTCGAACTCGTCCTTGCTCAGGTCGGAGAGCGACAGCAGGTCGCGACCGGCCAGTGTCGGCACTCGCAGCACGTCCATGTGGTAGCCCCTCACGCTAGCGGAAGACCGCCGACTGGTGGCTTGCCGCTGAGGCGGAAGCCAGGGGCCGGCGGACGAGTGCATACTTTATCACCGCGCGCTCCGGTGCCCCGGAACGCGCCGGCATGGCGAACCGCGTCACTGGCCGAGCATCCCCAGGTACCAGTCGATGACGCTGCCGCCGAGCAGCAGGGAAACGATGCCGCCGAGCAGCAGGTACGGCCCGAACGGCACCATGCGGGAGCCGCCCGCCACGCGCGCGACGATCCCGCCGACTGCGCCGATGGTCACGGCGAGGAAGACGGCGACCAGCAGCTTCTCCCAACCGAGGAAGCCGCCGAGCACGGCCGCGAGCTTCACGTCACCGAACCCCATGGCGACCGGCTCTGAGTCCTCCTCGCCGGGCACCTCGCTAGAGTCTTCTTCCTGTTCGCCCTTCACGACGTCGTGAAGCCACCAGTAGGCCGCCCCTGCCAGGGCCCACGCCCCAGCCGCCATGACGGAACCGGCGACCGCTGTCGTCACGGGGACCGGCACGCCGAGGGAAGACAGGACGAGCGCCAGGAGCCACAGCCCGTAAAGGAGCGGCTCCGGCAGCCTCAACGTGCGGCGTGTCACCAGGTTGAGCGACAGGCTCGCGAGGCCAGCCAGGACCCCTGGCCACACGCCGAACGCAGCGCCGACGACAGCCGCGACGTTCACCTGGTCGAGGCTTATGGGCCAGAGCCTCTCGGTCGTGTCGGCCAGCCGTCTCAGCACGAGTCCGCCGACCCGGTTGATGAGGACGAGGATCCCGGCGCCAGCAAGCGCTCCCGCGACCGCCGCAGTCGGGTCCGGCAGGCCGTCGACCCCGCGCCACATCAGTGACCCGAGGAGGACGATCGCGAGCGCCGGAAGGGTGAGCACGTCGGGCAGGACGTAGCGCTCGATGTCGATGAGGGCGGCCATGACGAGCATCGCGACGGCGGCGAGAAGGGGCAGAACGGCCGCGCCCGACTGCTCGAGAGGGAAGGCCAAAGCCAGCGCGACGAAGACGCCCGCCATGAGCAGCTCGACGAGCGGGTACCTGGGAGAGATGGGCGCATGGCACGTGCGGCACCTGCCCCTGAGCAGGACCCACGAGAGCACTGGCACCAGGTCTATCGCCGAGAGCCTGCGGCCGCAGCTCGGGCAGCGGCTGCCTGGATGAACCACCGACTCGCCGCGCGGGAGCCGGTAGACGACTACGTTCGCGAAGCTGCCAACGATAGCTCCAAGGGCGGCCGCGAACGCAACGGCGAGCGCCGTCACGCCGGCCGCGCCTGCTTGGTAGACGAGTTGGATCGGGGGCCCACGAACTGCGTTGAAGGCGGCACTTATGCTCCTAGGTTCTCATCATCCCGGTGTTATCCTGCGCCCGCTATGAAGAGGCTCACCGCACTTGGCGTCATCGCCGTACTGGCCATCGCGTTCGCGTTCTCGCACCTCAGCGGCCAGGGCCGTGACACCAAGGTGGTGTTCATAAGGTCGCAGGCCGCCATCCTCGCCCATCCAGCCGGGGCGCAGGTGGACCAGCTCAAGCAGCAGGCTCAGGAGGAGGTCGACGGCCTCGTGACCAGCCTGCAGGAGCTCGAGGCGAAAGCCGCGGCAGGTAACGAACTGACGGCAGAGGAGAACGAGCGCTACCAGGCGCTGGTCACGTCAATAAACGCTGTTCAGCAACGCTACGCCGATGAGATAGACGCGGCCGCGCGGCCGGCTATCGAGGCGGTGAACGGCATACTCGCGACGCTCGCAGAGGAGAACGGCTACACGATAATCATGGACGCCGACAAGGCCCGCGAGCTCGACCTGGTCGTCTACGCCGACGACGACCTCGACATCACTCAGATGGTGATAGACCGCCTGAACGCGCAGTGACGGGCTGAAGCCGCAAGACGGGCGGCATCACTCGCCGTCGTGCTCCGCCTTCAGGCGTTCGACCTCACGCATCTCTTCATCGGTCAGCTCGGCAGAGCCCAGCAGGTCGGGCCGCCTGGAGAGGGTGCGCTTCAACGCTTCGCGGCGGCGCCACTGGGCCACCATGCCGTGGTGGCCGGATAGGAGCACCTCGGGCACCGCCATGCCGCGGAACTCCGGCGGCCTCGTGTACTCCGGGTAGTCGAGGAGCCCGGTCTGGAACGAGTCCTGCTTGTGGCTCTCCTCGTCACCCAGCGCGCCGGGCAGGAGGCGAGTGACCGCCTCGACCACGCACAGCGCGGGCAGCTCACCGCCCATGAGGACGAAGTCCCCTATGGAAACCTCGCGCGTCACGAGCTCCTCTACGCGTGCGTCGAAGCCCTCGTAACGGCCGGACAACAGGCAGACGTGATGTCGCGTTGCCAGCTTTCCGACGAGCTCCTGTGTGAGCGGCTCGCCTGCGGGGGAGAGGAGCACGACCTCGTCCGGCGGTGGGTCGTCCGCCATTACCTCGTCGAGCGCTGCCGCTGCCACGTCGACCCTCACGACCATGCCCGCGCCACCGCCGTACGGCGCGTCGTCAACGCGTCCCGTCCGGTTGCCTGCGAAGCGGCGCAGGTCGCGTACCTCGACGTCCACGATCCCTTCACGGATGGCTCGCGCCAGCAGCGCTTCGCCAAGGTATGGCGTCACCAGGCCGGGGAAGAGCGTGTAGACGGTGAACCGCAAGGTCAGCCCAGGAGCCCGTCTGGGGGCGAGGACAGCACGAGAGCGTCCTCCGTTACCTCGACATACGGGGCAGCGAGCGCCACCAACGAGACGACGCCGGTAGCCGACACGACCTCGACGAGCGGGTTCACGTCGTTCAGCTGGGCCGCGACGACCTGGCCCCAAGGCTCTCCGTCCACGATCACGGGCAGTCCGGTCAGGACGTCCTCCGTAGACGGTGCGGTGATAGCTTCGAGCAGGTCATCCGGTACGTCGTCCCGGTTGACCCATACGCCGGAGTTGACGAGGGCCCTCGCGGCGGTCCGGTCGCGCACCCCTTCGAGCAGGATCACCAGCGAGCCGGTCCTTGTGTCCGAACCCCGAAGGCGCGTCTCCCCGAGCCCGGCGACGAAGACGCGTGGCCGAAACTCGAGGAGGGCGTCCACCTGCGCCTCTTCGAGCTCCACCTCGACGAAGAGCCGGACCCCGCCATCGAGCTTGAACGACTTGCCGAGCCTGCCGACCCGCACGTAGTCATCTGGCGGCGTGGTTTGCGCGGTGCGTGATCTCAAAGCGGCCTCATCCCCAAGCCGGCGGCCCGGGACACATGAGGAGCGTCACTCCAGCAGCTGGACCTCTACGCGTTGACGGCCGTCCGCCGCCGCGCGGGCGAGGGTGCGAACGGCGTTTATGACGCGGCCGCCGCGACCTATGATCCGTCCAGCGTCCTCGGGGGCGCACGTGACCTTCACGACGAGGGCACGGTCGTTGCGCTCGGCCCTGACCTCCAGGCGGTCGGGCTCCTGGACGAGGTTCACCAGGCAGTAGTTGACGAGGTCGACGACCATCTCAAGGAACCTCCCCGGCCTCAGGAGCTGGCGGCCGCCTCCTGGCGCTTCTTGTAGCTGGAGCGGCGCTTGGCCTTCACCGTCGGGGTCTCGACCCCGACCTTCTCGAGCAGTCGCAGCACGGTGTCCGTTGGCTGAGCGCCCTGCGACAGCCAGTGGCTGGCGCGTTCAGCGTCCACCCGCAGGTGCTCGTCTGTGGTCTCGCGGGGGTCGTAGTAACCGATCTGCTCGATGTAGTCGCCGGCACGCTTCGTGCGGCCGTCTACGACGACCATACGGTAGTGCGGGTTGTGGATCGAGCCCATGCGCATCAGGCGGATCTTTACCATCGTGTCTAAGTAGTTCCCTTCGGTACTTGCGCCGGCCAGGCGGCCGTTATCTGCCGGCCGCCACGTGGTCGGCCGTCGTCAAGCCACCTAGTGTACACGCAGGGGGCGGGGTTGCAACGTCTTGGGCCGGTCGGCTCCTCAGCGCCCCAACGCCGCCCTGCGACCACCGCGCCCCGGCCCCCTCCGCCCCATGCGCTTCATGAGCTTGCGCATCTCCTCGTAGTTCTTCACGAGGCGGTTGATGTCCTGGACCTGCGTGCCCGACCCCTTGGCGATGCGCCGCCGCCTGCTCGCGTCGAGCACGCGCGGGTTGGCGCGCTCCTTCTCCGTCATGCTCGAGATGATCGCCTCGATGCGGGCGATCTCCTTCTCGTCGACCTCTGCGCCGGCCGGTAGCAGCTTGCCGGCGCCCGGGATCATCTTGAGGTCGTCGCCGAACGAACCTATCTGCTATAGCTTGCGCTTCTGCGTGAGCATGTCCTGCAGCGTGAAGTCGC
>CAZMFX010000025.1:0-27088 GCA_964565625.1 uncultured bacterium
TCGAGGTTTTGCAGACCTCTGCCTTACCACTTGGCTACGGCGCCAAGGCAAGAGAGGGTATCACGCGGGAGCGGAGCCGTGCAATCGACGGACGACGCCCCGGATCGGGCGCTGGATGGGCACTTCCGCACCTGCGAGACGTCGGCCGTCGTGCCAGGCGCGACCCTCGAATGGGCGTGTCTGGAGAGCGCTCGCACGGCCCCGAGGCGTCCGGCCGACCCGCGTTAGACTCGGCCTGATGCCTGGCCCGGTTACCCGCTTCGCCCACCTACATCAACACACCGCATACAGCCTCCTGGACGGCGCAGCGCGCATCTCCGAGCTGGTCAAATGGGTCAAGGAGGTCTCCCCTCACGACCCCGCCGTCGCCATGACGGACCACGGCAACATGCACGGCGCTGTGGAGTTCTACAAGACGTGCGTAGCCGAGGGCGTCAAGCCCATCCTGGGGTTCGAAGCTTACGTGGCGCCGGGCTCCCGCTTCGAGAAGCGGCGAGGCTCCTCCAAGCTGGACGGCGGCTACTACCACCTCACGCTGCTCGCGAAGGACTTCAAGGGCTACCAGAGCCTGTGCAGGCTCTCGAGCCGCGCCTTCCTTGAGGGCTTCTACATGAAGCCAAGGGTCGACATGGAACTGCTCGCCGAGCACTCTGAGGGCGTCATCGCGCTCTCGGGCTGCCTTGGCGCCCAGATCCCGAGGGCGATCCTTGACCTGGGCCCGGAAGAGGGCGAGCGCCTCTTCAAGCAGCATCTCGACATCTTCGGCTCGAACTTCTTCGTCGAGATCCAGGACCACGGCCTCGAGGACCAGCAGCGCCTGAACCCGGTCCTCAGGGAGTTCGCGAACAAGTACGGCGTCGGCATGGTCGCGACCAACGACGGTCACTACGTGAAGCGCGAGGACGCCCACGCGCACGACGTGCTGCTGGCGATCCAGACGAAGGAGATGGTCTCCAACGAGGACCGCATGCGGTTCCCGTGCGACGAGTTCTACGTCAAGACGCCAGAGGAGATGGCGGCAGCGATCTCAGACGCCGAGTACCCGGGCGCTATCGACAACACGAACACCATCGCCGACATGGTCACGCTCGAGCTGCCCATCGGGTCGAAGCGCGTCTACCAGATGCCGGAGCTCAAGCTGCCTGAGGGCGTGACGCTGGCAGATCAGCTGCGCGTCGACACATACCGCGGTCTGATGCAGCGCTATCCATCGCTCACCGAGGACGTGCTGCGCGAGTACCTGTCCGTCGCTCTTGCCGACGAGCGCACAAAAGTGGCGGCAGATGTGCTGCCGACCGGCACCTCTCCGGAGGATGCGAACCTCGACGACGTTCTGCTCGCGCTAGCCAAGGCGGGTGAGGCGAGCCGCCTTGGGCCGGAGGAGCTGCAGGGCGAAGGAGCGGCGGAGCTCAGGCTCCATGGCGGGTACAGCTACCCGCACGTATCCGCTCTGAAGGACCGCTTGGAAGACGCAGGCAGCAGGCAGGCTGAGGACGCCGACGCCTGGACCGTGCTGCAGCGCTGCGAGTACGAGCTGGCCGTCATCATCTCCATGGGCTTCGCCGACTACTACCTGATCGTCGCGGACTTCATCAACTGGGCCCGGTCCAACGGGATAAGCGTTGGGCCCGGCCGCGGCTCCGGGGCTGGCTCGATAGTCGCTTACGCCATCGGGATAACCAACATCGACCCGCTCAGGTTCGGCCTCCTCTTCGAGCGCTTCCTCAACCCGGAGCGCATCTCGATGCCGGACTTCGACATCGACTTCTCAGACGTCAGGCGCGGCGAGGTCATCGACTACGTGCGCGAGAAGTACGGCGACGAGCGCGTCGCTCACATCGCGACGTTCGGCACCATGGCGTCCCGGGCGGCGATAAAGGACGCGGCGAGGGTACTCGACGTGCCGTACGCCGAGTCCGACCGCGTTAGCAAGCTGGTGCCCGTCGTTCAGGGGCGCAGCGTCAAGATCGACGACGCGCTGCAGGGCGTGCCCGAGCTCCGCGAGCTGTATGACCAGGGAGCCAAGAGCTACATAGACGTCGCTCGTACCCTCGAAGGTCTCACGCGTCACGCCTCCGTCCACGCCGCCGGCGTCGTCATAGCTCGCGACCCGGTGACTGACCTGGCCCCTGTCTTCCGCTCGGGCGACGGGCCGGTCGTCGTGCAGTACGACATGAGCTCTGTCGAGGAGCTCGGGTACATCAAGATGGACTTCCTCGGCCTCAGGACCCTGTCGTTCATAGAGGCCGCGTTGCGCATCATCAAGGACTCGCGCGGCGAGGACCTGGATCCCGACGCCTTCCCGCAGGACGACCCCGCCGTCTTCGAGCTGCTCTCGCGCGGCGATGCCGCCGGCGTCTTCCAGTTCGAGTCGCCCGGCATGGTGGACACGCTTAGGAAGCTCAAGCCCAAGCGCATACAGGACCTCATCGCCGTCAACTCGCTCTACCGGCCGGGCCCCATGGAGAACATCCCGGCGTACATACGGCGGCATCACGGGCTCGAGGAGATCGACTACTCGGACTTTCCGAACTCTGCCGGCCTGCTCTCCCCCATCCTCGAGGAGACGTACGGCATCCCCGTGTACCAGGAGCAGGTGATGCAGATCGTGCAGGCGGTGGCCGGCTACTCGTTGGGCCAGGCGGACATCATGCGCCGCGCGATGGGCAAGAAGAAGGCGGACGAGATGGAGATGCAGCGGGCCGTGTTCCGCGAGGGTGCCGGCAAGAACGGCATCGAGGCGCGCGAGGCCGACCGCATCTTCGACCTCCTCGAGCGCTTCGCCAGCTACGGGTTCAACAAGTCGCACGCCGCGGCGTACGTCCTCCTCTCGTACCAGACGGCGTACCTGAAAGCCCACTACCCGGTCGAGTTCGCGGCGGCCCTCCTGACCGTAGAGCGCGGCGACTCGGAGAAGGTCGCCCAGTACGTCGGCGACGCGAGGCACATGGGCGTCGAGGTGCTGCCGCCGGACATCAACCTCTCGCGTGCGGACTTCACCCCGGACGGCGAGGTCGTGCGCTTCGGGCTTTACGGCATCAAGAACGTCGGTGAGGTGGCTGTTGACCACGTCATCGCCGAGCGCGCACGGGGCGGGCACTTCAAGGACCTCTTCGACTTCTGCGCGCGGGTGGACGGCGCGCTGGTGAACAAGCGCGCGATCGAGTTCCTCGTGAAGGCCGGCGCCTTCGACAGGCTATCCACCGAATCGGCTGGCGCAGGTGTCGACCGCGGTGCGGCTCTACTGGCGCGAGCGGGGTTGCTCGCGAACCTAGAGGTCGCCGTCCGCTGGGGCGCCGCCAAGCGCGAGCAGGCGGAGAGTGGCCAGTTCGGCCTGTTCGCCGATGCCGAGGTCGCGCCACCCAAGCCCGTAGCCGCTGGCGAGGTGGACGAGCTCGAGATGCTCAGGTTCGAGAAGGAGGCGTTGGGGATCTACCTCTCCTCGCACCCGATGACCTCGTACCCCGGCCTGGTCGAGGCCGGAACCTGCCCCGTGGCCGAGGTCGACGCGCACTACAGGCGGCTGGTCGAGGAGGGGCACCAGGGGCGTGTGAAGGTGGCGCTGGCCGGCCTGGTGCAGAGCGTCGTCAAGAGGCCGACGCGCAAAGGCTCGATGATGGCGCGCTTCGAACTGGCGGACGAGACCGCCAGCCGTGAGGTCGTGGCGTTCGGCCGCACGTACGACGACGTTGCGCCGCTGCTGGAAGAGGACGTCCCGGTGGTGTTGGTCGCTGAGGTGTCGGAGGACGGCGAAGCCACGCGGCTGGTCGCGGACCGCCTCATCCGGTGGGACAAGCGCTCGGCCGGCGAGTCGACGGTGCCGGAGGTGGCGGTCGTTTCGTTCCGCCTCGACGGCGTCGCGGAGCATCAGCTCCTCGAGTTCAGGTCGGTGCTGGACGAGCTGGCCGGCCGCACGCCCGTCAGGCTTGCCGTCAGCACGGACTCCGGGCGATACCTCTACGACGTAGACGGGGCAGCCGTCGACGCCGCACGCCTAGAGGACCTGAGGGCGACGTGCCCGTGGCTGCAGGCATCCCTAACGGTCGACAAGAGGGCGCTCGTCGCCCAGCGTCAGAGGCGCAACGGGTTCGACCGGCGCTCTCAGGAAACGCCGGTCGAAGTGCCGTTCTGACCGCCGCCTAGCCCCCCAGGTGGCGGAGACGGCCCGAGGTTGATGGCCCGCATCGTCGGCGGGCCGAGCGCTGCGCCCTGGCGGGCGCGTGAGGATGTCTAGCTGATGCCCGCCTGGGTGTGACGCAGCGAGTCGAACTGCGTCTGGCGCGTTACGTCCGACTGGGTGTGCCCCGTCGACTCGTCCCGCGTCTGGCGCGTTACGTCGACCTGCGTTGCGGCCATCTTGAATGCCTGGCTGCTGGTGGCGGCGGAGTAGCCGGTCTCGTAGCTGATGACGCCCTCCGAGTACAGGTCCGCGAGGTGGTCGTCGAACGCCTGCATCCCGTCGAGCCTGGCCTCCTTGAGCACGTCGTAGAGCTCCGGCGTGCGCTCCTCGTCGCGGATCATGTCCTTGACCCTCAGGGTGCCCTTCAGGATCTCGGTCGCGGCCACACGGCCGCCGCCCACTCGAGGCAGCAGACGCTGCGAGACGATGCCGACGAGGGACTCCGCGAAAAGGACCCTCGCGGTGTCGCGTTCGTGAGGCGGGAAGAGCTCGATCATGCGGTTGATGGTGCGCACCGAGTCCTGGGTGTGGAGCGTGCTGAACACGAGGTGGCCGGTCTGCGCGGCGGAGAGAGCGGCGGCAGCGGTCGCATGGTCGCGGATCTCGCCGATCATTATCACGTCGGGGTCCTGCCGCATCGCCGCGACGAGCGACTCCGAGAACGACGGGGCGTCCATGCCGAGCTCGCGCTGCACGACGATCGACTTCTTGGACCGGTGGAGGTACTCGATGGGGTCCTCGACGGTGACGATCATCTTCGCGTGCGCCGAGTTGATCTCGTCGATCACCCGAGCCAGGGTCGTCGACTTCCCGGAACCCGTTGGCCCCGTGACCAGCACGAGCCCCTTCTCCTGTTGCTTGAAGTGATCGATCGTCTCCTGAGGGAGGTTGACGACCTGGAGGGCGCTCTCTTCCGAGTTGATGATCCTCAGGACCGCGCTGACGGAGCCGCGCTGCCTGAAGAGGTTCACGCGGAACCGACCCATGCCGGGAACGCTGTACGCCAGGTCGACCTGCTGCTTCGCCTCGAACTGCTGCTTGTGCTGCTCGTTGCACATCAGCTCGATCAACGCCTCTGTGGCGCGAGGCGTGAGCTGAACGTCGTTCATCGGGGTCAGCTTGCCGCTCACGCGCATCATGACGGGTAGCGGGACGTGAAGGTGGATATCCGACGCACCTGCGTCGATTGCCTGTTTGAGGAGATCGTTGAACCGCATGGGTGGAAGGTAACCTCCGAGCCCTTACGGTTCTCTCGCCTGATTCTTACGCCGCTCTTACTCGTGTTCCGCGAACCGGCTAGTACACTTGCCGGGCATGAATCCCACAACCATCAGATCTGACGCGCAGGCGGCGACACGTGCCTGCCATACGACCGGGCGGCGGAACCCATGAGGATCGTCGCCCTACTGCTAGCGGTGGCGCTGATAGTCATAAGCGGCTTCTGGCTGGCCCGCAACCGTTCGGGCGGCGCTGCCGGAGCGGGCGTGACGACCCAGACCTCCGCGGAGGGAGCCGAGCAACCAGGCGGTGCCCAGGAGGGGTCCTCAGACTCGCAGCCCGGAGATGACGGCGACGGTGAAGCGGGTGCAGCGGAGACCGCGGGCCCCATGCCGGCAGGCTACGAACAGGTCGAGTACGTCGCGGACGAGCCCAAGCGAGTGTTCGACGAGCCAGGCGACGTCCTGGAGCCGGACAAGGACTACGTCGCGGTGATCCGCACGAACAGGGGCGACATCGTCGTCGACCTGTACGAGGACAGGACGCCGGAGACCGTCAACAACTTCGTCTTCCTGGCTTTGAACCGCTACTACGAGCACGTGCCGTTCCACAGGGTCATCGAGGGCTTCATGGCGCAGACCGGTGACCCGACGGGCACGGGCACCGGCGGTCCGGGTTACCAGTTCGAGGACGAGATCGTGGACGGCCTCGAGTTCGACCGCCGAGGTCTGCTGGCGATGGCGAACGCCGGGCCGGGCACGAACGGTTCCCAGTTCTTCCTGACGTTCGATGCCACCCCGTGGCTCAACGGCGCGCACACCATCTTCGGCGAGGTACTGGAGGGCGACGCCGTGCTCGACGAGATAACGCGGGTCGACCCTCAGCAACCGAGCGCCGTGGCGCTCACGACGGACACCCTAGAGGACCTTGCCGCCAAGGGCGTCGAGCTCCCGGGAGACGACGGCCAGAGCGTGGAGTCTGCGATAGAGGAGCTTCTCGGCACCGCCCCCGTCGCCGGCCAGTCGTTCACCGTTGCCGGTTACCGTGGGGTCCTGGGCGCCGCGGGAGGCCAGCCGGCGTACGGCTTCTTCCTCGAGCCCGACGAGATCGAGAGCGTGATCGTGGGCGTGAGGCCCGCAGGGCAGTGAGCTTCACTGTCCACTGGAGGAGACCATGAGTGACAGCAGCGCCGGCACAGCCGGCTACCAGCCGCTTCCGCCCCTTTCAGACGAGCGCCGGACGCAGTTCTCTGCCGCAGAGCAGGTGCTAGAGCCCGGAGCCGACTACCGAGCCGTGATAGACACGAGCAAGGGTCGCATCGTCGTCGACCTGTTCCAGGACGACGTGCCCAAGACCGTCAACAACTTCGTGTTCCTTGCCCGCAACGGCTACTACGACGGCGTGAAGTTCCACCGCGTCCTCGAGGACTTCATGGCGCAGACTGGCGACCCGACGGGCACAGGACGCGGCGGCCCCGGCTACCAGTTCGGCGACGAGTTCAAGAGCGACCTGCGTCACGACTCCAAGGGCGTGGTCAGCATGGCGAACGCCGGGCCGGGAACGAACGGCTCACAGTTCTTCATCACGTTCATCCCGACGCCGTGGCTCGACGGCAAGCACACGGTGTTCGGCCGGGTGATAGAGGGTGAGGACGTGCTCGACTCCATCCAGCGGGTGGACCCCGGGCGTGCCGGTGGTCCTGAGCCAGACGTCATGGAGAGCGTGACCGTCTACTCGAAGGGCTGAGCCAAAAGGGGCGGCGTCGGCGAGGACCTGACTGCACGTCTGCCGCCGACGCCGCATAGCTGCAGCGTTACGTGCGCTCGCCCTGCGCGATCAGACCTGGATCGGTTCCACCTTGAGCAGCCGCCGCGCGTGCGCGTCCTTGAGGTGCAACGTGAACGCCTCGACGGGCACACCCTTGCGCTCGGGCTCCTGACGGCTGCGGAAAGACAGCGTGCCTGCCTGCTCCTCCTGGTCGCCGACGATGGCGATGTACGGCACCTTGTAGAGCTCGGCGTCGCGGATCTTGGCGTTCATCCGCTCGTTGCTCTCGTCGACCTCGCTGCGCAGGCCGGCGGCGCCGAGGCGGCGCTGCAGGTCGCGGGCGTACCCGACATGGCGGTCGGCGATGGGCACGATCCGCACCTGCTCAGGGGCCAGCCATACCGGGAAGTCGCCCGCGAAGTGCTCGATCAGGAAGCCGATGAGCCTCTCGTGCGTGGAGAGCGGGGCGCGGTGGATGCACAGCGGGGTGCGCCTGTCGTTGTGCTCGTCCACGTACTCCAGGCCGAAGCGCGCCGGCACTGCGAAGTCGACCTGGTTGGTGGCCAGCGTGAACTCACGGCCTATCGCGCTCTTTATCTGCACGTCGATCTTGGGGCCGTAGAAGGCCGCCTCGTTCTCCGCCTCGACGAACGGAACGCCTGCGTTCACGAGGACGGAGCGGACCATCTCCTCCGTCTTGCGCCACAGCTCCGGCTCGTCTACGTACTTCTTGCCCAGCTCCTCCGGCGCGTGCTTCGAGAAGCGCATGACGAACTCCTCGACGCCGAAGAGCTCGAAGTAGCGCAGGTACAGGTCGACAACGGCGAGGAACTCGGACTCGAACTGCTCCTCCGTGCAGTAGATGTGGGCGTCGTTCATCTGCATCGACCGCACGCGCAGCAGGCCGGTAAGGGCGCCAGAGTCCTCGTAGCGGTAACAGGTGCCGTACTCGGTGAGGCGCAGCGGCAGGTCGCGGTAGCTGCGCGGCCTGGCCGCGAAGATCTTGTGGTGGAAGGGGCAGTTCATGGGCTTGACGTAGTAGTTCTCGCCGCTGTCCAGCTCCATGGGCGGGTACATGTCTTCCTTGTAGTGAGCCAGGTGCCCCGAGATCTCGTAGAGGTTGCTCTTGGCGAGGTGCGGGCTGCGCACGCGGTCGTACCCTCCCTCGGCCTCGACCTCCTTGGCCAGCCTCTCGATCTCGTCTATCATCACGGCCCCGCGCGGCAGCCACAGCGGCAGGCCGGGTCCCACGTCCTCGTCGAGAACGAAGATGTCGAGCTGGGCGCCCAGCTTGCGGTGGTCTCGCTTCTTCGCCTCCTCGAGCTGCCACAAGTGGTGCTCCAGCTCCTCCTTGGTCGCGAAGGCGACGCCGTACACGCGCTGGAGCATGGGGCGGCTCTCGTCGCCGCGCCAGTAGGCGCCCGCCAAGCTCATCAGCTTGAAGTGAGGTGTCACGGCACCGGTGGAGGGCACGTGCGGCCCGCGGCACAGATCCGTGAAGCCCTCTTCCCCACCCTGCTCGTAGAAGGTGATGGTCTCGCCCTCCGGCAGGTCCTGAATCAGCTCGACCTTGTACGGGTCTCCCTGCTTCTCGTAGCGGCCAAGGGCCTCGTCGCGCGGCAGCGCGTACTTCCTCAGCGGAAGGTCCGCCGCGATGATCTCGCGCATCCGAGCCTCGAGCTTCTCCAGGTCATCCGGCGTGAGGCTGCGCGGCAGGTCGAAGTCGTAGTAGAAGCCGTTGTCTATGACAGGGCCTACGCCCATCTTCACGGAGGCCGTGGGGAACCCCTCGCTGATCATCAGCTCCCGCACCGCCTGCGCAAGGATGTGCGCCAGCGTATGGCGCTGCAGCGTTATCGCGTCTGGGTCCCGCTTCGTGACGACCGCCACGCGCGTGCCGTCCGGCACGGTCGACTGGAGGTCGGAGAGCCTGTCGCCAAGGCGCACGCCCAGCGCGGCCTTGGCGAGGCCCGGGCCGATAGCAGCAGCCAGGTCTGCGCCGGTGGCGCCCTCTTGCAGCTCTAGGCCCTTGCCGTCTGGGAGGATGACGCGTACCTGCATGGCGGCCGAGTATAACGCTCGTGCCCTGGGTTATCCTTGGCCGTGCACCTCGTAGCATGCGTGTGCGACGAAGCCACGGCGCAGGCCGTGCGGTCCTTCCGCGACGCGACAGACCGCTTCTACCTTCACCCTGTGTCGCCGGGAGGCATGCCCGACCTGCTGGCCGGCCTCAAGCGGCTCGACTTCGCCGGCGCGATGGTACTGGAAGAAGGTTCACAGGTCGAGGCCCAGCGCCTGGCAGACCGTGGCTCGCTGGATTCCCAGGAGCTCGGTGCGGCCGACACGCTCACGGTCACGCAGGCGGGCGTGATGGCCGACCACTGCCTGGGTCGCGCGATCGCCGCCTTGCTTGTCTCGCACCGTTGGGACGGCGCGGGGGCGCGCGTCGTCGTGCTGGGCTCCGGCATCGCGGCTCGGTCGGCGGCGCGCGAGGCGCTGAGCTTGGGTGCCAGCGCGCTAACGGTCCTCGCCGCGGACCGGGTTGCCGCGGAGCGCGTGCTGCCGCACGGGGCGGCGGGCACAGCGATGATCGCGCGGGCCGTGGCCGACCCCCTGGGGCGCACGATGCTCGAGCAGGCCGACCTCGTGGTACGCACCGACGCCGCGACCGGCATAGCGCCCGAGCTCTTGGGGCCGCATCTGACCCTCGTCGACCTGGTACCGGAGGTCGTCTCCCCGCTGCGTCGCCAGGCGATGAGCGCAGGCGCGCTGACGTTCAACAGAAGGGACGTCGAGGCGCACAGGCTCGAGGTCGGCCTCACGCAGGTGTTGGGCGGCCCGGTCGGCATAGAACCGCTGATGACCCTGTTCCACGCCCTCTAGAACGTGGCGCTGCGTCTCACGCGATCCGGCGCGCGCGGGTAACACTCCCTCCCGATGCGGCCGCTTCGTTCTCGTATCACGCCCGGTCTCCTCGCGGCGGTCATGCTGTCGCTCTTCGCAGCCTCCACGGTGCGCGCACAAGAGGTCGAGGAGACCCTCTTCCGACTACCTGGCGCGACGGCCACGGTGAGCGGCGACGCGATCACCGTCACGTACGGTGGTTCGGAGGACGTCTACGTCGCAGGGCTCGGCTGGCTGTCCGGCTCTCAGGAGCCGCCGCCCGTCGTCGCAGGCTCGGACGTCCTGGTCACCGGCGCGACGCTCGAGGCGCTCGGCGTGACGGCACCCCGGCTCGAAGCGGTGCGGACCTCCGGCGGTGCGCAAGTCCGCATCGTCCTCGACGTCCCGGCACTCGACGCTGCCGCCCTGGAGGGCCTCGCGGGACGCGGCTCCGTGGAGGAGGGCGAGGCCCTGCTCACGCGTCTTCCCCCTCTCGTGCTACCGGCCGTTCAGCCTGAGGAGCTCGCCGGCGTCGAGTTGGGCCTGAGCGCCACGGCAGACGCGACTGACGTGCGCCTCGAGGGGCCAGCCTTCACGTACGAACGCTTCGTGCTCTCCGACCCTACCCGCGTCGTTCTCGACGTGACCCCGAGGCGGAGTCTCGACCAGCCGGAGGTCGAGCGGCAGGTCGCCCCCGGGGTCGAGTACCGGCGCCTCAACTACCCGACCGCCAGCGGAGGCTCCGTAGTGCACGTGGTGAGCGTCGCCCCGGACAGCGGAGAGTTCAGGGTCGTCGGGGAGAGCCAGGTGCCGCGCACCGTCTCGCAGCTCGCGTCTGGTGCGTTGGTCGCTCTCAACGCCGGTTACTTCGACACCGCGACGTTCGAGGCGATCGGGTACCTCCTCATCGACCACGGGCTTCTCTCGTTGCCGAGCCGCGGACGGGCGAGCGTAGCTTTCGGCGGCACGAAGCCGGTCATCGACCGCGTCAAGGCGACCGTCAACGTGCACGCGAACGGCTCACTCATAGAGGTGGGTGCCGTCACCAACGGGGTCGGCGTCGTGTCGACGCCAGGGGCGCTAGCGGGACGTCCGGACATGGGCGTGCTCGTGGTGAGAGACGGCGTTGTCGTCGAGAACAAGGTCGGACCTCGGCAGGTGCCGAACGGCGAGTACTCGTACGCCCTCGTCTACCCACCGGCCAACCGGCAGCTGGCGCTTCTCGACACGGGTGACCGCGTCTCGATAGACGCCCGCCTCGAGCCGCCCGGCTTCGAGGTGGCGCGGTACGCCGTCGAGGCCGGCCCCCTGCTCATCAAGGACGGTATGCCGGCGTTCGAGCCCACGTTAGAGGGGTTCGCGACGGGCCAGCGGATCCTCGACGGCCTCACCCAACAGGCCGCGATCGGCGTGAGGGCCGACGGCACGACCCTTCTCGTCGTCGCCGAGACGATGCGAGCGGAAGAGCTCGTCGGGCTCTTCCTGTCGCTCGGCGCGTCGGATGCCATGCGGCTCGACAGCGGCAGCAGCACGACGCTCGTCGTCGGCGGAGACATCGTCAACCGCAGCTCCCAGCGCCGCGTCGTGAGCGCGATAGTGTTCCTTCCGAACCGCAACTGACGCGCTCACGCCGAGGCTTCTGCCGCCTTCCCACACGGGGAAACGCCCTCCTCGCCGCTATACTTCGCGCGTGACCGTCAGCTCGTCACGGCGCCGCACGGCGCTGCTCGCTGCCATCTGCCTGGCGCTCATCGGGAGCGCCGCTGCCCAGTCACGCGTGCAGATGGAGCTCGGCGTTGGCGGCAACGTCGTGGTCGGAGCCTGGAACCCACTGAGGGTCGTGGCGCGCGACCTGCCGCTCGGCAGCCGCCTCGAGGTCACCTTCGACCACGGGTCCCTGCGCGAGGGCCGGGTTCCTTTCGTCCTGAGCCTCCCTGTGTCTGGCGGTCCCGGCCTATCCGTCGTCGAGCGCACCGTATACGTCGCGCCCTTCCACTCGGTTAGCTGGGCGGTGATCGGAAGCGGCGCGGTCGTCGCCAGCGGCAGCATCCCCGGCCGTGATCAGGACGACACCCCGCTCGACGTGGTCCTGAGCCGTCAGGCTGGCAGGTTCTCGACGGCGTTCCCGGACGAGGCCCGCGTCGTCGACGTCGGAGCCGCGCAACTGCCGCTCGACGTCGCGGCCTACGACGGCGTGCGCAGTGTGATCGTCGACGGCAGCACCGTAGCGCCGCGGCTCGCCGCGCTTGCCTCCGCCGCCGCCGCCGGTTCCATCGTCGTCCTCAACGGTCCGTTGCCGCCGAGCCACGAAGAGCTGGAGCTACTCCTGGACCCGCGCGGCGGTCGTCTGGGCGCCGGCAGCATCGTGGCCAGTGAGGGCTCCGCCGCAGACGTCGCGCAGCTCGTAACCGGCTGGGCCGACGTCAGCCGAGATGCGCTCGTCGAGGCAGCCGCTGCCGGTCCGCTCGTCACCCCGCCAACGCAGCTGCGGCAGCAGCTCGTGATACTCGCCGCCGTCGTGTTCTCCGTTCTGGCGGTGCTCCTGACCCGAGCCTTCGGCGGGCCCGGCCTCGTCTCTACCGCTTTGCTCGCCGGCCTCTTCTCTGTCGCGGCCTGGCAGGCCGCGCGGCCCCCCGCGCCCCAGATCGTCGGCACGCGGACGATAGCGGTGATCGGCGGCGAGCTTGCCCTGGCTACCACTCTGGAGGAGCACTACACCCTGCCCGCCGCGCAGCTCGACCTCAAGGTCGCGGCCCGGCCGCTGGGCGTGCGCCCGTACAGCGTTGACGAGGACGGGATGCACCTCTCGCTCGCAGGTTGGCGCTCCGTCGTGCTCATCGGCGCGCCGACGGTCTTGGACGCACCACTCGTCCTCGAGGGGGGCAAGGTCGTCAACCGTTCGCAGGACACGCTCAGCGAGGTGCTGATCGTCGGCATGGGGCCTCAGGGAGACTTAGCGCCCGGCGCCGTGCTGGAGCCCAGAAGCATGGAGGACGGCCCACCGAACGAAGCCTACGCGCGTCTCCTAGACATGTTGTCTCCGGGCGTCCTCGTCGCGCTGAGCGGTTGCGATTCCGGCTGCACCGTCTGGTTGGCCCCCGGCTTCCTCAGCGCGCTCGGCCGGGAGGACCTGTGAGCCTCCTCACCGCCGCCGCGGCCAGGCTGTCGCGCCAGGACATGCTTCAGGGTATGACTGCGCTACTCGCGGCCATGTGCCTCGTCCTCGCGCTGCAGTGGCCGTCCGGATCGCAGCTCGTGAACGATTCGTGGTTCCTGCTCGCCCCCGTGCGCAGCGTGCTGCTGGCGTTGGGTGGGCTGGCGTGGGGCGCGTCCCTCGGCTCGCGTCGGGGGCGCAGGGCGCTGGGAGAGGCGTACGTTCCGTCGCCGACATCTCCCCCCCTCGGTGAGCCGGCGTGGCATCGCGAGGTCGCGGCGACCCTCGTCGCGGTCATAGCGCTCGTCGTCATCACCGCCCCGTTCGAGGTCCTGGCATACGCAGCCACCTACCCTGGGACCGGGTTGGGCTGGTCTCTCCTGGCTCCGCTGCTGGCCGCGACGGGCTTCTTCGGTCTCGGCCTGGCCCTTGGGAGGCTCAGCCGCCTGGCACGCGTCGTCCCCATGCTCCCCCTCCTCGTCCCTGCCGTGATGGCCGCGGCCGTCTGGCTCGACCTCTCGTTGGGCGTGAGGGTGCTCAACCCGTGGTTCGCCGCCACCCAGTCGTCCCCGTGGTTCGCTGCGCTCATGGCTGCCCTTTCCGTCGGCGCGCTGCTCGCCGCTGCACCGCTCAGGCGGCACCAGGCATGATCGCCGCCTCCAGACGTCGCAGGCAGGGGCGCGAGGACGCGTTCACCCTCCACCGCGAGTTGGCGCTCAGGGCCGCCTGGTCTGTCAGGCTCAGGCGAGGTGCGGTGGTGGCGCTCGTCGCCTCCGCGGCTGCCCTGTTGTTACGACTTGGCTCTGTGCAGCACCTCCTCGCGTGCGTCGCCGGCTTCGCCGTCGGGATCGCTCTGCCCGTCAAAGGCGCGATGGCAGCTGCGTTGGGGTCCATCAGGCGGCGGGCCGGGCTCAGCTACGAGACGGCTCTCGACGTTCTCGCTTCAGACGCCGACGACGAGTTCGGCCTGCGCGGCTCGGTGGTCGACCGCGCGCGTCTGGCCGTGCGCGATGTGCGGCCGGAACATGCGCCTGCCTGGTGGCTGCCCGCGCTGGCGGTCGCGCTCGGCCTCACGCTTTTCAGCCTGGGCGGGACGCTCACCGGCTCTGGAGGCGGCGTGGGTGCGGGAGGATCGGCCGGTGGTCCCACTCCCAGCCCCGAGAGCGCCCCGGTAGCCGCCGAGGAACAACGACAGGAGGAGGCGGTCGCGCCGCCAGAGGAGGCACCAGGACGCGCGGGCGAAGAAGGCAACTCCGAGGAGAAGGACCAGGATGACGAGGCAGAGGGTCAGGGCGCGACCCCGCCATCTGGAGATACCGGCGGCGACGCGCCGCTGTCACGCTTCCTCGACTCGCTGAGGGAGAGGCCGGAATCCCAGCAGGAACCGGAAGAGCCGGGGGCGCCAGGGAACCAGGGCGGGACGCCACCGAGGACCCAGGGCCCAACCTCCCCAGGCGAGGAGCGGGGCGACGCCGAACGGGTAGAGCTGGACCAACCCCCTGGTTCTCAGCAGGAGGAGGCCCAGGGCGAGTCGGAGCAGGAGCAGGCCCAGGGCCAGTCTGACGACCAGTCCCAGGGCGGGCAGAACGGTGAAGCGTCCGACCAGCCGGGTGAGGAAGGCTCAGGCGATGCGGGCGAGGACCAGGGCTCCGGCCAGCCTCAGGCAAGTGACCAGCCAGGAGAGGGCGGCGCGATGCCGAGCGCCGGGGAACAGCCCGGCGAGAGCCAGGGCGACTCGCAGTCGGCCGGGCTGACGCCCGACGACGGCTCGGGTGCCGGCGACCAGGACGAGGCTCTCGGCGCGGGGGCGGGCGTCGGCGAGGAGGCGGCCGCCGGCGTGGCCGAGGCACAGGGCGGTGACCCCGAGTTGCTGCCAGGGATACTGCAGGACGGGCCAGAGAACCCGGCGGGCACGGTGAGGTTGCCGGGTGACGCCCAGGTGACCCTGCCTCCCGGCAGCTCGCCGGCCGACTACCGCGCGGCCGCCGAAGAGGCGCTGACGGAGGGTGACCTGCCCCTCGAGTACCAGGAGATAATCAGGCAGTACTTCCAGTGACGGCGCCTAGCGGTCCTGGTTCACGCCTATGAGCAGCTCCTTGAAGAGGAAGGGAAGCTCCGCCGCGAGCGAGCGCGCAAGCTCGGGAGCTGCCTCCTGAACCAGCACCTCGACGGTCTGATCCGACGACGGGTCAGGTAGTGGGGCGTCGTTGGCCTCGACGCGCGTGCCCTGATGTGTGCGGGTACGCAAGGTCTGCACCACGGCTTCCGTAGAGGGGTCGACCACCTGCGCCTCGAGGGCGAGTGACACGTCGATGCGCCTGGAGGCCTCGTCCCGGGAGAGAGTGACGTTGCGCTCCAGCACCGGGGCGCCGATCATCACGGCCAGGTCGGCGGTCTGGTCGCGCGCGATGCGGGCCGCAGACGGCGCGGCGCGGTCGCGGAACAGGTCGGTGTGCGACTCCAGGAACCGCATCGTGAAGGAGCTGACCATGTCGAAGGAGCGGTTGATGTCGCCCTGCAGGTGGCTCTGGACGGCCTCCGCTGCGCCCGGCGCCCGCGACTCAGCAGGCGCGTTCATTATCGCGACGACGGGTCTCGACTTCTCGGCGCCTGGCGCACAGGCGAAGAGCGATGCGAGCACACCGCCGGCCAGCGCCACGGTAAGAAGTCTCCGGCACACCGCGCGGCTGCCCCGAGTCGTGGGACGAGCCTCAACCATCACTGCACCTCCGGTCATGACACATGCTCTCATGTTGCGGCCGCCAGGTGGAGCCGCGATGAAGGCTGACTGAAAGCTGGCGGGCCCTAGCCGGCGCCGCCATGCGCTTCGAACCTAGGCGACAGGTCCTTCCTCGACGGACAGTAGCTCGACTCTCGCCTCTCCCCTCGTCAGGTCGGCGAGGCGCCGCTCGAGCGCCTCTGCCCGGCCGGCGGGGATAGACACCTCGGCCACCAGACCGTCCTCGTCGAAGTCGCTATGAGGGGAGCCGAGCTCGCGCAGCACCGCAGAGGCGCTGGCGAACGGGGCGCGAACCCTCAGGCGGTGGTAAGGAATGAGGCGCACGGTCCCCGCGGCGTCGAGGGCCTTGGCTACCGCGCCTCCGTACGCCCTAACGAGGCCACCCGCACCGAGCTTCTTCCCGCCGAAGTAGCGGACGACGACCGCAGAGCAACCGTCAAGGCCCCGCTTGAGGATCACCTCGAGCATGGGACGACCGGCCGTTCCGCCCGGTTCGCCGTCGTCCGAGAAGCGCATCTCGTCGCCAAGCCTGTACGCCCAGCAGTGGTGCGTCGCGCCCGGATGGTCGTCTCTGGCCCGTTGCAGCTGGGATGCCGCCTGCCCCGCTGTGGTTATCGGTTGCACCCTGGCGATGAAGCGGGAGCCGTCGACGACGTCCTCGTGCTCGGCCGGCATCGCTACGGTGAGTCTCTCGTCTGCCACGTAAGGGAACGTTAGCGCCCGTGCTAGAGTGCCGCAATCATGACGCACCGACCGGCACTGCGCTTCGCGACGCGATGTACCTGCGCGCTCGGGACCTGAGCGTCCCGCCGGCGGCGGTCAAGCCTGCCCCAAACCAACCCGAAAACACGTGGCCGTCTCGGGCCACGGCTCGCCGAGTGGCGACGCGTGTCGCACCGCGTTCTGACCGGAGATCCTGGACATGGCAGAGATGCAGCTTTACAACACACTGACGCGCAGCAAGGAACCGTTCGTCCCCGTAGTCGAGGGCAGGGTCGGGATGTACATGTGCGGGCCGACCGTCTACTCCGACCCCCACCTCGGCCACGCCCGCGGGCCCATCGTCTTCGACGTCCTGCGCCGTTGGTTCGAGCACGAGGGTTACGTCGTGAGGCTCGTCACGAACATCACGGACGTAGGCCACCTAACGGACGACGATGCCGGAGAGGACAAGCTCGCCAAGCGGGCCAAGCTGGAGCGCATAGAGCCGATGGAGGTCGCAGAGAAGTACTTCTGGAGCTACTTCGACTCGATGGCCGCGCTCAACGTCGCCAGACCGAGCATCGTCCCGCGGGCATCGGGTCATATAGGTGAGCAGATCGAGCTGGTGCAGGGCCTCATCGACAGCGGTCATGCCTACACCAGTGGCGGCAACGTCTACTTCGACGTCTCCAGCTTCCCGGACTACGGCAGGCTTTCAGGGCGCGACCCCGACGAGCTCATGGAGGGCTCGCGGGTCGAGGTGCGTTCCGACAAGGACGATCCGCGCGACTTCGCGCTGTGGAAGGAGGCCGAGCCCGACCACATAATGCGTTGGAACAGCCCGTGGGGCCCCGGCTTCCCCGGCTGGCACCTCGAGTGCACCGTGATGAGCACCAAGTACCTTGGCGAAGAGTTCGACATCCACGGCGGCGGCCTCGACCTCGTGTTCCCTCACCACGAGTGTGAGCTCGCCCAGGCGCGTGCCGACGGCATGCCCTTCGCCCGGACCTGGATGCACTGGAACATGATCACGCTGCAGGGCGAGAAGATGGCGAAGTCCAAGGATCACTTCGTGACCCTCGACGACCTATTCGAGCAGCATGACCCCATCGCGGTGCGCTTCCACATGCTCGGTTCGCACTACAGGAGCGTTTCCGACTTCTCGGAGGAGAGTCTCATCTCCTCGGCACAGGGGCTGAAGCGGCTGCGCGAGACGTACGCGGCGGCCGAGGCGGCGGTGGGGACTGACCTCAGCGCTGTCGAACCGGATGTCTCCGCCTTCGACGCTTACCGCTCCTCCTTCGCCGAAGCGATGAACGACGACCTGAACACGCCACGGGCCGTGGCTGCGCTCTTCGATGCCGCTCGGGACGTTAGGCGCGAGCTGGAGGGCGGGCGAGGCGAGGCTTACGCGGCGGGCGCTATCGCGTTCTTCGACGAACTGCTCGACGGCGTGCTCGGGGTCCCTACGAGGGCAGGCGTCTCGGCCGGCGTGTCGGACGCGCTCAGCGGTGCGGTCCGGATCCTCCTCGACGAGAGGCAGAAGGCGCGCGAGAGGCGTGACTTCGCGGCGGCAGATCGGCTGCGTGACAGGCTGACGGAGCTCGGCATCGCCGTGGAGGACGGGCCAGAGGGCAGTAGCTGGAGGCTCGTGGGCAGCTGAGGCCGTCGCATCGGCCTGAACCCAGAACCGCTCGGCAGGCTCTCCGGGACCCGGAGACGGCGGGCGCGGCATGCGCGAGGCTCATGGCATGGCGTCCAGTCTCGCGGCCAAGGCGCTAGCGCTCATGGCACTCCCCGGGTTGGGGCCTCAGAAGCGGAAGGAGCGGCTCGCAGACAAGGGGTCGCTCCAGTCGACCTTCGAGAGCTTCCTCGAGGATCCCAAGTTCTCGGCCGAAGCCTTGAGGGCCCTGCTGCCCGCATGCGAGGCGCTCGTCGCCCGGGCACAAGACGACGGCCTCACCGTGCTGGACTACGACGACCCCAGGTACCCGCAGGTCCTCCGCCCTGTGGGGCTCTCTCCCCCACTCGTGCTCTTCGTCCAAGGAGCCATGCCTTCACAGCTGAGCACGGTGGAGGTGGCGCGCGCGGCCGCCGTAGCGGTCGTTGGCACGCGCACGGCGACGCAGGAGGGGCTGAGGCAGGCGGCCGCGCTCGGCAGGAGCCTTGCGGCGGCGGGCGTCGTCGTCGTGTCGGGCCTGGCGCTCGGCGTCGACGCCGCGGCACATCGCGGCGCGTTGTCCGCCGCGGGCCCCGAGAAGATGGCGGCACCCACGGTCGCCGTACTGGGTGGCGCCCACGACCGGCTTCACCCCAGGGAGAACGCCGGCCTGGCACGGAAGATCGTGTCGCTGGGCGGCGCGGTCATAAGCGAGTACCCGCCGGGCGTGCGCCCCAACCGCGGCTCGTTCCTCGCCCGCAACCGCATCATCGCCGGCCTGAGCCGGGCGGTCGTGGTCGTCGAGGCCGGCGAGAGGTCGGGTGCGCTCTCGACTGCCGGCCACGCCTCCGAGGCCGGCATTCAGGTACTCACGGTGCCTGCGCGCCCCACGGACCGCCGGCGCGCAGGCAACCTGAAGCTGTTGCGCGACGGCGCTGCTCCGCTGATCGACCTCAGCGATCTCGAGGCAGCGCTGCCGGGCCTCGTCACGGCGAGCTTCACTCGGGAAGCGCAGGCGGCCGCGACGCGGGGTCCGGCCGGAACCGGTGATGCCGGCGCCGCTTCCACGCCCCGTTCGCGGGTCGAAGCCTTCGTGCCCTCGCCGCCGCCAAGTGCCGTCCAAGGCGCGCTTGCGCGCGCGGTAACCGAGACGCTCGGTGAGGTCGGTGACGTCTCCTTCGACGGCCTCCTCGCCACGTTGGCGCGCACGCGCCGACGCAAGCCCCCGTCCTCGTCAGAGCTGGCCGGCATCCTCGTACGGCTAGAGGTCGACGGCATTGTCGTGCGTCGTGAGGACGGCCGCTTCGGCCTCGCAGGGCCGCTATCCACACACGCGAACGGCAAGAGCGCAGACCAGCCCCGCCGACGATGAACGCGGGTTCACCCAGGGTCGGCTCAGGTCATGGAACGACGGGGCCCGTGCCGCGTATCCTCTGGTAGGAACGTTGCGCCGAGTCGCTTCCTCGCCGCTCACGCGGGAAGCGCTTCGCGCGCCCGCTTCGATCGGAAGGGAGCAAACAACTTGAAGAAGTTCGTCCTAGCCCTATTCGCCACGCTTGCATTGACAGGCGTCGCGTTCGGCCAGACTCTCACCGTCTGGACGACTTTCCAGGACCAGTCGTTGGACTGGCTGCGCGAGCAGGCGGCGTCCTTCACCGCCGGCTTCGGCGTCGACATCGAGATCGTGCGCCTCGAGGTGAACGACCTCAAGCAGCAGGTGCTGCTCAGCGCCCCGCAGGGCGAGGCGGGCGACATCTTCGTCGGCGTGCCGCACGACCAGATAGGCGAGATGGCGGTCGGCGGCATCCTCGCAGACATGACGGGCTACGCAACGGCCGCGTACCTCGATGACCTCTCTAACCAGGCGCGCCTTGGCTACACGGTGAACGGCCGCCTATACGGCCTGCCCATGTTCGTGGAAGGCCCCGCGCTCGTCGTGAACAACGATTTGGTCGAGGAGGTGCCGGACACCTACGAGGAAACGATGCAGCTCGCCTCCGACCTCACCACGGCCGACACCTTCGGCTACATGCACGACCTGACGAACTTCTACTTCTCATACGCCTGGATACACACGTACGGCGGTTACGTGTTCGGTCGCGACGCATCCGGCTCGCTCGTGCCAACAGACGTCGGCCTGGACAACGAGGGTGCGGTCGAGGGAGCAGAAGCCCTCAAGGAGCTCCGCTTCGGGCTCGACCTGATCCCATCCGGCACCACTTTCGACGTCGCGAACGGCCTGTTCATCGACGGCGCGCTGGCGATGATCTACACCGGCCCGTGGTCCATCCCCTCCTACCAGGACGCCGGTCTCGACGTGAGCGTCGTGCCCATGCCGCCGCTCGCAGACGGCACGCCGTTCTCCGGCTTCATGGGCGTGCAGGGCGCCCTCGTCAACCAGTTCAGCGATCTGAAGGTCGAAGCCGCGAACTTCGCCAAGTGGCTCACCCGCAGCGACGCCCAGGTATCGCTCGCCCGGCTCTCCGGCCGCATCCCGGCATCGGTCTCAGCACTCGAGCAGGTGCAGGGCGACCCCATCATCGCGGGCTTCGGCGCAGCGCTGCTCAATGCCGAGCCGATGCCGAACATCCCGGAGATGGGCAACGTCTGGAACCCGATGCTCGACGCTCTGACGGTCCTCGTCGACTCCGAGAGCTCCAACCCGTCGGAGCTGCTGACCAGAGCGGTAGACCAGATACTCGGTCGCTGACCGACGTGAGCCCGAACTGGGCGTGATACCAGTCAGCGGTAGTTGGGCCAGGGGCTAAAAGACCCCTGGCCCTGATGTAGGGGGTCGGCGGACATAGACATATCTCGGCCGGTCGAGGAGAACCTGGCGCGCAGCCGCACCACGGCGGGGGGCGTCGTCAAGTCGTTGGCGCTCCTCTTCGTCGCGCTGCTCGCGTCCGTCGTGGCGGGCGTCGCCTTCGTCGCGGCAGCGCGGATCGCGTACGCAGACATGCCGGCGTACGTCGGGATCGTCTTCGGGCTGATGGTGCTGATCGTCGTGCTGCGGGAGTTCGCGCGGCGCTTCGAATGGCTCATGCCGTGGTACTACCTGCTGCCCGCCATAGTGTTCCTGCTTACCTTCACGTTCTTCCCTGTCGTGCTCACGATCGGGCTGGCGTTCACCGACTACGCGGGCATCCGCAACGGCGAGCTCAACCCCACGACCCGAACGGAGATCGTCTCCGTGGACGGGACCGACCTCACTATCGCCGACCCGGCCGCTCTCGACTGCGCCGACCTGAGGGACGGCTGCAACGGGGTCCGAGCGGTCGTCTACGCATCAGGCGAGTTCGAGACCGCGGGCGTGTCGCTCGACGGCAACGTGCTGACGCTCGCCGAGGCGCCACCTGAGGGCAGGTCTATCGAGACCGTCTCGCTCATGCTGCCCGAGTTCGGGTTCGAGATGGACGTGCGGGTAGTAGAGCAGGACGGGAACGCGCTCACGCTCGAGCGCGTGCCGCCGAGCGAGCCGGACCTCGAGTCGGTTGCCGTCCGACTCGACAGGCAGCCTCTCCAGGTGGTCATCTCCCAGGACCTCGGCGACAGGCTCGTGCTCGAAGGACCGCTGCGGGAAGGGCTCGAGCCCGAGAGCATCGCCAGGTACAACGACTTCGGGTTCGTCGGCCTGCGCAACTTCAGGGCGATCGCGGCACAGGCCTCCCGCGCGCTCTTCCCCGTCTTCGCGTGGAACGTCGCGTTCGCCTTCCTCACCGTCATCTTCAACCTGGCGGCAGGCGTCTTCCTCGCCGTGCTCCTCAACAACAAGTCCCTGAGGTTCCGCAACCTGTACAGGACCCTCCTCATCGTCCCGTGGGCGTTGCCTAGCGTCATCACCATCCAGGTGTGGAAGGGCTTCCTGAACGAGAACTTCGGCGTCATAAACCGGCTGCTCGCGCTGCTGGACTTAGGAGCGGTCCCGATCGATTGGCTGGGGAACCACCTTGCCGCCAAGGGCGCGCTGCTCCTCGTGAACCTGTGGCTCGGGCTGCCGTTCATGCTCACCGCGACGTTGGGAGCGTTGGCTGCCATACCGGACGAGGTATACGAGGCCGCACGCGTCGACGGAGCGAACGCCTGGAGCTCGTTCTGGGGCGTGACCGGGCCGCTGCTCCGCAGCGCCCTCGTGCCCGTGACCCTCAGCGCTTTCGCCTTCAACTTCAACAACTTCAACATCATCTTCCTGCTCAACGACGGCGGGCCGCCCGTGCCGTGGGGCACGCCAACGGCCAGGGGGACGGATATCTTGATCAGCTGGGCATACAACGAGGCGTTCCGCAGTCAGGGCGGCTACGCGTACGGTCTGGGATCCGCGATCTCACTCATCATCTTCGTGATCACGCTCGCCGTCAGCCTTATGAACTTCAAGGTGACGGGCGCGTTGAAGGACGAGGCGCGAACGTGAGGTACGGCTCGAGGCTGCACTACGCCAGCATGGCGGCGGTCGCCGTCGTCGTCGTGGTGGGCATATACCTGCTCATTTCCACGGCTCCCGAGACGATCGTCCGCAACCGCATGCTGGTCATCCCAGGAGGTTGGCAGCGGTTCCTCGGTATCTTCGGGCTGGCGGTCGGCGGGGTAGCTGCGCTCTCATACCTTTACGGTCTGGCGACGCGACCCTTGAGAGCGGGAAGGTACGCGCTGACCATGGGGACTCACGTCTTCATGTGGGTCGTGATCCTCCTCGTGCTCTACCCCGTCGTGTACCTGCTGGCCGTCTCTTTCAACAGGAACAACACGCTCGCGACGGCGCTGCCCCGTGAGGGGAACCTGCTGGTGCGCGCAGGCGTGATGCCAGACCCGGAGAGGGTCTCGACGATCCAGTACCTGAAGGTGCTGCAGGAGTTCCACGTCGAGTGGTACCAGATCGTCCTGTTCGCCGTGCTCGTGCTGGCTGTCCTGGGCATCGTGGCCGTGACCGTGGGCGCGAGGTACTGGGGGCTCTCCGCCGGCCGGGTCGACGCTGTGCGCGGCCGGCTCGGCATCGTGATCGTCGTAGCCGCTGCCTTGCTCATCGTGACGGTGCGCCCCGGCCAGTTCTACGGGCTGTCCGACGGCCGCAGGCTGCCGGCGAGCATCGGCGGCATGGTGCCCCTCTACATACGGAACACGCTGCTCGTCTCCGGCATCACAGGGCTGCTGGCGGTCGCGCTCGCCACGCCTGCGGGCTACGCGTTCTCGCGACTCAACTTCGAGGGCCGCTACTCGACGCTGCTCACCTTCGTCTTCGTGCAGATGTTCCCGACGTTCATGGCCCTCGTCGCGATCTTCTACCTCATGAGCCGCCTCGACCTCCTCAACACGTTCACCGGGTTGATCCTCGCCTACTCCGGCGGTGCGATCGCCTTCAGCACATGGATCTTCAAGGGGTACATAGACTCGATAAGCCCGGCCCTCGAGGAGTCGGCGATGGTCGACGGCGCCACGCGGTTCGGCGCGTTCCTGCGCGTCGTGATGCCGGTGAGCGTCCCGATGCTGCTGTTCATCTTCCTCAACCAGTTCATCGGCACGTACAGCGAGTTCATCCTCGCGAACACGCTGCTCGTCGGTCAGGAGCTGTGGACGGTCGGGGTGGGCCTGCGGAACTTCACGACCAACCAGTTCGCCACGCAGTGGGGCACGATGGCCGCGGCGTCGGTCCTGGGGAGCATCCCCATCCTCGTCATCTTCTACTCGTTCCAGAACTCGCTTACCGGCCAGCACACGGCCGGCGGTGTGAAAGGCTGAGGCTAGATGCAAGACCACCAAGCCAGAGGAGAACCTCGTCCGCACGGCACTGGAGAGGAAGCCGAGGGCAGGCGCGACCTGCTCGCGTACGGCACTCAGGTGGTGCTGGACGGCCGCGCAGCCGACGTCGACAAGCTCGGTTCTCTCGAGGTCGTCGAGGACTACGTCCGCGGTGCCATGAGGCGGCTCGAGTCCGACGAGGAGCCGCTCGTCCGCACCGTCGTCGCGCCCGCCGGCCCGGGCGCAGGCGTGAGCGCCGTCGCGCGTCTTGGCGAGACGGGCGTGATGATCCACACGTTCACAGCCATCGGCAGGCTGACAGTGCGGCTCGCGACGAGCCGCAGCGCGCAGGTCGACGACGAGCGCAGGGCGATAGTCGGTACCTTCTCCGTTGGAAGACACCAGACACACGTCACCGCTCGCTTCCGCACGATGGCGTTGACCGAGGAGATGCTCGGGAGGCAGCTGCTCGGTGAGCGCGATTACGCGAAGGTCCGGCTCACCGAACCGATGAAGCTGTGAAGGACCACGTACTGGCGCTCGATCAGGGCACGACGAGCTCGCGGGCGATCGTCTTCGATAGGGCAGGCAAGCCGGTCGCCGTCGCGCAGAAGGAGTTCGAGCAGCACTACCCCCGACCCGGCTGGGTTGAGCACGACCCAGCTGACATCTGGTCGTCGCAGATCGGCGTGGCGGCAGAGGCCCTCTCGCGCGCCGGGCTGCAGTCCTCCGACCTCGCGGCAGTCGGCATCGCCAACCAGCGCGAGACGACCCTCCTGTGGGACAGGCGCACCCTCGAGCCCGTGCACAACGCGATCGTGTGGCAGGACAGGCGCACCGCCGGCGTGGTGGACGAGCTGCGCGCCGAGGGCGTCGAGCCGCGCGTACGAGAGCTTACGGGCCTGCTGCTCGACCCGTACTTCTCTGGCACGAAGCTGGCCTGGCTCCTCGATGAGGTCCCGAACGCGCGGGAGCGCGCCGAGGCGGGCGAGCTCGCCTTCGGCACCGTCGACACATGGCTCACGGCCAGGCTGACGTCCGGGGCTGTGCACGCGACCGACGTGAGCAACGCTTCGCGGACGCTCCTGTTCGACATCCACGACCTGAGGTGGAGCGATGAGCTCCTCAGCCTCCTCCGGGTCCCCGGTGCGGTGCTACCGGAAGCGCTCCCCACTTCCGGCGTGGTGGCCGAGATCTCCCACGGGCCACTTGCCGGCGTGCCGCTCGCGGCGCTGGCAGGCGATCAGCAGGCTGCCACGTTCGGGCAGGCGTGCTTCGAGCCCGGATCGGCCAAGAACACGTACGGGACGGGCTGCTTCCTCGTGCTCAACACCGGCGGGGAGCCCACGCTCTCGGCGAACAAGCTGCTCGCCACAGTCGGGTGGACGAGGCGCGGGGGTGACGGAACGGGGTCCCCGATATACGCTCTCGAGGGCAGCGTCTTCACGGCCGGTGCTGTCGTCCAGTGGCTGCGTGACGGCCTTGGCGTCATCCGCCGCTCGTCGGACGTCGAGGCCCTGGCCCTGAGCGTCGAGGACTCCGGCGGCGTGGCCTTCGTTCCCGCCCTAACGGGACTCGGTGCCCCACACTGGGACCCGTATGCGAGAGGAGCGGTACTGGGCGTGACGCGGGGTACGACTGCCGGCCACATCGCCAGGGCGGCGCTTGACGGCATCGCGCTCCAAGTGGCGGACGTCGTTGACGCGATGCGTCAGGACTCCGGCCTACCGATGACGCAGCTGCGGGTCGATGGCGGAGCGGCGGGCAACGACCTGCTGATGCAGCTCCAGGCGGACGTGGCAGGCGTTACCGTAGTTCGCCCCGAAGTGGTCGAGACGACGGCTTTGGGAGCCGCCTACCTCGCGGGCCTCGCCGTCGGGGTGTGGAGCGACGAGACCGAGGTCGCGTCTCTATGGCGCGAGGACAAGCGCTTCGAGCCGCGTATGGACGAGGCGAAGCGGACGGCCATGCGTGAGAGGTGGGCAACGGCTGTTGAGCGGTCCAAAGGCTGGGAGGTCCAGGGCGGCTGAGCGGTGTGTCCATCCCGCGGGCGCGCCGGCTTAGCCCTCCGGGCCGTACGGATGCGATAATCACGGCCGTCCCATGCCGGGATGGCGGAACCGGTAGACGCAGCAGACTTAAAATCTGCCGCCCGCAAGGGCGTGCGGGTTCGAGCCCCGCTCCCGGCACCAAGTCTTGGCGCATGACTACCTAAGAACGTTGTAAGACGCGCGGAGGTAGCTTCTGCGCGTTATGGCGACGCTCCGCACTTTCCCCTCCGATGTCGCAGCCGAGCACCGCCGGGGCCTCTGCCCCATCTGTCTCTCTCACCGGGTGACGATCGTTTCGCACGTCGACGTGCTCTACGAGGTCGAGATCGCTCCCGGGTCCGAGGAGATGGTCGTCGTAGACGAGCTTATCGCCGGCTCGGGTTGGGATGATGACGACTCTGCCCGCTGCTCGAGCTGTGGCTGGAGCGGCAGGGTACTCGACCTGGCGGGTTAGCCGACCACGCCATGCTCCTGGGCCCAGACGATCGCCTGGGCACGCGACCTGACGTCGAGCTTGCCGTAGATGTTGGTGATGTGGTTCCTCACGGTTCGTCGAGCGATGCCAAGCTCGGTCGAGATGACCTCGTCCGACTTGCCTGAAGCCATTCGCACCAAAACCTGAAGCTCCCTTGGGGTCAGAGGCGATCCCTTCTCGTTCCTGGCGCTCCGGCTCTTCGCGGCGTTCAAGCGCTCTATCACGCTGTTCCGGAAGTTGGTCGCCTCTGTCAGCGTCTCCTGGATCGCCTTCCTGACGGCTTCGCTGCGCTTCAGCTCCACCGTGCGTGCTGTGATCTGGGCCTTGAGCGAGTCGCTGAGCCTGCGCATGTCCAACTGGGACTTCGCGCTCTCTAGCGCCCAGGCGACGCGGAAGGCCACCTCGACGAGCAGGTCGACCTCGAGCTGGGACCACTCTCTCGGCGTGGCGTTGTGGACAGTGAGGCTTCCTGCGGTCTCTCCTCCAGTCCGCATGGCGACGCTGGCGACCGCGGCGACCTGTAGC